>JANXYM010000078.1 GCA_025350045.1 Methanomicrobiales archaeon | reverse complement strand
CTCACCGGGAAGTATAAGGGTCTGGACGAGCTTCTGTTTGCCACCCCAGATACCCTCCAGGACCTGGTAAACGTCCTGAAAAATGGCAGGAATATTCATTTTCTGGCCGAACTCGACACTCCGCTCGCTGATGGTGACCTGATCGCAGTGTTCCCACCGGTCGCCGGGGGATAAGGGCACTCCTGTTTTCCCCCGGCATACTGCTGTTTGGCATCGGCCGGGAAAGGGACTTTTTACCCGTATCAATAGAATTATTCCCCCATGCCGGTGATCTTTTTTCGAAACAGGTTAATAATCCACTGTGCTATAGTATAGCATAGTAAAAAACCAGCGTATTTTGGGGTGTATCCAGCACGCTCAGTCTCTCGGCAGTAACAAAACAGATCGGTGGCCTTACGGCTGTCAATAACGTTGATCTCGAGATAGGCAGCGACCAGATCGTAGGGCTCGTGGGGCCGAACGGTGCCGGTAAAACAACGCTCTTAAACATCATTTCCGGCATGATTCCCCCCACTGCCGGAACGGTTTATTTCCAGGGCGAGAATATCACCGGTATGAAACCGGACCGGATCTGCCGGAAGGGGATTGCAAAGACCTTCCAGATCGCCGAATCCTTTCCTGACCTTACCGCCCGGCAGTGTGTCATGATCGGTATTCTGTTCGGGAATGATATTGCCCCGAGTATGAAAGAAGCACAATTGCAGGCACTTTCGATACTTAAAGAGGTCAACTTTCCACTAGAGAAAGCCGAAACCATCAACCGGAACCTCAATGTAGTCGAACTCAAGCGACTGCAGCTTGCCCGGGCGCTCGCCTCACGCCCGAAACTCCTGCTCCTGGACGAACTCACAACCGGTCTCAACCCTAAGGAGAGCAATGAGGCTGTGGAGTTGATCCGGAATATCCGTAACCGGGGAATATCCATCCTCATTATCGAGCACGTCATGAGTGTCATCATGGGAGTTTCCGATCGCATCGTTGTACTCGATCACGGGGAGAAGATTGCTGATGGCCGACCCTACGAAGTTGTGAACAACCAGCGGGTCATCGACACCTACCTCGGGGACTTCAACGCGTTTTAACGAGAGGAAAAAGATGCTCACGGTAACAGGACTCAATGTCTTCCACGGGAACCTGCAGGTTATCTGGGACCTGGATTTCCACGTGGAGAAAGGTGAGATGGTGACCCTGATCGGTCCGAACGGTGCAGGCAAGACCACCACGGTCGAAACCATCATCGGGCTCAACCGGAGCGCTTCGGGTTCGATCGTTTTCGAAGGCGAAAATATCCTTGGCCATCACCCGTATGATCTTTTCAGGAAAGGGCTCGCACTGGTGCCGGAAAAACGCGAAATCTTCCCGAAGATGCCCGTCGCGGAGAACCTCCTTCTCGGGGCGATCGGACACGATGAAACTGAAAAGACCCTTGCGTATGTATACCAGTTATTCCCGATCCTGCAGGAGCGAAAATTCCAGATGGCCGGGACCCTGAGTGGTGGCGAGCAGCAGATGCTTGCGATCGGCAGGGCACTCATGTCAAAGCCCCGTCTCCTTATTCTCGATGAACCCTCAACAGGGCTCTCGCCCCTTCTTGTAGGGCAGGTGTTCCGGTCCCTTGAACAGCTCGGCAGGGAAGGGATGACGATCCTCCTGCTTGAACAGAACGTCCGGCATGCTCTCGATATGTGCCATCGCGGTTACGTGCTGGAGAACGGGAGAATTATCAAAGAGGGAAAGGCAAAAGAACTCAAACGCGACCCGCACATCCAGAAGGCATACCTCGGGTTCTGAAACGTACGGTAATCCTTTTTCACGTGCTTGCCGGGTGAAGCGGTTGCCGGGAATATTGGATATGGCATTTTTTTTAGAGTATTATTTCTTTTAATTCATACTCTCCCGGGCCAGGGGAATTCCCGGAGAAATCCCGGCATGGTAAAAATTATCTTTTCGTGTGATATTCCCCCACTCTTTTTGTTTCCCACCATGTCCGGATCTTTTCCGGCAGGTTCACCAGCCCTTTTGGCAGGAAGATGATTGTCAGGATTAGAAGGAAGCCGACAATGACATACCT
>JANXYM010000044.1 GCA_025350045.1 Methanomicrobiales archaeon | reverse complement strand
TGATAATGGAGCCCAGCCCCCAGAACTGGACTTCAGTGCTGCACTGGTATTTTCTGTTCAGGTACCCGTGTGCGATCTCGTGTGCACATAAGGCAAGTCCTCCCATGATGATATAGATTGCAACAGTAGTGGGATCAAACGGAGTCCGGGCTGCAAAGAAGAAGAATACGCCAATGATTCCGGCACCTGTGGCAATCACGCCAAGTTCCCGCCACATGAACCCGAATGCGATCTCTTTTGACTCTGCAGTCCTCAGCTCCCGTTTCTTCTTCTCATCTTCGGAAAGCCGGCCCTGAACTACCTGGCCAAATGCGCTCTTGATAAAGATGAGTAGTTTTGCCAGCAGTGCAGAAACGGCCGAACCAAAAGCAGTAAGGCCGAGCCCGGTTATGGCGACACCCGCTCCAACAGCAACTACGGGTTCTGCTTCAGCAGGTATGATGCCGGACAGGGGTAGCTGGCTTGTCCTCTTTGCAGCTGTCCTCAGCAGCTGGAGGACTCTGTATCGTATTGAAGAGCGTGTGGGAGACGGGTGCTAAACGGGTGACTCCTTTTTGTTCAACAGAGTAGCCATCCGGAAAGACGATGATGGCATCTGTCCTCAGATCAACCGGATAATTATAGTTCGCTAATAACTGCTGTGACTCTACCCCGTAAGAAGCGAGATCGAATTCATCGGTACGATAAACCCTGCCATTGACCGATGCGAAATGGGGATAGCTGAGCTTTGCAGCACCGGGACCAGCGCAAAGAATCTTAAAATCCGTGGCCTCTCCGTTACTCTGCGTAAGGGTTCTCTGGTAGTTTTGTATCGCCGGTGACGATGTGGCAATGAATGTTTTAATACCGAGATATTCTGCAGGATTGTCCAGGTAGGTGAGCGTGATCGTTGCGTCACCCCGGGGATCAATCCGGATATAGGCCTGCTGGAGATCAAAAGCGCTGACCGCAGGAATCAGGATGAGGAGTAAAATAAGTCCCGATACCAGTAGACATCGCATAATTTTTGTTTTTTTCAAATCGAGATAAGGATTATCATTTAATTATGAAAAACCGGAACGAAAAAAGGATTTTATTGTCGAATCCCCGTTCAGGCACCGACAGCCAGTGCCATAACCCCCGCTGCGATGATCTTTACGGCAATAGCAGCGAGAAGCATACCCAGTACTTTTCCCATAATGTCGGTTACTACTTCACCCAGCATGCGCTGGATGAATTCCGAATAATAGAGAACCAGCCATGTGGCGAGCAGGGAGAGGGTGATGGCAATGAAAGGAATGAGGAGTCCGTAATCCCTTGAAAGCAGCATCACGGTGGTGATGGTACCCGGCCCACACAGGAGCGGCGTTCCGATAACAACGCCCACTGCGGTCTCTGTACGCTCTTTACAGTGCCCGATCTCAATACCCAGCGCATACTGAATACCAAGAAGGAACAGGAGAATCCCTCCGGCGATCTGGAAACTGGGCAGATTGAGGCCAAGGATATCAAAGATCATTTTATTGAAAACCAGGAACAGGTACATCAGCCCGCCCGCAACGGCAACCGCGATGAATGCCTGTTTGTGGATCTCTGCCGCAGGTTTACCCTTGGTCATTGCCGCAAATACCGGTACGGACAGAAGGGGATCGAGGATAATGAACAGGGTGGCAAAGGAATAGATAACGCCGGTAATAAGATCCTGCATGGTCTGATCCTGAATATATGCACTGGTTGCGGATAAAAATGCGGGTTCCAGACTGGAAATTCTTCTCACGGGCTTGCATCATTCACAATATATAATAACCACAAATCTCCATCTTCACGTAAGGCGGACCTGACCTCACGCCATATTCGTTAGGGTGAAAAGGCCGCATTGGTGTATTCTCATGGCAAAAGCAGTGACAGCAACAAAAAAGAGCAGTGTAAAAACGATAAAAAAACCGGTCGCAGCAAAAGCCTCTCCTGTGACAAAGAAAAAGTCTGCAGTGGCAGGAAAGACTGTAGCAAAAAAAGCAGTGGCCCCGGTTATGAAGAAAACCCCTGCCAAATTGGCGGCAAAAGCCCTGCCAAAGAAAACAGCAAAAAAAAGCACGGCCAAAGCAGGAACCAAGAAAACGGCAGTGAATCTTTCCCGGTATAAATGCAAACTCTGCGGGTACATCTACTCACCCCTCCGTGGTGAACCCCATAACGGCATTCCCGTGGGGACTGCGTTTGACGATCTTCCCGAAACCTACGTCTGCCCGGTCTGCGGGTACCAGGGCAAAGGAAAGATCGGAAAATGGGGATTTGATGAGTGGCGCCCAACGAGATATCTCTGTTCCATGTGTTCCTATGTATATGATGAGAAACGCGGGGAACCGCATCGGGGCATAAAAGCCGGAACAAAATTCGAAGATCTGCCTGATGATTACATCTGCCCGGTCTGTGCCCAGGATCCAAAGATCCGTGTGCAGTTCGGTAAGGTGTTCAAGCAGGGTTTTGAACCCCTGCAGGTATGATCTCATCATAAACATTACCCAGATTTTTTTTCGTTCCGGTTGCATCCTGCGGTTTTCCTTATCTCAATACTGATGGCACCGGAAGGCGTTCGACGTGGAATATCTCTTAAAAAATGGGTGTTGGTGTGGGTTCCGTCCCGTCGGTTTTTGGTCACTTATGGATATATAAGACCGATTAATAACAGGGACATCTGCCAAAGCTCCTGCTTGCATCCATGCGTTTTTTAAGGAATTATGGAGAGCCAGAAACCCGCTCCACGAAATACGTGACAAGGGGTGATGCCATATACAACATGGTACTACTGTCAAAACCCATCACGGCAGTGATGATTGCCGCAAGAGAAATGGCCGGTATGATCAGTCCTCTGTACATCCGGTGTCGTATCTCGAAGGGAGATAATTCCGGGGAGATGAGCCGGTGATTATGGCTCGAATAATACCACTGGAAGACGAGGATCAGGCCGAGAATCAGGAGATTAAACTCAAAGACGCAGGTCGCGACAGTATCCTGGGAGTAATCTCCGATGAAGCTGGTTGAAAACGGGACGAGGGTAACAAAAAAAAGACCAATTGCATTCAGGAACAGAAAATTCCTGTCAATGTGATGGACCTTGCTGAACTGATCATGATGCCCCATCCAGAATGCCGCAAGGATAAAAAAAGCTATGATATAATGGTAAAAAGCAGGGATCAGGGAGAAGAGAGCAGCACTGGCAGTCTGCGTTATGACCGCATCACGGGGGAGGATCATGTCCACGACGAGCAGGGTCATGGCAAACGCAAAGATCCCGTCAGTTAAGGATTCCATGCGGTTCTTTTCCATCAGCATGCTTTGTTTTTCTGCAGAATCAAGAATGACCATTGTTCTCCTCTAGGGTTTGATCGCCCGGATTTATAAACGGAGATACCCCGGGACAAATACCTGACAAGGATAGTGCAAAAACGATCCCCGGGAGGAATCCTTTTACTCCGGATAGATTATCCGGAAGTGCCCCCCTGCGCTTTTTTTAAGGAAACCCTGAGTCCGGAAGGAACGGCTGGCGGGGGAGGAACCGGGGGAATTATTTTTTTATTTCCGTTGTTGTTCTTCATGGTTCTGATGACCACGCAGAAACCGGAGAAGACAGATGATAGTTTATCCGGAAAAAAGTTTGGGGGGGAACTGTTGTCCATTGTCCTCATCAGGTTATCAGCAGGCCGAAGATAACACCGGCAATACCTGCAGCAGTGGCAATCGCCATGGTCTCGAGCACCGTCCGGACTACGGGGCGTTTGCCGATCCGTGCCCGCCCGAGGCCGAGCAGGAACAGGAGCACAGCAGTTCCCGCAATACAGGCGATCTTTGCCTGTTCAAGCGGCAGGAATACAAACGGAATTACCGGCGTCATCGCAGCGATAAAGTCTGCAATTCCCATCCAGCCGGCATGGACATAGACCGAGGCTTTCGAGGCCGCAGACTCTTCTTCGGCTGCAACCGCATCCTCGAACTTCTGGATGGCGAGGGGATTTTTCTGGAAATCAGCACGGATTGCATCGAGGCTTGCTGTACTCAGGCCGGAAGTTTGCAGATCGCCCATCAGTTTTGCTACTGCACTCTCAGGATCGCATCTGATCTCTTCTGCCCGCTCTTCTGCTTCGACCTTGGCTGCATCCCATTCTGACTCAAGGTCCAAAAATACCCCGGCCATCATCGACACGGTTGCCGCGATCGCTGCTGTTGCACCTGCAAGAACGATGACGTTGCCGGACTGGGCTCCCGCGACCATACCTGCTACGAGACCGAAGATCGAAACGGTGCCGTCCGACATGCCAAAGACGATCTCTCCGAAAGAGTCGTGGAATGATTCTTTTACCCGTCCTATGAACGAAACCTGTTGTTCGCAACTCATGACCGGATCAACTCCTGATGCATCCTGTTCATTCTTCAACCTTGGGGTGATGAAAATAAAAGGATGCGGACACGTAAGGAATCCAATGAGGTATTCTTTTACCCCGCTCCTGGTAAGGGATGAGTTGTCACGGGATATTGCACATCCCGTTATCAGCCGGGGACTTTCTCCGCCCAACTTCCCCGTGAGGTTCCCGGGGAAACCACGCTGATATTCCGTGCACAAATCTATAAACCTCCCGGCAGTTTATTTCCTATTCAGTGATTGAATTGACCCGCGTTATTCTGAGTTCCGGTACCTGTCGGTATATATGCATCCTTGTCGTCTGCCTCATGACTTCTGCAATGATCTGTCCCATTTCTGCGGCCGATGCCAATATTGAGGCAGAACTGGGTGATACCTTAAACCTCCACGGGGTGTCCTATACCGGCACCAGTGTCTATCTCTTCATGACCGGCCCGGGCCTGCCGGAGAACGGGGTTACCCTGACCGACGTAACCCAGCGGGCTGACCATGGGCAGTTCACCCAGATTGACCTGGATAGTAATCAGGAATGGTCTTACCGCTGGAATACGGCCCGCATCGAAAACGAGATCAATGCCGGGACGTACCTGGTCTATGTAACGAACGAGCCGGTTGACAAGGCCCACCTTGGCGGGTCGAATTCCTACAAGACCCTTGAAGTCTACTTAAAAGAATCCACAACGTCACGGGTTTCGACCGGCAGCGGGACGACGTACACGCTCAGTCCCGAGATGCACTCCTCGGTTCAGGTGCCGACACTCGCTATCACTTCACCAACCCCTGCTCCAACGACACTGACGACATCCCCAACCGCATCTCCGGCCATACCGGTGCCCACGACAAAAGCAGCGCTTCCTCCTGAACCGGTCTTCCTTGCAGTATTGCTGGGAGCGGGTGCTGCTATCCTGAATAAGAAGTAAATCCCTCCTTTTTATTTCAGCAAGGTATTATCATAGACCATGTGAATGGTATAATGAGAGGTATGGACGTCAATACATTGCTGGAACAGGCCCATCGTTTGATGAAGATCGGCCGGTATGATGATGCCATCGTGCAATATGACCGTGTCCTTGAACTGGATGGCAGGAATATCACCGCCCTTGAGAACAAAGGGCAGGCCTATTATTATCTTGGCAGGCACGAAAGTGCCATCGCATTCTATGACAAAGCGATCGCCATAAACCCCGGATTGATCAGCCTCTGGTATGAGAAAGGTTATGCCCTGAGAAAGGTGCACCGGTATGAAGAGGCCGTACAGTGTTTTGATCAGGCTCTGGCTCTCGATCCAGAATATATGTTTGCCCTCAGCAACAAAGGATATGCCTTAAATGAACTGGGGAGGTACATGGAGGCGATTGCCTGTTTCGACAAAATCCTCGCGTTCAGCCCGAACAATATCCGGGCAGCGACAGCAAAAGGTATTGCTCTGCGGGAGCTGGGAAGAAATGAAGAGGCACTCGTGTTCTTTGACCGGGCTCTCAATTTTAACTCCATCAACTCATTTGTCTATTACAACAAAGCGATCGCTCTTCGCAATCTCGGCCGGATAAAGGAAGCTGATGAGTGTCTGAAGATCGTGAATTTCCCCCGTGGTGCGGGAAAAAAATAGTTTTTTTCC
>JANXYM010000116.1 GCA_025350045.1 Methanomicrobiales archaeon | reverse complement strand
GAAATATTGTAAAATAATTAATACTATAAGATACGCTTTGTCACACCCTTCGCGGGTGTGTGGATTGAAATCTGTTTCGCAACCTTGTTCGGGTTGTAGTTGTTGTCACACCCTTCGCGGGTGTGTGGATTGAAATATCGAAGGCGAAATCATACAAGGAGACACAGGGTGTCACACCCTTCGCGGGTGTGTGGATTGAAATTATGTCCGGGGAAACATCAACGAATGCAAATGGCGTCACACCCTTCGCGGGTGTGTGGATTGAAATAGCATTGCGATAGTGTATTTCCTCGCCTGTTCAGTCACACCCTTCGCGGGTGTGTGGATAAAATCGGCGCATCAGGCCGCATTAGTCGCGAAGAGTTCCCCACACACGTGGGGATGAACCGCCCGTATTGAATTTCTCGGCCCTCTCCTACCGGTCCCCCGCACTGATCAGCCGCTCATCCACATCCGCACTCACGAGTGGCGGCAGGTTTCCCCACCTGACCTGCCGGTCCCCCAGGATCGCAAAGATCCCCCGCACGTCGTTCGGGTTGATCCGGTCAAGCACCGAGAGGTTATCCACCCGGATCTCGTTGCAGACCGCAGTAGCCCATGCATCGGCAAGGGCCACATTGCGGGAGAAGATCGTGACCGCATCGGCCACACCAAAGGAGATGGAGGGGCCGACCGTTGCTGAAGATGTGCAGATGCCGAGCACCGAATCCTGCGGTGGCACGACAAAGGCGATCCGGTTTGAGAGAGCAGCCTCTCCTGCATGCACACCGATCCGCACATCCCGGTCAGAGACCAGTGCGATATCGCCACCGTTGTCGATCACGCCAAAGACCGCCCCGGCTTCCTGCATGGCCTCGACACCTGCCCATGCAATTGCACCGGCAACTGCCGCCATCGGTCCGACTCCCGCAACCCGTGTTGCGTCTGCCATCCGCGTGATAATCAGGTCGTCCGAGTCCGGCACATACGGGTCGAACGTTGAGGCGAAAAAAGGATCCCGGGCAATGTACGCTTCCAGTACCTGACGTGCCGCAAGCATACCCGCTTTGGCTGCTTCAATATGTTCCGGTGTATCCGCAAGGATGGTTGCAAACGTCTGCCGGTACGAGAACCGCTCGCGGATCATACCGGCAGGGTGAGTGCATGGGACGGGCAGGCATCGACACACTTGCCGCAGAGCACGCACCGTTTTTCATCAAGGCTGAGCTTCCAGTCCCGGTCGAACGAGAAGACCTCCCGGGGGCAGATGCTGATGCAGGCCCCGCAGTCCACGCATTCGCTCTCGTCAAGGCTGACGCCGTGTTCGAGAATATGCACCTTTGCACCGAGACTGATCATCGTATCGCTTACCAGCTTGCACTGGTCGTCCGGTACATCGATGAGCGCCTCTCCTTCGGAAGAGTCAATAACGGCACGTTCCACATTGATGAGCACGCCGGTATCGCGCACCACCTGGGCGATGATCGGCTTCCGGCCTTTTCCCCGTGAGAAGTTCACCAGCAGTTTCATTTCAGCCACCTCCCGCCAAAGAGTTTCCCGAGATTCATGGCAGTCAGGATACCCAGCACCCGGTGCTCTGCATCAACAACCGGCAGAGCACTGATATTGTACTGCTCGAGTTTCTGCACCGCGATATCTACAGCCTCCTCAGGTTTTGCCGTGATCACTTTTGTCTTCATGATATCCTTGACAAGATGCGCTTTTCCGGGGTTTGCCACCGCTTTGGAGATATCAAAAGTGGTCACAATACCCACAAGGATACCCGCTGCATTGATCACCGGGAGATGATTTGTCTCGCCCCTGAGCAGTTTTTTTGCAGCGGTCTTGATCTCCTCGTCTTCACGGATGCTGACCACCTGCCTGTCCATGATATCGAGCACCCGGGGACCCCGGGTGCTCTGGTGCATGGGCCGGGATACTTTTTTGGGATCAATCTGGCGCGTGGGAAGAGCCAGCTGCATCTTACCCTGCTCAACCCATCCTTTCAGCTCCGCAGCCACCTTACGGGCCCTGCGGAAACTGGACAGGGACGAAGTCTTCACCTCTTCGCCATTGAGGTCAATCGAACCGCTGCGGAGTTCTGCATAATTGACTTTCCGTAGTACAGGCCGGCTCCGGCTCGGAACCGCATAATCCAGGATATCGACACTGATATCTTCGTCCCGTACTGCGGTCGCCCGGACGACATCGATATCAAGTACCGGCAGGGGAATGCCCAGTCCCACGTACAGCGTAACGCCATAGCCGGTCATGGTTGCTGCCCGCAGGTAGTCCTGCGACATCTGCTTGAGATCCCCGGTGACCATCAGCGTGCCAAAACCGCCGGCAGGTGAATGCTGGGTTCCCTCGCCGACTACCATTCCCTGCGCACCGCATAAAAAGATGGGGACGCCGCTCCCTATCAGCCGGAGGTGGGGGTCATTCGAGAGCGGGTTGAGAAGCCCCGCTCCGGAGTACGACACATTCCCGCAGCCGGGCAGCAGGGTTCCCATGTAGGTATGGAGCGTGCGATCGGTGGTATTTGTTGCCGCATTGTAGCGCTGGTAGGCATTGCGGGGATTGCACATGATCGCCTGGTTTACGTTTTCCAGCAACAGCTCGGTGGTGATCGTGCGGCGCGGGTAGCAGTCGGTGCCGCGGGAACTTGCACGGAGTTCTACGGATTTTCCTGCAACCAGATCCTCGAGCACGTGCGCACCGCCATACTCATCTTCGCGGGTATCGGACTGCTGTGTTGCCCCGATATACGTGTCCACAGCCGCAAGTCCGCCATAGGCTTCCACATTGTTCAGCCAGATCCGCTCCATGCGTATCGGGGGTTCCGCATGGCCGAAATTAAAAAAGGCACCGGAAGAGCACATGGCGCCGAAGGTACCGGTGGTAACTACATCCACCTCTTTTAATGCTCCCTGCTCTCCGAGTTCGGCAACGATCGCGGGCATCTCTTCTGCGGTGACCACCCGCGCACTGCCGTCACGGATCCGCTCATTGATCTGGCTGATGGTCTTGTGCATATCCAGAAATACGCTTTAATGCATATTTAATACAATCGTTATTACCAACAGTAATATATATTTTTTAACCCCCGGCTTCCCATAACCTGTATGCATGTGCGTGACTTTATCGGGGAGATGGAACGCCTCGCCCCCCCCGCTCTCGCCGAGGAGTTCGATAGCGGGAGGATCGGCCTGATTGTCGAGGGAAGGCCGGATATCGGGACGGTCTGCTGTGCACTGGATGCAACCGCCTCAGTAGTCAGAAAGGCTGTTGAAGCGGGTGCTGATATGCTCGTAGTCCACCACACCCCCTTATGGGCGCCGGTAACATCCCTTACCGGGCCAACCGCACTGCTGATGCGCCAGCTGCTCGAAGCGGAGATGAACCTCTATGTCATGCACACCAATTTCGATCACGCACCCGAAGGGGTGAACGATGCCCTGGCAGAACTCCTTTCATTGGAAAACCGAATCCCGCTCTCGCCGGGTCTTATTGGCAGCTGCACCCTCACCATCGATGAACTGGCCCGGCGGCTTGGGGGAAATATCCGCGTCTGGGGTGAACTGACCACCCTGTCGCGTCTTGCCGTGGTAGCCGGGAGCGGTTTTGATCCTGCTTTCCTTGCCGGGGCAAAATCTGCCGGTGCGGACGCGTTCCTTTCGGCAGAGCTCAAACACGCGGTTGCCCGCTCCTCGCCCCTGCCCTGCATTGAGGCAACCCATTACGCACTGGAAGCCCCGGCCATGCGCCGCCTTGCTCTGCGCAAAGGCTGGCAGTATTTCGATGATCCTCCCCGTATTCGTTCTCTCATATGAACGATCTCTGGCACCGGATTAACGGGAAGCATGCACTGGATGCAGCCCTGCGTGAAGAGGTTGAAACCACTTTTGGGACCCGGGGCAAGAAAGCACTTGCCGCCATCGATGCCGGCAAGGTTAAAAAGTACCGGGATTTTTTCGTTGTTGAAGGCAGGACTGCAGAATATGTGGTGGACGAAGATTTCTGCACCTGCCGGGATTTCCTGTACCGGGGCAGGACCTGCTGGCACCTGCTCGCGGTACGGATTGCGACCGGTGCGGATCTGGCAGAACCGGTTGATGCCTGGTACCAGGACCGGTGGAATATCCCTAAGGGGGAATCCAACCCGGGAAAGGCATGAGACAATACACTAATTAGCGTTCATCATCAACTGTACAGACGATTAGTGGTTGCTCATGCTCGAAGAGGAATACCAGCTGGATTATTTTAAGGAACAGGGAATGGTCCGCAAGATCTGCAGGAGTTGCGGGTCTGCCTTCTGGACCCGGGACAGTGCGCGGGAGATCTGCGGCGATGCGCCCTGCGAACCCTACAATTTTATTGGTGAGCCGGTCTTTAAGACACACAATCTCGATACCATGCGTGAGGCCTATCTCTCCTTTTTTGAGAAGCAGGGGCACACCCGGATTGAGCGCTACCCGGTTGCAGCCCGGTGGCGGGACGATATTTACTTAACCATCGCATCGATCGCGGATTTCCAGCCGTTTGTCACCAGTGGCATCGTTCCCCCGCCGGCCAACCCGCTCACGATCTCCCAGCCCTGCATCCGGCTCAATGATCTCGATTCGGTAGGCAGGTCCGGCCGGCACCTCACCACCTTCGAGATGATGGCACACCACGCCTTCAACACGCCTTCAGAAGAGATCTACTGGAAGGACCGGACGGTCGAGCTCTGCGACCAGTTCATTGCCTCCATTGGCGGGGATCTCAACAAGGTCACGTTCAAGGAGAGCCCGTGGATCGGCGGCGGAAATGCCGGACCCAGTGTCGAGGTGCTCATTGGCGGTCTCGAGATTGCAACCCTCGTCTTCATGAGTCTCGGGCGAAAGAAGACCGACCAGCCGGGGTACGATCTCAAAGGCGAGATGTATTACCCGATGAAGCTCCGGATAGTCGATACCGGCTACGGGCTGGAACGCCTGGTCTGGGCTTCAAAAGGTTCGCCCACGATCTACGATGCGGTCTTTCCGGAGATGGTGAGCCACGTGATGGGGGCAGCCGGTCTCTCCCACATGCTCGACAACAAGGACTACACCCGCATCCTCTCGCTCAATGCAAAATTCGCCGGCCTGATGGATATCTCGGGCACCAACCTCTTCCAGCTGAGAAAGAAAGTGGCCGCAGCCATTGATATCTCGCCGGAAAAACTCGACCGGATCATTACCCCGATGGAGAAAGTCTACGCCACCGTGGATCACACCCGCTGCCTTGCCTACATGCTCGGCGACTGCATTGTGCCTTCCAATGTGCGGGAAGGATATCTGGCCCGGCTCGTTATCCGGCGAACGCTCCGGATGTTAACCGATCTCAGGATCGATGAGCCGCTTGCGGATCTCATCGAACAGCAGACCCGGATCATCGGCATGAAGAAGTTCGAGCAGGATATCAGTGTTGTCCGCGAGATTGCAGAGCGCGAGACTGAGAAATACGCTTCAACCCTCGAACGCGGAACCCGGATTGTCCAGAAGATCGCAAAGACCTACAAGGCCAAAAGCCAGCGGGTGCCGTTGTCCGAGATCATCACCCTGTACGATTCACATGGTATCCAGCCCGAGATGATCAAGGATATCGCCACCAAAGAAGGCGCGGTTGTTGACCTTCCCGACAATTTCTACTCCATGGTTGCCGACATGCATTCGGAATCAAAGAAGGAAGCAGAAGTCGACACGAAGGCAAAGTATGACGAGCGGGTGCAGGGACTCCCCCCGACCAAGAAGCTCTATTACGAGCAGTCCTCAGACATCGAGTTCGAAGCCGTTGTGCTGGATTTCTTTGACGGGTACGCAGTCACCGACCAGACACTCTTTTACCCGGAGGGCGGGGGACAGCCCGCAGACACCGGGACCATGGTCAGTGCCGAGAGCATGGTCAGGGTCGATGATGTGATAAAAGTCGGCGAAGTAATTCTCCACCACATCAGCGGCGGCATCCTGCAGCGCGGCGACCGGGTGAAAGGCATGGTGGACGAGGAGCGGCGCTGGTCGCTCATGCGCCACCACACGGCCACCCATATCATCCTCCATGCAGCAAAGGAAGTGCTCGGTGCACATATTCACCAGGCCGGGGCCCAGAAAGGCGCCGAAAGTTCCCGCATGGATCTCCGGCATTTCAAGCATATCACTCCCGACGAGCTGCGCAGGATAGAGACTGCTGCAAACCGCCTTATCATGGCAAACCAGCAGGTTGAGATCTCCACGGAAGACAGGACCCGGGCCGAACAGAAGTACGGGTTCTCCCTGTACCAGGGTGGGGTACCCCCTGGCAGGGATCTCCGTATCGTCAAAGTAGCCGGTGATATCGAAGCCTGTGCCGGTACCCACTGCCGGAGCACCGGGGAAGTCGGGGTCATCAAGATCATCCGGGTGGAGCATATCCAGGACGGTATCGAGCGGATCGAATTCACCGCCGGGATCGCCGCGATCTATTACATGCAGCATCTCGAGCAGATTGTCACTTCTTCTGCAGAAGCCCTCTCGGTACAACCGGACAACCTGCCGGCGACCGTGAACCGGTTCTTTTCTGAATGGAAAGACCAGAAGAAAGAGATCGAACGCATGAGCTCAAAGGTAGTGGAGCTGGAGATGCAGTCTCTCGTGGCTGAATCGATGGACGGTATTTCCGTTGTCATCAAACGCGTCGATCTCCCCCAGAAGGAACTTGCCCAGCTTGCAAGCTCGGTATCGGAAAATGGGGGTATCGCTCTGCTTGCCGGTGTCGGTGAAACGGTAAGGGTTGTCCTTGCTTCCGGAGACTCCCGGGTCAATGCCGGTGAGATCATCGGCCAGGTCTGCAGCCTGTTAGGAGGAAAAGGCGGCGGCAAACCCACGATGGCGCAGGGAGGCGGTCCGGATGTTGGCCAGATCGATCTTGCCTTAAAGGTCGGGCGTGAACGCATAATTGCAGCCCTGCAGGAATGATTGTAAAGGACAACCATGGCCGAGAATGTTGTTTTTTTAGAACCGGGCGATGAACGGGCTCAGAAGATAGCAAAAGCCATGGGCAGCCAGACGGCGAGCGACATACTCCAGCTCCTCTCTGAAGGCCAGAAGAGCTTGACCGACATCACCGAACGGCTTGCCATTCC
>JANXYM010000087.1 GCA_025350045.1 Methanomicrobiales archaeon | reverse complement strand
GAGTAGATATCGATCTCGAAGCAACCGCTATCAAGTCCCTGATCAGGAATCTGACCTACCGGAGAAAAGGCAGCTGCACCATGATGGGCGGTGTTGGACATTTTGCCGGCCTGATCGGTTTCGGTGAACACGCGCTTGCCCTGACCACTGACGGCGTGGGTACAAAAATGCTCGTTGCCGATCAGATGAAGGACTGGAGCACGGTCGGTATCGACTGCGTGGCGATGAACGTCAACGATCTTTACGTTATGAACGTGGAGCCGATCGCATTCGTGGACTATATCGCGACCGACAAACTCTCGATCGAGAAGATGGCTCAGATCGGTATCGGGCTCAATGAGGGTGCGAAACTGGCGAATATCGATATCGTTGGCGGGGAGACCGCATCACTCAGGGGTCTGGTCAACGGGCTTGACCTTGCCGGTACCTGCCTTGGGATGCAGAAGAAGGATAAAATAATCTCGGGTGAAAAAATCAAGCCCGGCGATAAGATTATTGGTGTGCCGTCAACGGGTGTCCACAGCAATGGGCTCTCGCTCGCCCGCAGTGTGGTGGAGAAGCATGCCGGTTATGGCCGGAAGATGGAGAGTGGCAGGACATTTGGCGAGGAGCTGCTCACTCCTACCCGTATCTACCATGAGAGCCTGGAGGTTGCAGCTGCCTGTACCGTGCATGGGATGTGCCATGTTACCGGTGGTGGACTGTTGAACTTCAACCGGCTCAGCGAGTTCGGGTTCCGGTTCGATACGCCGATCACACCTCCCCAGATATTCTCATGGATACAAAAAGCCGGGGATATCACGGCTGCCGAGATGTACCGTACCTTCAATATGGGCATGGGATTTGCCTACGTGGTACCGGAAACGAGTGTTGCCTGTGTGCTGAAGATGGTGAAAGGTGCGCAGGTTGTCGGTAAGGTTGTCAAAGAACCCGGTGCGTTTTTAGGCGATCTGGAGATCGTCTAGATACTGCCAACGAAAAAAATGTTTTTTCTTTTTTAGTGCAATTTCAGAATCAGAAGAATGGGAAGACCGGCTCAACTGTATGGCTCCGGTTCAACCGTGTACGTGCTCTTCTCTGCGAAGTCAGAGACGATCGCACTGTTGCCGTTAGGATCTTCAAGAATAATCGTAACCGCCAGTTCCCCGCACTTCACTTGGGCAATCTTCTCCAGCAGCAAGCGGGCGTTCTCCCGCTCTTCCGCATCCCCGTCAACTATAGCTGATCCAACGGCCTGCACTATGCGATCCAGTACTCCTTCTATGTTGGATACAAATCCCTGGCAGGTGGGGCCGGGATCGATCCGCACCCCGAGTTCCGGGATCTCAATTGCGGCACTCGTACTTCTGATTATTCGGATTGCGAGATCGTCCGTTGTGGCAGTCCGGTACACGTATCGCACCGGCTCACCGTGTTTGAGCATCTGGGTATCCACGAATTTATAGCCGCAGGAGGGGCAGATCGCAGAAATGATGAGAATATCAGAAAAATAAGGGATATTTTCTGTAGTATACAGGTATTCTATCTCGGAATTGCACGTTGGGCATGGACCCGGAACGATTGTACGCAACGTTTAAGCCCCGCCGATCTTGTCGCGCGAGATCTTCACGGACATCGGGGTGAGTACGACATAGCGCTGGTCACCAAGACCGATGATATCGCCATTGACATCCTTTGCCACTTCTTTTAAGTCCTTTAAAACCCGTTCGTAGGAGATCTTGTCCATCTTGAGCCGGGAGATGTCAACGATGACGATGTTACCGCTGTAGACTTCATCCTTGATCCGGGGGGTGTCTTTTAAGTCGGTAATTGTTGCAATTTTTACCAGCAGTGCGGGGGATCCGGCACCATGTTCTTCGTAGGAAGCCAGATCGAGTTCCATATAATCGTCATCCGAACTTCCGGAACTCTTGCCAAGGAGCGTGTCTATGATCTTAACCATAAAAAAACTATATGGTGAAAATTATTTAATAGTATCTATTTTGAACCCGATAATCACGATTTTGCCCGTAAAAAAAGAGAAAAACGGCAGTTTCCCGCACGCTGTTGTTGCAGGTTTTCCGGTCAGATCTCCATGTTCCAGATCTCATCTCCGACGTGATGGAACTTTTTTACCATTTTTCCTGCTGTACTGGCACGCATAGCGGGCGCATCCAGCAGGGCAATTCCAATGGCAAGCGGCTTACCATGCCGCTCATCGACAATCTGGACCGGGGCATTCGCTTTTACGTCGTCAGTGACCGCAACAATGCCCGGCCTCATGATGTCTGCACCGTTCACTACGTAGGGAATTGCCCCGGCATCGACGGTCACCCTGCGCTCCGGAAACGGGCATTGTACCGCCCCTCTGAGCGTAGGAAACGTCCAGTCGCCGGTATCCATCAGGAGCGGTTTTTTGTTAACCATAAACAGGGATACATCTGCATTAGTCTCCAGTACTTCGATCATATCAGCCCGGAAGAGATCGGATGAGGTTCCGATCTGTTCAGCGAGGCGGATGAGAAGCTCCTGTCCCTGGCTTTTCCTGATGGAATGGCGTTTCTTTACGACAATCTTTTTCATTGTTCCGCTCGTACATTCAACCCTCCCGCTAAAAATAATTTGCATGGATCGAATGCGGGAACTACAGGATCATCTGTGGTGTGTTTTCTCCCTCAGGGCAGGGAGGAAAATGCTGTGAATGATACCGATCTACGGTATGTTTAAGTAACCTGCTCACACACATATATTACTCCAGAGCGATGGTAACAAGGTATTGTTATGACCAAAAGGCCGTTGGATATTTTAGATCTGGTGCTGAATCGTCAGCCCGTTATCGTGTCTCTCAAAGGTGGGAGAGAAATCCGTGGAGTACTCCAGGGATATGATGTTCATATGAATCTCGTGCTCGACAAAGCCGAAGAGACAGAGAACGGACAAGTCCAGAAAGTAGGTACGCTTATCGTCCGTGGCGATAATGTGATCTATATATCCCCATCATTGGATCAATAAGGTGAAGTAACATGTCAAAAGGCACTCCATCAATGGGAAAGATGAACAAGAAGACCCACGTCACCTGCCGGCGATGTGGTAAAGTTTCGTTCCATGCCCAGAAGAAAGAATGCTCTGCCTGTGGTTTTGGCAGAAGCACCCGAATACTCAGCTACAAGTGGCACACCAAGAGACCAAAAATCCCAACGCATTAGAGTTGTACTATGTGTGGTATCGTTGGCATCGTTGATGCTGGCGGTGCAGCCATCCAGCTCTATTATGCCCTGTATGCTCTCCAGCACCGTGGGCAGGAAAGCGCCGGGATTTCCACGTTCGATGGCCTGAACCTCCAGAAATTTAAGGGGCAAGGCCTTGTCGCCGACGTTTTTTCCCCTGCTGTTTTATCAGACCTGAAAGGTTCCGCCGGAATTGGCCATGTCCGCTACCCGACAACGGGGGCGAATCTTCCTGAAAACATCCAGCCGCTCAACTTCCAGTTCAAGGATCATTTCATCTCGATCGCCCACAACGGGAATCTTGTCAATACTGCGGAACTCCGGGCAGAGTTCGAGCAGACCGGGCAACTTTTCATCACTACTACCGACACCGAGATCATCGCCAAGATCTTGATCAACGAGATCAGCAATACGGGCTGTGTTGAGGATGCAGTCCATCTCTGTATGCGCAAGCTCCGGGGTTCGTATTCGATCGTTATGCTGATAGACGGGTTCATCTATGCATTCAGGGATCCGCTGGGCATCAAGCCATTCTGTATCGGGAAGACCGAGAATGGCTACATGGTCGCTTCCGAGAGTGTGGCAATCGATGCCCTGAGTGCCAAGTTTATCCGGGATGTTAAACCAGGCGAACTGGTCAGGATCGATGCAGATGGAATCCGGTACACGCAGATCGCTGTAGCGGGCAAAAGAGCGCATTGCATCTTTGAATACATTTATTTTGCCCGTGCGGATTCGATCATTGATGGCGTACTGGTGTATACCGTGCGGCGGCAGATCGGTCAAAAACTGTTCGAAGAAGATCCTGTAAAGGCAGATTCTGTCTGTTCGGTTCCTGATTCCGGGACGGCATACGCAATCGGGTATGCAGAAGCCTCAAAGATCCCGTTTGTCGAGTCCTTAATGAAGAACCGTTATATGGGACGCACATTCATCATGCCCTCCCAGAAGGAACGGGAGAAGGCAGTCCGGATCAAGCTCAACCCGATACCAGCGCATCTGGCGGACAAGTCGATCGTGCTGATCGATGACAGCATCGTGCGGGGCACCACCTCCAAGCGGATTATTGAGATGATGCGGGAAGCCGGTGCCCGGGAGATCCACATGCGCATTGGATCTCCGGCAATCAAGGCACCCTGCTATCTTGGGGTGGATATGCCAACCCGCGAGGAATTGATCGCAAGTAACCGGATTGAAGAAGAGGTCCGGCACAGCATCACGGCAACTTCGCTTCACCATGTCTCTCTGGATGCGCTGGTCGAGGCGATTGGGATCGGGCAGGGGGATCTCTGCACCGGGTGTCTCACCGGGTGTTACCCGGTGCAGATCGATGGCGAACATGCCAAGGCCCGGCAGATCGATTTCGTTGATGGGACCTACCAGTCAAAGCTCGGTAAATTTGAAGCAGAAATATAAAAAGGGTAAACCGTTTTTTACGTATTGAGAACCGTACCGATACAGAACGAGACCGTCCGGTTGAGGACGGCGACAGGAGATAACCGGGTGTTCCGGCTGGTCAGGTAGCAACCCAAGACACAGGATGCTATTATAGGGACAGATGCCCGCAATCAGGCCGAAGATAAAATGCCCGGGATGGAGAGGGGTCAAGGGGTGCCATCTTGTCACGAAAAATGTGCGTACATGCGACACGAAAAAAAGTGTTTTTTAACCTTTCTTTCAGGGCAGGGATTTTTTTTTGGTTCTTGTTACCTGATTTCCTCAAATCTCCCGATTGGGCGGTTCGAGCACATTGACATATTGATCTGATGTCAAATGTGTCGGCTTGAAAAAACATTCCGGTTGAGACAAAAACTTTTTTTAGTATTGAAATATTATTGATTTTTATTTTTCAGAATAATCGTGAGAGGTTGTGAGAACGAATGGGAAAAAGCTATCGCGACTATCGGGATCACGGAAGACGTTACAGAAACGAGGAAAGCGCGGATTCTGTGAACCCGGACAATGATCCATACGATGATGTGATGGACATTTATGCTGACAAGTTGGATGCCAACAGTGAAAACTATGATTTAAATGAAGGAGATGAGGATGATATTTGAAAAATGAATGTCATCATCTGATATTCATTTTCATTTTTATACGGTCCGGAACCCGGGCATTCGCCTCTTTTTAATTCAGTTTTGTATCTTTTTTTATAGGAATAGTGGCGATGCTACAGCCATGCTCCTTATTTCCTGATACGGTTGAACAAAACACCGTTCTGCCGGTTTCCCGTTCGCCGAGTGCATCACCCCGTATCGTTCCCGGGTTCGCCAGCGAGTGCTGGTGTTTATCAGGGAGATATATCCGCATGCGGGATCCGTAGCCCGCCCCCCTCCCCCAACCGGTTGCTTCTCCTGTTGCTTCTGCAACGGTGCCGGCAACTGCTGTTACTACCAGCACCCCGCAGGTGATCATGACGATAATTCATTATGTTGTTCCGGTCAAGGCGTGGAGGGATACAGAGCTCCACATCGCATTCGAGGCACCGCAGGACTGGGCCAGAACGACCCACCAGCTGAGCCCGCCGGAGGGATCGCAGGGTCTCGAGTACCAGACCGATCTCGTCTCAAATGATATTTTTTATATCCGGACCTATCCTATTTCCCGTAACCAGGATCAGGAGTACCGCGATATGTTCAGGAAATGGGAACCCGCACCGGTCGAGACCACAGTAACCCTGAATGGTATAACCTATACCCCCCGAACAAAGAAGCAACCGCACCGGGCGATGAAATCCCGAGGGTCCGCTGATCCCAGTAATCTCTTTTTTTGTTGATGTCTGTCATGGCAGGTACACGTGTTTACAAGGTAAGGCATCCGAAACTTGTATAATGCCGAACCGACAACATCTGGCCGACTCATCGTTGAATAACAACAGATCCGGGTGACTGACAATAACGGGTAGCAGAATAGGATCTTTGGCAGGATCCTTCTGAACTGCACGAGGTTAGCCGGGGGATACTGAGAAGTTCGCATGAAACATGATCTGAACCGCTGGCTGATCGTTGCCATTCTGATTATTCTTGTTATGGGAACCGCAGTGAGCCTGTGGACTGCCGGACGGGAAGACCAGCATATGCGGGAGCAGCTGCTTACCCAGGCCCGGCTTGCGGGTGTCGGGATCAACGCCTCGCAAGTGGCAGACCTGGTTGGTTCAGAAACCGATCTCACCAACCCTGAATACCAGACCTTAAAAAAACAGATGGCCGGGTTCCGCGCCGCCGATGCGGATGTACGGTTTGCCTATCTCATCGGCAGTAGAGCCGATGGCACATACTTCTTCTTTGTTGATTCGGAACCCCCGGAATCAGAGAACTACTCGCCACCCGGGCAGGAATATCCCGAAGTAACTGCTCTCATCAAAAAGGCATTTATCTCAGGTATCTCCCTTACCGAGGGTCCCGATTCCGACCGGTGGGGCACGTGGGTAAGCAGCCTTGTGCCGGTTATCGATCCAAAGACCGGAAAGACGCTCGCGGTTTTCGGTATGGATGTTGATGCCCGGAACTGGTCCGGGCAGATCTTTTTTGCCTGCCTGCCACCCATTACGGCGACCCTTCTCATCCTTGTGCTGGTGCTGACATTCTTCTTCATCCAGCGGCGTAATGAGGATGAACGGCACCGGCTTGAAGCATCTGAAAAGGTGATACGCGAGAGTGAAGAGCGGCACCGTCTGCTGTTCACACGGTCACCCATCGGGCTCGTTCAGCTGGATAAAAACGGAATCATTGTTACCGTGAATAAGAAATTTGCCGATATCATGGGCGTATCTCCTTTGCAGCTGATGGGATTTGACACTCTGAACCAAATAGAGAATCCGGCTCTGGTGGCGGCCATCAGGGATTCACTGGACGGAAATACCGGTTTCTTTGAGGGAGAATACACCTCCTCAACGGGAGGAAAGAGATCGATACTCCGGATTGTGAGCCAGCCTATTGGTGCCGGGGAGGGCGATTTTTCGGGAGTAATCGTCATGGTTGAAGATATTTCTGAACGACGTCAGGCCGAAGAGCGGGACAAATCCCAGACCCTTCTCTTCCTGAAAACCCAGCAGGCGCTGGTGCAGATGGCAAAGCTACCTGCAGATACCATTGATGGTTTTCTCCACTCTCTTACAAAGATCGATGCCGAAACGATCATTGTTGACCGGGTCAGTGTATGGCTGTTCTCCGATGACCTGTCAGAACTGATCTGTTCAGAATGTTATGATGGCCCCTCAAAAACCCATTCGAGTGGCATGATCCTGAAACGGTTGCATTATCCCCTGTATTTTGAAGCTCTCGACGAGAACCGGATCATCGCAGCGGATGAGGCACGCCAGGATGAACGCACGCAGGAATTTACCGAATCATACCTCGTTCCGCTCAACATCATGTCGATGCTGGATGTCCCTATCCGGAGAGGGGGGCTGGTGGTGGGGATTGTCTGTCATGAACATACCGGGCATACAAGAATCTGGGCTCCTCTCGAACAGGACTTTGCAGCAGCGGTAGCGGATCTGGTCTCATCTGCTCTTGAACGTGCTGATCGTAAGACCATTGAAGTGGCGCTCGTCGAGAGTGAGCGGCGGTACCGAAGTGTTGTCGAGGACCAGACCGAGTTGATCTCCCGCTTCCTGCCTGACGGTACCCTCGTCTTTGTCAACGATGCCTTTTGCCGCTTTTTCTCTATTGAACGCGACCAGATCCTCGATAAAAAATTCTCTCCATCGATCTCTCCTGAGGACAAGTCCCTCCTCAAAAAACACCTCATGTCTCTTACAAATGAAGCTCCGGTTGCCGAGATCACGTACCGGATTGTCCTGCCTGATGGCCAGATGCGCTGGCTGCTCTGGGTTAACCGGGCTATTTTCAGTGAGCAGGGGGAAGTGGCTGAATACCAGTCTGTAGGTCGCGACATCAGCTGGCAAAAACAGGTCGAGGAGACGTTATCCCGTGCAAACCAGAAACTCACGCTTCTCTCAAGTATTACCCGTCATGATGTTCTCAACCAGCTCATAATCCTTAATGGTTTTCTGCAGTTGAGCAGTGATGCTGTACATGACCCGGAAAAAACGCACGATTATCTTGAAAGGGCAAGGAAAGCAGTTGCAACGATAGAAGCCCAGATCAATTTTACCCGGACGTACCAGGATATGGGTTCGATAGCGCCATCGTGGCAGAATGTGAATACATGCATAATCCGGGCCAAAGGAGGGCTTCCAATGGCAGATTTCAGGACAGAACTGCACCGCCCGGGCCTAGAGGTACTGGCAGACCCGCTTCTGGAGAAGGTGTTCTACAACCTTTTTGACAATGCGATCCGGTACGGGGGCATACAGATGAAGACGATTCGGGTTTATTCAGAAGTAAGTGCCGACGAGCTCGTCATTGTCTGTGAGGATGACGGTGCGGGCATCGCTGAAGCCGATAAGGCTCGCCTGTTTACGCAGGGTTTTGGAAAAAATACCGGGTTTGGCCTCTTCCTCTCCCGCGAGATCCTTGCGATCTCCGGAATATCTATCAGGGAGACAAGCAGACCGGGCGGGGGTGCACGGTTCGAGATCACGGTACCGAAGGGGAGCTTCGGCTTTCGCGAGGCATGAAAATTTGCCGGCCCTCTTTTTGCCTCATGGATGATCCCCCGCCCCTACTTTAGTAGCAGGGGTACCCCTTGAGGGGGTCCTGTAAATTCTGGGATCCCCCTACAATACCGCCCGCTCCTGCAGCCGCGCGATCAGTACATCCGCTATTGCAACGATACGGTGCTGTACCGCGAATAGGGGATGGGAACTGCGAAATTTTTAACGGGATTTTTGCCCACTGTCATCAACGGTCACGTGCGTTCCGAATTTTTTTTTACAACGAAAGAAATTGGGAAATAATCGTAACCATCCAGTTATCCTCTTTGCCCATCCGCGAAATATCCCCTATCCCAAGCCAACAGGAACAAATATCGAGAGGAAAGGAACAATCTTTCACGGGACCGGTTATGAAAAACACACTTCTCCTTCTTTGACTCCTTTTATGTCTGATTATACCGGCAGGGGCCGTAAACAGCTTCACGGCAACGTTCTCCTCAGGCCCGGGCTCTCCGGAAATCCCCCCGCAGAATGACTCGGTATACCTAAGCGAGGCAAAAGCGGCGGTAGTCGAGTGGAACTGGACCAGTGCCCTTCTCATCACGACTAGAGGTACCAAATGGTATCCGGATAATGCAGATCTCCTCTGCCTCCAGGGTTACAGTTACCGGAAGATGGGACAGTACGAAAAATCGGTTGAAGTCATTTCAAAAGGGATCCTGCTGGACCCAAAACCGGTCCGGTATGCCAACCGTGGATACGGGTACCTTGCACTCGGGAACTATTCAGCTGCCCTTTCTGATGCGGACACCGGCATATCACTCAACGCCAACTACGCCCCAGACTATGGAGTGCAAGCACTCGCACTCAAGGGCACTGGGAAAATCAATGAGGCGCTCGCTGCAATCGATACAGCAATCGCCCTTGAACCGGAAAATGTCCATTACTGGCATGTTAAGGGAAACCTCCTTGCTGCAAACGGGAACTGCACGGGTGCGCGGGAAACTCTGGAGAGGTCTCTTCCCCTCGATCCCGATTACAACCTCCCGTACCCGGGTTTTTCCCGCGCACGTGAGACCCTTGCATTCTTAAACGCTACCTGCATTCCTGTTGTACAGCAGGCTTCCGCAAACCCGGTGCCAACAAAATCCTCATTGGGCGGGATTGCGGCTATCAGCGGTATGATTGCACTTCTTGCAGTGGGCACACGAAAAAAAGCCTGAAATCTTTTAACCGGTAAGAATCCGTCCCAATGGTCGCAAATGACGGGCTACCCGGAAGAAAGAAACTCACTGAAACGAGCCCCCTGGCTCCCCACGGGAATCTCACAAAAACAGTCAGTAGCGAGGGATGGATTTGAACCATCGGTCTACGGGTTATGAGCCCGTCGGGATATCCTGACTACCCTACCTCGCTTCCTATAAGCAGGGTTATAATGTAGGCAGGGTGCGCTGATATACTTAACCTACGGGTCGGTCCCGGGAAGGTACCGATCAGCTTTAATTCCTCGTTTTCCCACACATCCTTATGGATGACGAGATCATAAAGATACGGGAGAAGCGCATCCAGGAGCTGACCGAAAAAATGAGACATCCAGCAAAAGTGGCAGTTGTAACCGATGTTGAAGAGACCCATTTTGTAGAATTTATCCGCACAAACCCCTATGTAGTTATGGATTTCTGGGCGGAATGGTGCGGGCCCTGCCGGAGAATCGCGCCGATTATGGAAGAACTCTCAATGGAATTTTCCGATAAAGTTGCTTTTGGTAAGTGTGACACGGACAAGAACCAGAAACTTGCACGGGAGTTCAACATTGACGCCATCCCCGCCATCATGCTCTTTGCCAACGGCCAGCTGGTTGACCGGATCATCGGGGCATACCCCAAAGACGCGATTCGGGAAAAGATCGTGAGTAAATTCAGAATTCGATAATTTTTTTTAAGTTACAGGTTTCAGGACAGGCCGCATTATCTGAATATTAAAAAAAAATTATTGCGTTTTACCCTTTTCATTCAGTTTTGCCGCCATGATGAAATCGTTCAGGGTCAGTCCGCCGGCAGGGTATGTATAGAACTGGACTTCAAAAAACCGTGACTCTTTCATGGAGATATCGGGGAAATGACCCTCCTGGGTTGCGAGATCCATAACTTCGGAAAAAAACGTGATACATGCACCGGCGCTCTCCCGCTCGAACGTCCGCGCCAGATGACCATTATCCAGCGACCATCCGGGTACCTGGGCCAGGAGCTCCATGGTCTCCTTTCTGGTTAACGGGGGAGATCCCGCCCGGTACGTGGTGCATTTGTTCTGCGCGAGTTCCATGGTTATCACTCGACGCGCTGGACAAAAAAAGTTTCTCCTGATATAAGGAGAAGAATCCCCCCTTTAAGGTGTTACGCGGCAACCGCTGCCGGCTGCTGATTGCCGGACTGCCATTGCATGAGGATCATGACCACGAGTGAGATGGGGAGCGCAATCACGATTGGGTCTACTGCAGTCCACGGGGATCCGAGGAGCGTAACTTTTCCGAAGATCGCCTGACAGATTCCCAGGGGTTTTGCTTCTGCTGCATGGAAGAACGCGGTCCAGAGGAACCAGATCACAGCACCAGTCACCATACTGGAGAGCGCAGCTTTCGTACATGGTGCTTTTGCATAGACCCCGACAGCAAATGCCGGGAGGAAAGCACATGCGCAGAGGCCCATAAACATCGCAGTCGCCCGTGCAATGATGCTGATCGGCAGCATGAAGGCAAGGATTGTCGAAACGACCATCATCAGTACGATACCGTACTGGTGTGCCCGCATCGAGAGTGCACACTCTTTACCCCGCCCCCAGAGATCACAGACCAGCGCCGTGCCCATTGCATGATAGAGGGCACTGAGCGTGGACATTGCAGCTGCGAGAAGGGTTAGCATGAAGATCACCACGAAGATATCCGGCATTGCACCGTTGATGAAGAGCGGGATGATGGAATCGACATTTCCGCCCGCTGCATCGAGAGCGATCTTGCCGGAGGTCTGGTAGAAGTACACATTGGAAAGTGCACCCACGGTGAAGGCAACCCCGGTCATCATCAGGATAAACGGCCCGCCAACGAGCACGGCACGGTTCAGGGCCCTGTTATCCTTTGCCGTCATGAACCGCACGACAAGCTGAGGCTGTGCGAGCACGCCGATACCCACACCCATAACAATCGTGGTAACAAGGGTGAACCACATCGGGGATCCCAGCACGGGCATGGATGTCCAGCCGGTCATACCCTGGTCAGCAAGTGCTTTGGGGACTAGGTGTGCCATGTTGGTGAGCGCAGTAGTTCCTGCCGTAAACCCGCCCACGGCAATCAGGGTGAGGGCCAGGAGAACGGTCATACCGATCAGCATGATCGTGCCCTGGAAGGCATCCGTGTACATAACGGCAATGAGTCCGCCGAAAACCACATAGACTGCTGTGATCAGGGCAAACAGGATCAGTGATGTGGAATAGGGAATACCGAGCGTAGGTTCGATGAACCGTGCACCGCCAATAAGGATTGCCGCGGTGTAGAGCGGCATGGAGATGACGATGATGAACCCCGCAATGTACTGCAGGAGCGGGGACTTATAGAGCTTGCACATCAGGTCCGGAAACGTGACTGCAGAGAGCCGCTGGCCGATCTCCCGGGTCTTCTTGCCGAACAGGACGAATGCAAGGAGGATGCCAAGACCGATGTTCAAGACTGTAAGCCAGATGAGCCCCATCCCCATGTTTGCCGCTGCCCCGCCAAACCCGATGATGGCGGACGTGGAGATGAACGTGGCACCGTACGAAAGGGCAATGATCACCGGGTGACTGTCGCGTCCGGCGACAAGATAATCCTCAGCGCTCTTCGTCTTTTTGTACCCCATGTAACCGATGATGAGTGTCGCTGCAAGGTAGATCAGGACCAGCGCGGCCATCGTGATTGGGTTAACTGCCATCGTTGCTGCCCTCTTTATTCCAGTTCAGTAATCCGTATACAATACACGCCAGGGCTAGACCAATGGCCAGTCCATAGCCAATCAATATCTGCGGGTCAGGGATTCCAAAAAGCATACAAAACCTCTGGTAAACTCTCTCTCACGACAATACAATGGGAACCGGGGAACTGCCAGGTTCCCTATCTAAAGGAGAATGCGTAGCATGGGCTCGATGAGAAACTCTTTGGACAAACCCATGGTGATATCATTGTTTACCGGATAATAATCTGGAAATGGTGGTATTTATGTGTTTTTAATCAGTCTTTGATGCACACTTACGGTCATTGGACAACGCATTGTCCGGAAAGACCATATTGCGCGAAGCAAAACGCTGTACCGAATTATGTCCTCGGCATTTACCAATCTACACGAATCCCTCCAGCAGGTGCTTGCCCAACGGCTCGACTGGACGGAGCTCCGCGAGGTGCAGGAGCGTGCGTATACTGCAGTGGCGGCAGGAAAGGATGTGCTGGTCATCGCCCCAACTGCCGGGGGGAAGTCGGAAGCCGCTCTCATACCGGTGATGGACGATATCTTAAAACATGGCAGGATGGGGGTAGCATGCCTCTATATCTCGCCCCTTAAAGCGCTGATCAATGACCAGGAGGACCGATTCAGGGAATTCTGTATTCCCACGTCGCTCACCGTTATGAAATGGCATGGGGATGTGCCAAAAGGGGACCGCTGCTGGAAGGATGGCGAGCCCCCCCATTTCCTGATGATCACTCCCGAATCCCTGGAGGTGCTCCTGCAGGAGAAGACCCTCTCCCAGGATCTCCGGCGCGTGCGCACGGTCATTATCGATGAGCTCCACGCATTTGTGGAATCTGAACGCGGGGTGCAGCTCAAGGTACTGCTCAGCCAGCTTGACCGGATCACAAAACATCCCGTTCAGCGTATCGGTCTTTCGGCAACCACAGGTAACCCAGAAGAGGTTCTGCGCTGGATGTCAGATGACCGGCACGGGAGCGAACTGGTTGCCATCCCTGCGCCACCCCGGGATAAGCAGTTCCGGTTCATTGTGGAAGATGACGAGGATAAGCGGATCGATGCCTTGGTGGATATCGTAAGGGGGAGAAAAGCGCTGGTGTTCGTCAACAGCCGGAGTGTTGCTGAGAAACTGATGAGATCAGCCTCTGGCAGGATACGAAACCTCCACATCCACCACTCCTCCCTGTCGCTGGCTACCCGGAAAGAGTCTGAAGAGGCCTTCTCCTCGCAGGATGGCGCCTGCATCATTTGCACAAGTACATTGGAACTGGGGATCGATATCGGGGATCTCGATGTGGTGGTGCAGGTTGGTCCCCCGAATTCGGTCTCGTCGTTTCTCCAGCGGCTGGGACGGAGCGGCAGGCGCGACAAAGCGGCGTACGTGGCGTGGCTCTTAAAAGATCCCTGTGAAGTCCTTTGCAGTGTGGCGATCATCGAATGCGCAATGAACAAGAAAGTTGAACCTTTAACCCCGCTCAAAAAACCCTATAATGTCCTTGTCCAGCAGCTGTTCCTGTACCTGTTCCGGCACGCCCGGGCCAGCAGGAGGCAGCTGGTGACATCGGTGCTCTCTCACTCCGCCTTTTCCGGCATCAGGCCGGAGATGCTGGACCGGATTGTTACATATCTCATTGAACAGGGGTACCTGACTCCCGATGGCGAGATGGTGATGCTGGGAGAGACTGCAGAACGGGAGTTCGGGCGCTCGAACTGGAAGGATCTCTACTCGTTGATCAGCGGCGGGGGCGAGTACCGGGCCGTCACTCCTGATGGCGAAATGGTGGGCAGGCTCGATGCCCGGTTCGTCAACAGCCATAATGACGGGGAGATATCACTGGGCGGGCAGGGCTGGTCTATGATCAAGTGTGACGAGGGGCATAATCTCGTGGTCGTGGTGCCCTCCAGTTCTGCAACATCAGGAATCTTCTGGACCGGAAGTGAGATCGGCTATTCCCTGCTTGTCTGCCGTCAGGTTCAGGTTATACACGCCCGGGGAGAGTCCTCGCTCCCGCTCACTGATGATGATGACGAGATGCTCCGGACTGCTGTCTCCCGCATACCGGCAGGTATTGGCAGAACCGGGTTGCATATCCGTGAGCGTAAGGGTGAGAGGGGCATTGCGGTAACCGTGTATTCCTTAAATGGAATCCGGTTCAACCGGTTTTTGACCCTGCTGCTCCAGCACCGGCTTGGGAGCAAGGCGCAGATGCGGTACAATGATTTTATGATCAGGATTCTTCGCCTTGGAAAAGGCGGGGCAGGGGAACGGGTTGCGACTGCGTTGAGGGAGGTTCAGGAAATGGAACCAGAAGAGATCGGCTCCCTTCTTCCCCCGCCACCTTCGGAGGGGTGGAAATTTGCCCGGGCTCTGCCGGGACCAGCCTTTTGCGAGATGGCCCTCTCCGATCACTATCATGGGGAAGAGTTCAGGGAGTTGTTAAGGGAGATGACCGTGACTGTCCTGCCAATTCCTCTGCCACTCCCAGGAAAGGAACCTTGAATAAACTGAAGTATCTCTCCCCTGGGAAATCCCGGTGTCTCCGGATAGGGTGGAGAGCATGATTTTATTACGGGAGGCTTTAGAGATCTCATAATGCATAAAAATGTGGTAATTATCATTATTGCTGTGCTCCTGATGCTGGTCTGTGGCTGTACCCAACCCGCACCAGCACAAGCTGCAGTAACTCCTGTACCAACTGCCTCGCAGGCAACCGTTGCTACACCCCCGACCGCCCAGATGACAGAGTCCGTGTCCCCAATCCCGAACGCGGTCTCAGAAAATACTGTCCGGATCAACAAAAAGGGATTTGCTCCGGCAAGCGTAACTGTGAAATCGGGTTCCACTGTCCGATGGGTGAATGAGGACTCAACCAGTGATCCGGCCTTATATAATCCAACGCACAGGATTGCTCTGGTAAATATCAAAAGTTCACCCCTTCTCTCAGGGGGACAGAGCTGGAGCTGGATCTTCGATCAGCCCGGGTCATATGATTATAGTGATATGATACATCCGGCCCTGACTGGGACGGTTATCGTGGTGTGACCATGTTTCAGAATATCTCCTATGCTCTCATTTTCGGAAAGCCCCTTATCCTTTACCTTGGAGTGCTGACCCTGTTTGCATTCCTGTTCACTGCAGCGATCGCGGTTCTGAACTTCAAAGGGATACGCACAATTCCGTTCAAATGGCACCCGCGTTGTGCGGCTATCGCCATCTGTATTGCACTGGTTCACGGGATGCTGGGGATACTGGCGTATTGGTAAAACCTGACGGAATAACGGTAAAAAAAGAGTGCAGGGGAATTACAACCCGACAACGCGGAGCACCGCACCCACAAGAATACCAAACATGGATGTGGATGCCGACAACATCCCTAAAAGGATATATCCGGCGACTGCCCCGATCTTTAACGGGGTGTATGTCTGATTGAGGTTTAACCTGCGGATATTACGAAAGGATCTAGTTTCGGGAGATATCTGCGGTTTGTTCTGTTTGATCCGAATCATGGGAGCTCACCTGACTGCCAGCCGGCAATTCCTTTTGTTTCTTTTTCGGGCCAGTATTTATATTTGTACGAGGACCCGTATACAACATAATAGGAAGATCTCATATTTAATAATTCTTAAATTGTCATGCTTTCAAATATTGAAAGATACTTGTTTTTTCTGGAAATAAACCTCAAATTATCGATATTTTGAGTTCTTTCCGAATAGCCCCTCTTCCTGAGCGAAACAGATCCGGTAGATGTGATAATCCCGGCCGCTTTTTTGCCCCCCCTTGGACCAAAATGGGAGAATTTGGGAGGGATTGCAGAAACAATCTGCACGCGATGAATTTGAATTTGGAAGAGGAAGGAGGATAGGAAAACCTCCCGTTCAAACGCCGAGGGGGAGATTTGAACTCCCGAGGCGCAGGGCGCCAGTAGCTTTCGAGGCTACCGCCTTCCCGGGCTAGACTACCTCGGCACACGATTCTCTTATTTTTTCCATCTATTGTTCTAATAGTTATCTGAATGCCTGCACAGGTTCTGCTGTTGTTTCAGCAATGGTTGGGCAGCAGTGCACTTCTAAAATGGCCGTCATGGTGTGTGCGAACCCGAAAGATGTGCAACGGAAAAGTGCAGGAAAAAGTATTGGAAAAATGGGGAATTACATCATGCCCGGTGGCATGGCGCCCGGTCTTGACTGGGTGATCATCATGTCATCAACCCGGATGAGCATGACAGCTGTCTCGGATGCACTCTGGATTGACTGGCGCTTTGACCTGAGCGGTTCAATAACGCCTTCTGCGAGCATGTCCACAATCGTGCCGTTATAGACATTGAGCCCTGCATTCTTCTTGCCCTTGGAATGGACATTCTTGAGCTCTACTAATTTATCAATGGGATTGAAACCCGAATTCTCGGCGAGCGTGCGGGGAATGGATTCGAATGCTCCTGCGTAGGCTTCGATGGCAATCTGGACCCTTCCTCCCATGGTTGCTGCATAGTCCCGAACCTTCATGAGCAGTTCAGTCTCTACTGCACCGCCACCGACTACGTACGTACCATCTTCTATTGCATCCATAACCACGCGGGTCCCGTCGACCACTGCGCGCTCAAGCTCGTCAAGCAGGTAATCGCTGGTACCTCTGAGTAAGATCGTGATTGTCTTGGGATTCTTGCATCCGGAGATGCGGGTGAGGTTCGCATCACTGTCCTCTTCAACAAGCTCTGCAATCCCGAGATCCTTTGATGTCAGCGATTCCGCTTTGTTGAGGATAGTTGCATGCAATGCCCGTGCAGCGTATTTCATGTCCGCTTCCGGTACATCTTCGATCGCAAGGATTCCGCTCTTTGCAAGGTAAAACTGGACAGAGTCCGCAATGCCTTTCTGGCAGAGAAGAACGTTTGCACCGCTGTCAACAACCGCATCTGCAAGTTTCTTGAGCGTCTCTCTCTCCTGCTCGCTGAATGCAGAGATCTGATCGGCATTCGAGATCTTGATCTTCGCTTTTACCTGCGTCTTAGTGATCTCTAATGGGGTGGCGATCATGGCGACTTTTGCCTTCATGATCTTTCGGGGCATACCATCGTGGACACGGGTCTTGTCAATGACTACGCCGCGGATCAGTTCAGCATCGTCCATTGACTTGCCTTTCTGTTTCTTGATCATCACGTCATCTTCATCTACGAGATATTTCGTACCGGTCTTCTCGGCTACCGCCATGACTGCATCAACGATGATGGCATCGAGCTTCTCTTTTACGCACTCGATTGATTTTCCGGTGATTGCAGTGTCTGCAATCTTTAACAGGGTCTTCCGGTCTGTCGGGTCGACCTTATGGGAGAGGCTGTTGACAATCTCGAGTGACTTCTTCATACCGAGGCGGTAACCTTCTGCAATGACGGTCGGGTGAATGCCCTGTTCGAGCATGGTTTCTGCCTGTTCCATCAGTGCGCCTACAAGGATGATTGCGGTAGTGGTTCCGTCGCCGACTTCATCGTCTTGCGTCATGGCGACTTCAATGACCATCTTTGCGCCGGGGTGCTGAACGGCAATCTCACTTAAGATCGTCGCGCCATCATTGGTGATCACGATATCGCCCGTGGAACCAACAAGCATCTTGTCCATTCCCCGTGGTCCAAGGGTTGTCCTGACAGCTCCGGCTATTGCCTTTGCCGCGGTAATATTCGAGCGCTGGGCTTCTTTGCCGCGATTACGCTCTACATTTTCTTTTAGAATGATAATTGGCTGTCCAGATAGCATAATGGATACTCCGATGATGTAAAAGGTGGAATTGAACTTCTATATATATGTGTTGAGAGCCTGTCTGAAAAAAGAGGAGATTCAGTCAATGCGGGATATTTTGAAGAGTGAATAGACTGGTACACCCTCCACATCCTTGATGCCGCGCTTGTCAAAGATCACCCAGATGGCAACCGGTACCGCATTATGCTTTTTTAAGTATTTCACCACTTCCTGCATGGTGTTACCTGAAGTGATCACATCATCGACAATGATACACCTCTTACCGCTGACATGAGCAAAGTTCCCGCTGATCGATCCCATCGGTTTTGCGCTCTGGTTCTGCTTTGTCGGGTGGTAGATAGAAAGTTGCGCAGCTTCCTGGACCGCGATGATGGTTGCAAGGGGGATGCCGGAGAGAGCGATACCTACGACCACTTCAGCAGCAGGCGATGAGCTGCTGTCTGTGTCCTGGTAATACCTCCTGAGCAGCATCAGAGCGGTCTCTTCAAGAAGGGGAGCGTGGCTGGAGACTGCCGACCAGTCTATATGAACATCTTTTGGGGCGGTTGTTCCTTTTGCCTGGGTTAAAAGCCATGTAACGGTTTCCATGGATAACGAGAGCTCATCTGCAATCTGACCAGGGCTGTGCCCCTCACCTAAGAGCATCTTGGCCCTGCCAATCAGATCGTCAAGGGAAGACATACCAGAGAGGTTCTCTGGTATCTATTTAAGTTTTCTTTTTATATCTGAGCCGCAGATGAGGCACTCCCCATCACGATCGAAATATCTGCCGCAACCAGTGCACCGGTATTTCCAGTGAATTCGCTTTGCTTTCCGCTGGAGGATAGGATGAATCTGCACGTTAAGGACACTGGCAACATTCTGTATCGCAAAGTCATCGGTGTAGAGGACCGCACCTGTTTCAAGCGCAAGAGCCAGCAGCTCGCAGTCAGTCTCAGAGATAACTCCTGCGTCCCGGGTTTTTTTTGCAGCTGCCCTCACACAACCGGTGCTATCAGGCCCGGGGGACATCACCCGTAGTCCTTCAGCACACAACTTCTCAAACTTACCCTTTGAGCGGATATCTTTAAGTTCATCACATACGGAGGGGGTTGTGAATAACTCTCCTTCCAAAGGACAATCTGAGAAAAAAACACTGGCATCGAGAATGGATTTCATGAGGCTACCTGGAAAATGGATATGAAAGGAGCAGCGTCTGTGATCGGCATCCCGTCACCGTTTTTTGCGTGTCTTGAGTGCATCGGAGATCTGACCAGCAGCAGATACCTTGCTGCACCCTCGCTCAATAGTATCGCTGCAGATGATATCACGGATTCCCGCTTCCATAAGGCGAACGTAGGCTCCTCCGGTGAGGACCCCGTGTACACAGGAGGCATATACATCAGTTGCACCCTGGGAGTAGAGCATACCGGCAGAAGTAGCAATTGTGCCCCCGGTTGATATGATATCATCTACGATAACGACAGGATGGGATTCAACAGATAACACCTTGGGAGTCATGGACACCTGCTCTCCGTTTAGCCGGGTCTTCTCGAGATGATCAAATTCCCATCCTCCTACTGACGCCACCTGTCCCGCAAATGCGAGTGCTCCCTCGTCAGGAGCAAGGATAAGCGGGTTTTTGAGATTGAGGGTGCTGATGTATGTGCCTATGTCTTTTGCTAGAGAGATATTGCGGGCCGGTGCTCCAAAGAACCTGAGCACATCAGGCTCATGGATATTGACGGTAATGCATTCAGAAACTCCCCTGCTGATTGCTTGGGCAACCGCGCGGGCACTGAGGGGCTCTCCCTGCCGTATTTTCCTGTCCTGCCGTGCATAACCCATATAGGGTATAACCAGCCGGAGATCAGACCCCTCACAGGCATCGATCAAGAGGAGCAACTGGACAAATGCGTCATTGTCCACCACACTGCTTACGATCACGGTCTCATCGTCCAGTTCTCCGGCAACAAGATACGATTCGCCGTCAGGAAAGCGGGAATATTTGACATCGACAACCGTGGTCTTTTGCGCCCTGGCAAGGCGAGTGGCAAGTATCTGGGATTTTTCAGTGCAGATCACTTTCATGATATCGTTTCCTGATCGCAGACGCGCAGAATTTCCTTAACTATTGTATGTTGTATTAGTGATAATATACTGCATGAGGTATTGTTTTTCCTGACAAAAATCCCTATGGGGATGTCCTTAAACCCGGCTTCGCCGTCACCGGTGTGATCAGCTGAAAGTACTTAAACTATCATAGGACAAATTATATGAAAATCTTAAGGCAGAAAAGAGGTCAAAACCGCAATGGAAATATCTGAGCAAATACCCCCGCAGCAGGATGAAACAAAACCCACATCTCCCGAACCGGTACCTACGGAAATGGCAGGAGCGACATCATCATCAATAGAAGTACCTGCAAAACTGATCGACCAGGTAATCGGTCAGGAACATGCAGTAGAAGTGATTAAAAAGGCGGCTATCCAGCGACGGCACGTCATGATGATAGGTATCCCAGGTACCGGAAAATCCATGCTGGCAAAAGCGATGGCAGAGCTGTTGCCTAAGGAAGAGCTCATAGATATCATGGTCTACCCGAATTCTGATGACAACAACAACCCGGTCATAAGGACCGTTGCTGCAGGACGGGGAAAACAGATCGTGGCAGCCCATAAAGCGGAAGCCCGGAAAAAGATCCAGTTCCGGAATATGCTCCTCTTCCTTGCCATCATCGCTATCGGGGGATATGCGATCATTACCGGACAGATAATTATGGGGCTTATCGCTGTTGCCTTCATATTCATAGCATTCCGGACCAGCATGCCGAGGGAGGAGGCGATGGTCCCAAAGCTCCTTGTCTCTAATGATACCAAGAGCATTGCTCCCTTCATCGATGGTACAGGTACGCACGCCGGAGCTCTCTTAGGCGATGTGCGCCATGATCCTTTCCAGAGCGGCGGACTTGAAACGCCGTCCCATGACCGGGTTGAAGCTGGAGCGATCCACCGCTCGAATGGCGGGGTCCTCTTCATCGATGAGATCAACACGTTAGACCCGCACTCCCAGCAGAACCTGCTTACTGCACTTCAGGAAGGAGAGTTCCCTATCACCGGCCAGAGTGAACGTTCGAGTGGTGCGATGGTCCGGACTGAACCAGTTCCCTGTAAGTTTGTGATGGTTGCCGCCGGCAACCTCGATGCAATTCAGGGTATGCACCCTGCACTCCGTTCCCGTATCCGCGGGTACGGATATGAAGTGTACATGGCAGAGAGCATGGACGACACTCCCGAAAATCGTCAGAAATATGTCCGGTTCATTGCGCAGGAAGTGAAAAATGACGGGAAGATCCCGCATTGCGACCAGAGCGCAATTGATGAAATTATCCGTGAATCCAAGCGCCGTTCGAACCGCAAGGGACACCTCACCCTTAAACTGCGTGATATGGGCGGTCTCATCCGGGTTGCTGGAGACATTGCCCGTCAGGAGGGTGCAGCAATCACCACTGCTGCCCATGTCATCACAGCCAAGAAAACAGCCCGTTCCATTGAAGATCAGGTGTCAGAAGAGGTGACCCGTCACCTCCGCGAGTACGAGATGACGGTAGTTGCAGGAACCCGCATAGGTCGCGTGAACGGACTTGCGGTTACGGGAACTGATGCAGGATCTGTGCTGCCCATCATGGCGGAGGTCACTCCTGCTCAAGGTGAGAGCGGGCAGATTATCGCAACCGGTATTTCAGGCAGGCGCCAGGAATCATGGTTAAAGGAAGAGGAATCGATTGCACAACAATCGCTCAAGAATGTCAGTGCGCTCATCAAAAAGTTCACAGGTAAGGATATCAAGAACATGGATATCCACATTCAGTTTATCGGAACATATGGTGCTGAAGGTGATTCCGCCTCCATCACCATAGCCACAGCCGTCATCAGTGCGATTGAGGGTATACCCGTCCGCCAGGATGTCGCAATGACCGGTTCTCTTTCGGTACGCGGAGATGTACTGCCAATTGGTGGGGTGACGTACAAAATTGAAGCTGCAGTAAAAGCCGGCATAACGACCGTACTCATCCCGAGAATGAATCTCGATGACGTGCTGATTGAGGAACGGTATAAGCCCCTTGTTACCCTGATTCCGGTCGATACTATTGAAGAGGTCCTCAAGATTGCATTGGTTCCGGAAAATTCCGAGGGTTTCTTAACCAAACTCAGAAAGATGGCGCTGCGTTCGACAGCAATGATTGCAGAAGCAACTGCTGTTAACAACCCGGTGGCGTGAACGACAATGGGCAGTATCACTTATTATGATCTGCGTCATGTGACCGGGCAAATTACCCATATTGACATAGATAATGGTATCTTTGAGTCAGCAGGAACTACTTTTTTCAACAAAGCTGTGCTGAGGGTTATCAGCAACACCGGTTGGGGCGTTCTTCAGATCGACAATTACCAACCCCGTACAGGTAAGAAATTTGATGAGCTGTTACAGAAAGCCTGCACCCTCTCTTCAATCACACAGGAGAAGGTGAATCTCGGAGATGTCTCCCGAGGAGCGCTCGCTGTTCCTGTAATGAAAGAAGATCCCCGTTCTGTCAGTATCGAGGAAAAATCCGCAATTTTGGCAGAGATTGAGAAGGGCGCGATCCACCCCTCCGTGGTGAATCGGAGGGCAAATTACATCGAGCGGATAGAGCAGGTGGAGTTTTCAGACAGTTCCGGCAACGAATATGCTTACGAGATGTGCCGTTCAGGATTCAATGTCTTGGCGGTTGCCTCACGAAACGGCAACACCCAGATGGGGTATGAACGGGAGCATTCCATTCACGGGTTCAACCTCCGCCATCACCAGGATCTTGGCAAAAAGGCTGCTGATATCGCAGTTGCATTGCTCGATGCGAAAGGCGCACATGGGGGAAAGATGAAAGCCATACTCGATCCGGAGCTGGCTGGAGTCTTTGCCCACGAAGCGGTCGGCCATGCCAGTGAAGGTGACCTTATTCAGGAAGGCAACTCGGTCTTAAAAGGTAAAACCGGGCAGAAGATCGGCAACGAGCTGCTTACGATTGTAGATGATCCCGGCATTCACGAGTTCGGGTTCGATCCCATTGACGCGGAAGGTGTAGCGGTACGCAGGACCGAAATTATCAAGAACGGGATCGTCAACGCGTTCCTCCACAACCGCGAATCACTGGCTGCAGTTGGAAATGGTATGGCAGGCCATGCCAGGGGCATGCCCGGAGAACCCCCCCTTGTGCGAATGAGCAACACCTTCATTGAAGCTGGTGATGCAACAGACAGCGAGATCTTTGAGGAGTGTAAAAACGGTATTTTTCTCAAAGGTTCCCGCGGCGGTCAGGTAGATCCGGGACGGGGCGTCTTCCAGTTCAATGCAGAGTATGGGTATCTCGTTAAGAACGGGGAGTGTACCGGTATGGTGCGGGATGTCTCTATATCAGGAGACATCTTAACCACTCTGCACAATATCGCACTCTGTGGAAACAATCGTAAGATGAGCCCGGGATATTGCGGGAAAGGCGGGCAGAGTGTGCCGGTGAGTGATGGGGCTCCAACAGTCCTCTTGTGCGATGCGGTGGTGGGCGGCAGTGGAATGGATTGATCAGTTAATTCAAAAAGGCTTAAAATGCGTCGATGAAGTCGAGGTCTTTTACGTAGTGGGCAGGAGTATATCTGCTGATCTGAAACAGAAGAAGATCAACCTGGCATCAGCCTCAGAAGACTGCGGGCTGGGTATCCGCACCATCCATAAGGGCCGGATCGGGTCATCGAGCACGAACGATCCTCACAAATGGAGTGAATGCCTGGATGCGGCAGTTGCAAGCGGTCATCTCGCCACGTCGCTACCCTGGGATGGATTGCCCGGGGCGCAGGCGATTTCCCATGCTCCGCTCACGTTTGACCCTACAATGAAGGTTGAGCCTGCTTCTGCTCTTGCTCTGCTCGAACAGATGCTTGAAGGCGCAGAGGAACACGCTGCTGAAGTGACTGCCGGATCCGCAGGTCTCTCAACCGCAACCGTGACCCTTGCCAACAGCAGCGGGGTGCATTACACAGACAGTCATACAGGTGTCTCGCTCTCGCTCGAAGCAATCCATGAACAGTCCACAGGCTCCGAATTCGATCACTCCAGTTTCATGGACAAGGTAGATCCCTTCCATGTTGGGGAACGGGCAACATTCTTTGCTCACGAATCTGCGGGAGGAAAGGAGATTTCCACAGGGAATTATGAGATCCTGCTATCTCCGATTGCTTACGCCGAGCTCCTTGGCAGTGTGTTTATTCCGGCCTTGAACGGCCGGAACGTACATGCAGGAAGATCCAAGTTTGCACAATCGCTGGGAGAAAAGGTTACCGATCCCCTGCTCTCGATGTATGATGACCCGCTCCTCCCGGGAGCAAGTGGCAGTGTGAGCTGGGACGCAGAAGGCATGCCGACACACAGGGTCGATTTCATCCGGGAGGGTGTACTGGGTGCCTTTGCCTATGATCTCAAAACCGCCTACCGGTATGGAAAGACCAGTACTTCAAGTGCGGTACGGGGAGGGTACGGCGGCTCTCCGGGAATCGGCCACCATAATTTTGTCGTGGACGGTAAACGGAGTACGATAGAAGATGAGCGAGTGGTATACGTGCACAGTGTGGTTGGTGCTCACACGGCAAACCCGATGAGTGGGGAGTTCTCTGTTGAACTCTCCAATGCGTTCTGGATGGAGGGTGGGGAGTTTCAGGAACCCATCCGCAGTGCCATGCTGTCAGGAAACGTCTTTTCGATGCATAACGAGATTATCGGAATAAGCCCCGAATCCCGTTCACTCGGCTCGCTGATTCTGCCTTCGGTAAAGATAAATAAGCAGCGTATCATTGGTAAATAGAGGAAAAAAGGGATAATTATGAGCGCAGTACTCATTGCAATTCTTCTCGTAGTAGCAATTGTTGCGATCGTCTACTATCTGGTAAAAAAGTTCACGGTGCTTATTGTTAATGCCATCCTGGGGATCATCCTTCTGTTTATCCTGAATTTCCTGCATGTCATGCAATGGATGGGAAAACCAGATCTCGGGTATGATCTTGCAACCGTTCTGATCTCCGCGATTGGTGGGTTACCGGGTGTCTGCATTCTTGTATTGCTGGATATTCTGGGAATAACCCTTTAAATTCTAAAATTGTCGTTTCTTTAGAGAAAACACGTATGAAGGGAAGTTCGTAACCGGCGTTCCGAATAAAAAATGCCCTGTTTTTTGTTTTTGCACAATTAAAAAGGAATCCTACCAGTCCTCCCCCATCACTTCAGAACACATTTGCTTCTGAGTAAACCATGACCTGTTCCTGCTCAATCTCGTACGGCTTGATCTCACGTGAATGGGCAGACATGCGCATCTTGACCACTTCGAGTGCCAGATGGACATCGGTCAGATCAGAGGGACGGACATACCGGAGCAGGATCACCGTGTCAGCCAGGTACTCGATCAGCCCATGACGACTGGAAAAAATGTTGTCCCTGTGTGTCTCTGAGGTCATCATGATCGTGCAGTTCCTGTCGCGGAGGCCTTCGATAAACCGGTACATCTCCTGCCGTCGTTCAGAATCGTTATCGAACAGGTCTTCAAACAGAGAGATCGGATCGATAACCACCCTGCTGGCCTTCACTTCTTCGATGAGTTTTGGCAGTTCGTTTTTGATACGGTTGTTGGCAACATTGAAATCCGTGGGATCGAGTTTGATAACATAGAACGATTTGTTCAAAAAAGGCATTACATCCCATCCCTTCTGCGTCATGTAAGAAAGAATCCTCTCCTCGCGTTCCTCAAGACTGATGTAGATAACCCGCTCTCCTTTTGTCAGCCCGTCCCATACGAAATCAAGAGAAAATGTTGTCTTGCCGGTACCATACGTACCGATAATCGCACAGATGCTGCCCGGAATAAGACCCCCGCCCAGCATATCATCAAGACCCAGGATACCCATCTTAACCCGCCCGGGACTCATATGACCACCCGGATATTGCTCACTTCAAAACCACTGGTAGTCGATATTCGGACAGCAAATTTCACGAGATCGCGCTCCTCGAGATGTGGCATAACTCCCCTGAATTTTTCAAAGTACATTACCCGCTGCCTGCGGGAACCCGTACTCTCCTCCCATTTAAAAAGAATCACCGCATCTGCAATATCGGAGAGCTCTTTCTCCTGGGCTGAACTGAGAATACCCTGGGTGAGCAGCAGGTAACAGCTCAGGTCCCGTTGTTTTGACACCCGCTGTAAACCCCGTAAAAAACCGGTAAGGTTTGACCAGCTGTTGGGAGTATTGGATTGTGTCGCGATATCGGTGATAGAATCCATGACGATAAGACTGTGCGGTTGTGCTGTATTGATCACGTTTGAGAGCTGGACAAGCACATTTTCATGACCAGACCGCTTTTGCATTCTTGTAAGGAGATCGCTGTGGCTGTACCACTCATCGGGAACAACGCTACTGTCAAAATAGAGTTCGGAAAGGTCATCGAACTGGATTGAATCCACGAGCTGGCTTACATTGTCAACGTGCAGTGAATTGACGATCTCCTTTCTTACGTCATCTTTGAGCCGAGTGAAGGTGATATACCGGAGCTCTTTTGGAGTGGTTTTGTCTTTTAATTCACCTTTTTTTTGGGCATCCAAGAGGTTTATCATAGAACTGTACACAAACTCGTTACTACCCGCCCCGAGATCCCCAAGAAAAAGGATGACAGAACCCGGTGGAACTCCCCCATCAAGAATCGGGTCGAGTGATGAGATCCCGGTAGGCATTTTTTTACTGTCGAATTCCTGCATAAACCCCCCTCACTAATAGAGAACTATTCTTCACAGAAACTCTCATGGGGAGTGTTATAAATATATCTGATCGCTAAAGCATGATCATCAGAAATGCAGGTAAAACGACTAAATATCCGCCAATTTCCCGTAATGACACATACATTATATAGAATGATCTCCCGAATTATACATCGGGAACAACAGTAGTTTTACGGATAGGGAGCTTGTGCAGTATGCAGATTTCTGAATTCTTAAATTCGCTTAAAAAAGATCAGGCGGAAAAAGGGGCCCAGGGACCTGCTGAACCACCTGCTGAACCAGAAAAAACCTTAGCCGGTGGGAATACAGAGAAAACTCCCGCACCGGAATCCAAAACGATATCCAAAAAACCCGATGCAAGCTACCGCCACTATTTTCACCTGCTCAAAGGGGTTGCGAAATCAGCCATAGATGAATACGTTTTTGAACGGGACGGAACGCTTGTTGAAGTAAATGTGGACGACTCCTATGAACAGATCGATCAGTACTGGATAGAAAACGGGCGATCTCTCGTCATTATTGCCCTGAATAAGAAGACCAATCAGCCGGAATATCTCCTGTTTGAACCCTCCCTGTCCGACTTTGAATATGAACTGCTGGAGCGTCTTTATGAGGATCTGCGGGATGTACTGATCCTGACAGCCGATGAGATCAAAAAGGATCGCAGGCGCATCCTCCTTGAAAAGATGCACGGTCTCATTGACAATTATGGCCTTACGCTTGAACGATCCACTCTCTACAAGCTTCAGTATTTCCTGATCAGGAATTTTATCGGCTGGTCGCGTATTGACCCCCTGATGAAGGATCCTAATCTGGAGGATATCTCCTGCGATGGCAATAAAGTCCCGCTCTTCCTCTATCACCGGCACTACCGGAACATCAAAACAAATATTGCCTTTGAATCCGATGTTCTGAACTCGCTGGCAATCACGCTCGCCCAGCGTTCGGGAAAGCACATCTCTACGGGCTCTCCGATGATCGATGCGACGCTCCCGGAGGGCTCCCGGCTCCAGCTCACTCTTGGTACTGAAGTGACAACCCGGGGGACTTCGTTTACCATACGGAAATTCCGGGAAGAGCCGTTCTCTCCCATTGAACTCATGGAGATCGGTACTTTCAATGCGGAATCGCTTGCTTATTTCTGGCTCGCTATTGAGAATAACAAAAGCCTCTTGTTTATCGGAGGGACTGCTTCCGGAAAGACGACTTCTCTGAATGCGGTCTCCCTGTTCATTCCTCCGGTTGCTAAAATTGTGAGTATTGAAGATACCCGTGAGATCACCCTGTACCATGACAACTGGATCGCGAGTGTCACCCGGGAAGCCCTTTCGGAAGGTGGCAATGCCATCAACATGTTTGACCTGTTGCGGGCTGCGATGCGACAACGTCCCGAATTCATCCTTGTTGGGGAAGTGCGAGGTGCTGAAGCCCAGACCCTTTTCCAGGCAATGAATACCGGGCATACCACCTTCTCCACCATGCACGCAGGGAGTGTAGATGCAGCAATCCACCGTCTCGAAAGCGAGCCATTGAATGTTCCCAGAAACATGGTGCAGGCCCTTAACATCGTCAGCGTGCAGGGTCTTATCTATCACGGAACAGAACGCGTCCGCCGGGTTCAGGAAGTTGTCGAGATTGCCGGTATTGATCCATCAACCGGAAACCTGCGGGTCAACAATGTTTTCGTATATGATCCCGTTAAGGACAAGTTCAGTTTTACCGGGAGATCCCAGATCTATTCTGATATTGCAGAAAAACGGGGATGGACCCGTGAACAGCTTGAGGCTGAAATTGCCATACGGAAAAATCTCTTAGAAGAGATGAGAAAGCAGGGAATTAAAGATTATATCTCGGTTGCGACCCTCTTCCATGCGTACTACATCGATGCCAAAGAAGTGCTGGCCCATATTACCGATCTCCGCAAGGTAATCCGATGATATTCAGGAATTCTCTCTGGAAATGGATCCAGCGCGATCCACTCCGGTATCACAGCCTGCATTCCGACATGATATCTGCACGCTCGGGGATGACACTTGAGCAGTATCTCTGGAGATCCATTAAAATCGCGCTTCTGACGGGCATTCTTTTTGCAATAATTGGGTATTTTGTAAGTGCTTTTCTGAGCCTGCAGGTATACTCCGGGAGAACCGGTATCTATAATGTTTTTAACTTGCAGTTGCCGGTCTTTTTCAATGCCATCAACCCGGCGGAATATATGCAGGTTCTGGCGATTATAGCCTCGTTTATTATTGGCACGTTTATTGGTTATTCCCTCATGTTGCGTTTACCGGGTATCGAGAAGAATAACCGCTCGATCAAGATCAACATGACTCTGCACAATGCCGTGGCTTATATGTACGCCATGAGGCGCGGAGGAGCTCAACTTATGGTGATCTTCCGATCCCTTTCTGATCGTGCAAACATTTATGGCGAAGTTGCGCTGGAGTTCCGCCAGATTGTCCGGGACGCAGATTTTTTCGGGTACGATGTAGTAACTGCAATACGGCACCTTTCCGAAACAACGCCCTCCGAAAAACTCAAGGATTTTTTAGAAGATCTCCTCTCGGTCATTGAGAGTGGCGGGGATATGGCGGAATTTCTCTCCACGCGGGTCAGGTTGTATCAGGAAGAAGCACGGTTTGAACAGAGGCAGTTTCTCACGGTGCTCTCTCTTGTTGCAGAGTCCTATGTAACTCTGTTTGTCGCAGGCCCGCTCTTTTTGATCATCATTATGGTCGTGATGGGGATGATGGGTGGCAATGCGGTTATCCAGCTGGCGATGGTAACCTATGCGGTCATCCCGATAGGTTCACTCGTATTCATTCTTATGATCGATCTCATCTCGATAAAAGCCGAAAAGACTTCCCGGTACGTCAGGACAAAGTGGCTGCATACCTATGCAGACGTAATCATTTATAAAAAAAACGATGAGGAACCCCTGTATGAACAGCTGAAGAAATATGACCAGCTCAGATCTCTCGTCAATTTCATCCGGCACCCGCTTGAGAGTTTTGTCAGTAATGTAAATCAGACGCTCTATGTGACGGTACCTGTCGCAATTCTTTATATTGTAATAATTCTGGTGAAGATACCTCATTATTCCAACATGGAGACCTTCATCAATGTACTTGATGATCACATCGTTATTGCCGTGCTCATCATACTCATTCCCTATGCAGTGTTTTACGAGATCTGGTCCCGGAAAGTGCTTGGAATCCAGACGCTTATACCTGACTTTCTTGAACGTATGGCAGGCATCAACCAGGTGGGATTAACGATCGCCCAGGCAATTGCTATCATGGTGAACACCAACCTCGGGCTCCTGAGTTATGAAATACGGAGAATCAAACGCGATATGGAATGGGGTGCAAATTTTACTGAAGCCCTCATGCGGTTCGAAGAACGGGTCAGTACCCCCTCCATTGCACGGACGGTGACCCTCATCACCAAAGCGAGTGAGATGAGCGGTCAGATTGGCGCGGTGCTCTCAATCGCATCCAGTGATGCAAAGATGACCGAAGTTCTCAAAAGAGAACGTCTGGCAGAGATGTTCATCTATACCGCGATTGTGTACCTCTCGTTCTTTGTCTTCCTCTTTGTCGTAGGGGTACTAACTACCCAGTTCCTCCCGGTGCTTGCAAAAATCACAACCACCGGATTACCAACGTCCGGGGCATTATCTGGTATAGGTTCGATACCCATTCAGACTTTCAACCGCCTCCTGTATCACGCATGTCTTGTGCAAGCTCTCTTCTCAGGGATGATTGCCGGGCAGATGGGTGAATCATCGATTTCGGCAGGAGTAAAACATTCCTGTGTCCTTCTCATAATCGCGCTGGTCGCCTTCAACTTCGTGCTCACTATCAGTCCCGTTTGACAAATAAGAAAAAAGAGCGTTCATATTTTCCATAGAATTAAATAATGCAGAGCGAATATGACGTAGTGAGGTGAAATGGACGTGTGTAGTGTTGGCGGGCCAATGGATATCGATATTCCCCCGGATCGTTTAAAGCCAAAAAATTACCGCTGTAATGAATGCAGTGAGCGGTTCAAGGGAATTGGGAAAAATCCCATCTGTCCGAGCTGTCAGTCAGAAGACGTGACTGAAATATGATTTTTCCTCTGGATGATGAGCTACTGCTCATTTCAGAAACACACTCTTTTTTACTTGTTGCAAAGACCCTGACCCGGTTTGCGCTGTGTATAGAAACCTCATCTGATGAATATGTCCAGGGAGTCGAACCCGGGTCTCTCGTAGTAGTCTCAGCACCCGGAGGTGGGGCGGTTGAACCGGCCATGATGCTCATCGAGCTCGTAAGAGCATATCATATGCCACTTCTCGTACTCGAAAAAGACCACCCGGGATCAAAACGGCTCTCTCACGTGGTATCTGTTGCACCGGAGATCTCTACCAATTGTTCGATTCAGCGGGGTACACACCCTGAGCAGCACCTCGTATGTTCAAGCGATGAGTTGGCTGGTATAACCCTCAGAGGTACCAGACAGGGTGTGGAAATAGCACCGGTTCCTGCGGGTATATCCCTTCAAAGGATAAAATGCCAGATTAAAACAGATTTAGCCTGAATTTTTCTGGTATTGTTGTTAATCTATAGGATTTGACTTGGGTAACCCAATTGCCTGATCGTAAATAACAATACATATATTCCTTTTTTCACCAATTATTGTACTGCCGTGAGAGGAGGGTTGGATGAAGACTGAGGTCCTACAAGACATCAAGAAAGCTGAAGAAGAGTACCAATCGGTGATCAGCAAGGCCCAGGAAGAGAGGAAACATAAACATTCCCAGGCTGAGCTCGAATCTGATAATCTGGTTGCAAAAGCGCAGAGTAATGCTGAACAATACAAAAAGCTGAAACTGGAAGAAGCACGGCACCAGGCGGCACTTAAGCACGCTGAAATCATAAAGAGTGGCAATCAGCGCGCAGCGGCATTGAAAGAGAAAGGGGAGAAGAACCTTTCAAAAGCAGTGCAGTTGCTGGTTTCGCGGTTTAAGGAGCAGCTGAATGTTAGCGCCTAAGCGGATGAGCCGGTTGCTCATCGCCGCATCACGGGACCGTATGGCCCCGGTTGTTGCGGAACTCTATCGCCATCATCTGTTTCATATCGAGGAGTTCGTTGAAGCAGGGGCAGAGGGTTACGAGGGTTTTAAGATCGGCACGCCTCTTTCAGGAGCAAGTGAAGCATCTGTTGATCTCGTCAAGATACGGGCAATAGAAAATGCCACCTCTATTCATGGGGATGACATTGATTCAGCAAAGACCAGTACCCGGACAGAATTGAGATCCAGGATTGAACGCGAACTCCCGGTTCTTGAACAGGAAGTTGAAGATCTTACGATCCGTCGCTCAAAACTGGATGCCCGTCTCAAAGAGAACGAGCAAAAAATTGCTGAGATCGCACCGTTTCTTACCTTACCGGTGGATTTGGACCTTTACCGGGGATATTCAGGGTTTGTTGTCTTCGCAGGCTATGTAGCGCATGAAGTAGCACTTTCTGTTCCCTGTGAAATGTTGTATTCCCCCGGCAAAGACAAGAGTTTCATTGTTATTGTCGCGCCCGTCGGGCAGCGTAGTGAGGTTGAACGGGCATTGCAGGAGGCTGCATTCCAGTCAGTACCAGTCCCAGAGGAGAACGGCTCTCCGCAGGTACGTATCGATTATTATGCCGCCGAGATCTCCACTATGAAAACCGAGATCGCAGAAATCCACCAGAAACTGGAAACCGTCCGTACGAAGCACAGTGGATTTCTGGTTGCCAGTGAGGAATTTTTGCGGGCAGAAGTGGAGCAGACTGAAGCCCCACTGCGATTTGCGACAACGAAACAGACATTTGTTGCAGAAGGCTGGGTTCCAACAGAAAGCGTTGATGCGGTAACTGATGCTCTTGTTAAAGCGACAGGAGGAAAGATCTATGTCACCGTGTTGCCTATTGACTTTGAACATGACAATGTTCCGGTAGAGTACAACAATCCGTCGTTTGCAAAACCGACACAGGTGCTCATCGACGTGTTCAGCCGACCCCGGTACTCTGAAATCGATCCAACCCTGATGGTATCTATCGTATTTCCTATCTTTTTTGGGTTGATCCTTGGAGACGTCGGGTACGGGTTGATTCTCCTTGCGATGGCATTCGGGCTCCGGAGGTTCTTCAAGGGTGAAGAAGGCCGGCAGCTGCTGGACGTGCTCAGGAATGCAAGCATATCGAGCATCATCTTTGGATTGCTCTATAGTGAGTTCCTTGGGTTTCCCATTCCGGGATTGAAACCGATCATGTTCTCCCGCCACCTTATGGCAGAAGCTGCTGAGGAAGGGGGTGCCGTAGCGGGACATGGTCCAATGATTCCGGAACTGATGGTTCTGTCCATCTGGATCGGTATTCTGCATATCACGCTCGGACGTATCCTTGGTATTATCAATCATGCACGCCAGGATCATGGCGATCACCGGACAAAGGCAGTAATGGCGAACTTTGGCTGGCTTGCAGTCATGTGGGGTATACTGATTGCCATCTGGTCAATAGCTGTAATACCCCTCATGCCAAATCTGACGGGGCTCCCGTCAGTTGTTTCCCTGGTAAATGTCGGGGGAGTAATCGGTGCAGTGCTCGTCATTGTGGGTGTGTTATTCATTGCACGCGACTCAATGCTTGAGGTTGTCGAACTCCCCTCAATCATCTCACATGTTTTATCGTATGCCCGTATTGTTGCGGTAGGGCTCTCATCCGTTGCAATTGCAATGGTAGTGAATTTCATTGCAATCGGCATGTTTATTGAGCCCCAGTTAGAAAATTTTACCATCTTCAGTATTTTCATCATCCTTGCCGGGCTGGTCATCTTCCTTATGGGACATGCCCTGAACGTAGCACTGGGTATTCTGGGTGGCGGACTCCACTCGATCAGGTTGCATTATGTTGAATTCTTCACCAAGTTCTACAAAGGTGGAGGCGTGAAGTACATTCCGTTCGGAATGAAAAGAAGATTTACGGAGGACTAAATTATGGCAGCAGAATTAGTAGCAGCAGTAGACGTTGGAATGACCGTTGAACAGATCAAGGCATCGCAGATGGGAATGAAGGCACTTGGTGCAGGTATCGCAGTCGGTCTGACCGGTATCGGAACGGGTATTGCCGAAATGGGTATCGGTTCAGCCGCGGTTGGTGCAGTCGCCGAGAACAAGGATATGTTCGGTCTCGCACTGCTCTTTACCGTTATCCCCGAAACCATCGTTATCTTCGGTCTTGTCGTCGGTCTCCTTCTGTTATTCTTATAAGCAGGAGCAGACAATGGGACTGGAAGCCGTTGTAGAAGAGATCAGGGAAAAAGGCAAGAGCGAAGCAGCAAGGATCCAGTCGGAGTCAAAACAGGACATCGAAAAGATCCTTGCAACTGCACAAAAGCGGGTTGAAGAGATCAAACATGCCGCAGAAGCCGAGTCTGAAAAGAAGGCCGTCCATATTGTAGGACAGGATGTCTCTGCAGCAAACCTTCTTGGCAAACGCGAGATCCTGAATTCGCAAAAGGCGCTTTTAGACGAAGTCTACGAAGCGACACGAAAGGAGATTGCCGGACTCCCTGAAAGCTTCCATCGAGAAGCCATTAAAAAACTCCTCACCGAGGCAAAAAAAGAGATCCCGAAGGGGAAAGTCTACTGTAATGCCCGGGATGTGGCAGCAGTAAAGGCAATTATAGCCGAGAACCCCGAATTTGCGGGATTCAAGCTGGGTGACCCGGTTAACATCGATGGCGGGATCCTCATTGAAGGTGAAGGAGCAGCGTTGCAGATTGATTACAGTTATCGTACATTCCTCGCACGGGTCTGGGAATCCGGGTTGAAAGATGCATCTGACATCCTGTTTGTATAGGAGGGGTAAGGTATGGTTGGGGTGAAGAATATCTCAGCACCGTACATCTACGTATGTACCAGGATGCGGGTGAGAAAGGCAAAGCTCCTCCCAAAAGAGGAGTATATGCGCATGCTCAATATGAGCCTCCCCGAGATTACCCGTCTCATAGGGGAAACCGAATACAAGCAGGAGATCGATGAGCTGGCTACAACCTTTAAAGGCATTGACTTAATTGAAGTTGCCCTTTCCTGGAACTTAGCCAAGGAATACCAGAAGATTCAGGAAATTACTCCAGGAAACTTAAAGCAGTTTACCCATGCTTATCTCCGTCGCTGGGATATTCAGAATGTTCTTACGATCCTCCGCGGCAAGATGCAGGGTGTCAAGGCCGGCAAGATCAAAGAGATCCTTGTTCCTGCGGGCAGTCTTGACGCCAATGTGCTCGACCGCCTCTTACCGGAAGAGAGTATTGAGCGGATTATCGATGCGCTCAAAGGTCACCGGATGTACCCGGTATTAGCCCGCGAGTACCCGGCCGCAAAGGAGAGCGGATCTTTCTCACGCATGGAAAATGAGCTCTACAAGCAGTTCTATGCGGAGATCCTTGCTGAAGGCGAGGGAGGAATAAAAGGGGGTAATCTCTTCATTGATTTCATCAAGCTCGATATCGATATCAAGAACATCAAGACCCTGTTCAGGCTCCGGGCTGACACCTTTAAAGAGGATGCACGGGAGATGCATATCCTCGGGGGAGCACTTTCAGCAACGGATTTTGCTAATTTAAATAACATCGATGATCAGGGCGAATTCATTGACCAGCTCAAAGCAAAGATCCGCCAGAAGCTGCTTCTCTCTCTCCTTGAAGAGATGAGAACTGAAAAAACGATCCGTGATGTTGAAGTACGGCTCACCCGGGTGCAGCTGGAACAGATGGAGCGGATGTCAAAGCGCAATCCCATCTCAATTCATCCGATTCTCGTCTATCTCGAGAAGAAGAAGTACGAGGTGTTCAATCTCCGCGCGCTTGCCAGAGGAAAAGAGTCAAAACTGCCATCTGAGAAGATAGCGGAATACCTGGTGGTGTAAATGGAGATCGCAGTAATTGGCAACAGTGAGTTCATTCTTGGTTTCAGGCTTGCGGGTATCCGTAAGACCTATGCAGCCGAGAACGATGAACAACTCAATGAATACATCACCAGCGTGCTGCAGGATGGCGAGGTTGCTATACTCGTACTCAACAGCAGCGACATGGAAAAAGTTCCCCGCAGGCTTCGTGCAACTCTGGAAAATTCCGTAAAGCCGACCGTGATTGCGATCGGTGCCGAGGAAGAAGGGGGTTTGACCATGAGAGAGAGAATCAAGAGATCGGTGGGTGTTGATCTGTGGAAGTAACAACCAAACATGCAAAGGAACAGAAACAAGGGGTTCTGAAAAGAATTGCCGGCCCTGTCGTGACGGCAGTCAACCTTGATGCCCACATGTACGATGTGGTGAAGGTCGGCAAAGAAGAGCTGATGGGTGAGGTCATCAAGATCCAGGGTGAGAGTGTCATCATCCAGGTCTACGAAGACACTTCCGGTATCAGACCCGGTGAACCGGTCTCAAACACCGGACTTTCGCTGGCAGTTGAACTCGGTCCGGGTCTGCTGACCAGTATCTATGATGGTATCCAGCGCCCCCTCTCCGTACTTGTGGATAAGATGGGCAACTTTATCGAGCGTGGTGTAACTGCACCTGGTCTATCCCATGACAAGAAGTGGACCTTCAAGCCGCTTGTCAAGTCCGGCGACAAGGTCGAGCCGGGTGCAATTCTCGGTGAGGTTCAGGAAACCAACATCGTCCATAAGGTCATGCTCCCCCCGAATGTAAAGCCGGGGACGGTCAAGACGATCAAGAGTGGAGACTACACGATCGACGAGATCATCTGTGTTCTCGAAGACGGTCGCGAATATCCGATGATCCAGCGCTGGCCGGTCCGTGTTCCCCGTCCTGTGAAAGAGAAGATGAACCCGACGATCCCGCTGATCACCGGTCAGCGTATCCTCGACGGTCTCTTCCCGATCGCAAAGGGAGGTACTGCCGCAATTCCCGGACCCTTCGGGAGCGGCAAGACGGTTACCCAGCAGCAGCTGGCCAAGTGGTCGGATGCCGAGATTGTGGTCTACATCGGCTGCGGAGAACGCGGCAACGAGATGACGGAAGTTCTTACGGAATTCCCGCACCTTGAAGACCCGAAGAGCGGCAAGCCACTCATGGAAAGGACCGTGCTCATCGCAAACACATCAAACATGCCCGTGGCAGCCCGTGAAGCATCGGTTTATACCGGTATCACCATTGCAGAATATTTCCGTGATATGGGCTATGACGTCTCCCTGATGGCAGATTCGACCTCCCGGTGGGCAGAAGCAATGCGTGAAATCTCCTCGCGTCTCGAAGAGATGCCCGGTGAAGAAGGATACCCGGCATACCTTGCAGCCCGGCTCTCGGAGTTCTACGAGCGTGCCGGCCTTGTCAAGACTCTCAACGGGGCCCGTGGCTCCGTCTCTGTTATCGGTGCAGTGTCCCCGCCTGGTGGAGATTTCTCAGAACCCGTTACCCAGAACACCCTGCGTATCGTCAAGGTCTTCTGGGCACTGGACGCAAAGCTCTCCCAGCGCAGGCACTTCCCGGCCATCAACTGGCTGAACTCGTACTCCCTGTATCTCGAAGCTCTCCATGACTATTATGACAAGGAAGTCTCCCCCGAGTGGAACACCATCCGGTCATGGGCCATGGAAATCCTCCAGAAAGAGGCAGAACTTCAGGAAATCGTGCAGCTCGTTGGTTCCGATGCCCTGCCTGAATCTGAGCAGGTGACGATCGAAGTTGCCCGTATGATCCGTGAGATCTTCCTCCAGCAGAATGCATACGACGCAGTCGACACATTCTGTGACATGAAGAAACAGTACGCCATGATGAAGGCTATCAAGACATATGCCGAACTGTCGTACTCAGCCCAGCTTGTCGGTGTCAGCCCCGCTCAGATCAATGCGGTCAAAGCCAAGAACGAACTGGCCCAGATCAAGTTCATCAAGGATTACACACCTGAACTGGCGAAGATTATGAAACAGATGGACGATGAGTTCAACACACTGAGGTCGGCAGCATGAAGGAATACAGGACGATAAGCAAGATTGCCGGGCCGCTTGTCTTTGTCGAAAAGACCGAGCCGATTGCCTATGGCGAACTCGTTAATATAATTCTTGCCGATGGCACAACCAAGCGTGGCCAGGTACTCGACACGAGCGACGAACTCGTCGTTGTCCAGATCTTCGAGACCACCGCCGGTATCGGAAGAGACAGCGGTGTCCGGTTCACGGGTGAGACCATCAAGATGCCTGTTGGTAGGGAGATGCTCGGACGCATCCTGTCTGGTGGCGGTAAACCCATTGATGGCGGCCCAGATATTGTCCCGGAGAAGCGCCTGGACATCAACGGTGCTGCTATCAACCCGTACGCCCGGGGCATGCCGGCGGATTTCATCCAGACCGGTATCTCCACAATCGATGGAACCAACACCCTTGTCCGTGGCCAGAAGCTCCCGATCTTCTCGGGTGCAGGTCTCCCTCACAACAACGTTGCGCTGCAGATCGCACGGCAGGCAAAAGTGCCTGGTTCGACCGAAAAATTCGCGGTAGTCTTTGCTGCGATGGGTATCACCAAGGAAGAAGCGAACTACTTCATGCAGGACTTCGAGCGCACCGGTGCGCTGGAACGTGCAGTCGTGTTCCTTAATCTTGCGGATGACCCAGCCGTTGAGCGTATCATCACCCCAAGGCTGGCCCTGACCACTGCTGAATACCTTGCATTCGAGCTCGGAATGCATGTGCTCGTCATCCTTACGGATATGACCAACTACTGTGAGGCGCTCCGTCAGATCGGTGCAGCCCGTGAAGAAGTGCCCGGTCGCCGTGGCTACCCGGGATACATGTACACGGATCTCGCCAACCTCTATGAGCGTGCCGGTATGATCAAGGGTCAGAAGGGCTCTGTCACCCAGATTCCGATCCTGACCATGCCCGGTGACGATATCACTCACCCGATCGCCGACCTGACCGGTTACATTACCGAAGGCCAGATCGTGGTCAACCGTGATCTCCACCGTAAAGGTATCTATCCGCCCATCAACGTGCTACCATCGCTCTCCCGTCTGATGAATCTCGGTATCGGGAAAGGAAAAACCCGTGAAGACCACAAGAAGGTCTCCGACCAGATGTACGCCGGGTACGCAGAAGGAAACGATCTCCGTGGGCTCGTTGCCATCGTTGGTAAGGATGCCCTTTCCGAACGTGACCGGTTGCTTCTGGAGTTTGCTGATCTCTTCGAGAGCCGGTTTGTCCGCCAGGGATATGACGAGGATCGCAGCATTGAGGATACCTTAAACCTCGCCTGGGATCTTCTCGCGACGCTGCCCGTCGAGCAGCTGACCCGTATCGACCGTGAACTGATCAACAAGTACCACCCGAAGTTCCGCACTGGTGCAAAGAAGGAGTAGAAAGTCCATGGCCCTGCGCGATATCAAGCCAACCCGTTCAGAACTGATCAACTTAAAGCGGAAGATCCAGTTATCGGAGCGTGGCTATAAGATCCTTAAAATGAAGCGCGATGGACTAATCCTTGAATTTTTCAAGATCCTGGCAAATGCCAAGGATACCCGGGGCGACCTTCTCCGAAAGTATGCAAAAGCAGTCGAGATGATGGCGGTAGCCAACACCGTCGAAGGTGCAATCGGTGTGAAATCTGCGGCATTTTCGGTTAAAGAAGTACCCCAGATTATCCTGAAGAGCAAGAATATCATGGGTGTGGTCGTTCCGCAGATCGAATCATCCAAAGTCAGAAAAAGTCTTGTCGACCGCGGCTATGGTGTGCTTGGCACTTCAACAGTCATTGATGAGACAGCATCAGCGTTTGAGGAACTGGTAGAATCGATCATCGAGAGTGCCGAGATTGAGACCACGATGAAGCGCCTGCTCGATGAGATCGAGAAGACCAAACGCCGTGTCAATGCACTGGAGTACAAGGTTATACCGGAGCTCACCGCAGCACGGGACTTTATCAAGATGCGTCTCGATGAGATGGAGCGGGAAGAACTCTTCCGGATGAAAAAGATCAAATCCCGGAACACCGCATAATTTTTTTATCTGAGGTTATGATGCCGATTGGAACCATAAGGGAACTGGGGTGCGATGGAAAAACGGTCCTCCTCCGGCTCGATCTCAACTCCCCTATCGACCCCACCTCCAATCTTATTTTGGATGACAAGCGGTTCAGGGAGCACCTTCCCACAATCCGTGCTCTTTCTGACAGCCGTGTCGTGATAGTCACCCACCAGAGCAGGCCGGGAAAGAAAGATTTCACTCCCTTGGAAGCCCATGCTGAGAAACTTGAGCACCTGCTCGGAAAACCGGTCGCCTATGTGGACAGTATCTTCGGGCGGCATGCCCGCGAAGCTGTGCACGCGATGAAGACAGGTGAGGTGCTGATGCTGGAGAATGTCAGGTTCAATGCTGAGGAGAACCTGACCTTAAAACCCGAAGAGGCCAAAAAGACGCATCTTGTGAAGAAACTTGCCGCAATGGCGGATGTCTTTGTCAATGATGCATTTGGTACTGCCCACCGTTCGCAACCAACGGTTGTTGGTCTTCCTATGGTCATGCGCTCTGCGGGGGGACTACTCATGGAAAGGGAAGTCTCCACCCTCTCAAAAGTTTTTTCCGGTGCTCCACGCCCTGTCTGTATGGTACTTGGTGGTACCAAAGTGGATGATTCCATTGATGTAGCAAAGCATGTGCTGGATAATGGAATCGCGGATCAGGTCATTGTCATTGGTTTAGTGGCCAATGTCTTTTTAATTGCCTCAGGTTACGATATCGGCAAACCCTCTACGCAGCTTATCGCCCAGCTCAAATACCAGCCGGAGATTGAGAAGGCCAAAGAGATCCTTGCCCGTTACCGGGACCGGGTTGTAATGCCCGAGTCTGTTGCAGTCAGGAAGGATAACCGCCGTATGGAATATGCGGTAGACCGGATACCGGACGATGTACCCGTACTGGATCTCGGCATGGACGCAGTTGCAACCCTCGTCCATGAGATCAAAAAGGCAGGAACCGTGGTATTCAATGGGCCTGCAGGCGTCTTTGAAGATGCAGACTTTGCCACCGGTACCTACGAGCTTCTCAGGGCTGCGTCCAAGGTTGAATTCTCAGTTGTCGGTGGGGGACATACTGCTGTGGTGATAGAAAAACTCGGCATCGAGAAGGATTTCACGCATATCTCTACGGGTGGCGGAGCATGTATTGAATTCCTTACCGGGAAAAAGCTCCCTGCAGTTGATGCACTGGAGCAGTCAAAAAAGATATTTGGGTAATCCTTCTATTTTATTTTTTCAGCAATGCATTTACCATAACGTTCGATAACGGGTTCTCTCTCCGCCTTTGATGGATCGTTGTCTCTTTTACACTCACTGGTGATGAAGGGCTTACCTGGGGGACTTCTTTACCTAAGCGAAGTACGGTATCTCCGTATGCATTTTTAAGCCCTTTCATGGTGCTGAGTACGGCAAAGGAGAAGACAAGCCCCGTGAACATGAAAAGGCAGATGGAAAACAGCAGGGTAATTCCTGCAATACGAGTCACAACCCCCTCCTGAAGAACCGCCCATGCTCCCGGGATGAAACAGATCCAGAACAATACGACTGCGATTTTTGTCGATTCTGCCGGGCTTGATATTCCCCGGGTACGGGTTTCCTCATCTCCTAAGGGAAAATTATCGATTATTTTACCCAGAGCGACGAGCGCAACACAGCAGGCAGCTGAGAAGATGCCAACGATTGACAGGAGCAACAGGATAATTTCGTTCATGTGGTCACCTCGGAATGATCTCCTATTACCCGCCGCGCTATAAAAAGTATTCCATATGTATGCCTTAAGGGATACTAAATAAAAAAATGTAATTCTTATGGATTATTGCGGGCGATTAACAGGCTATTTATAGTATTTAGCCCTAGTTTTTAGGGAATGGCTGAGAAGATACCGGCGACCCGAGGGGAACGTGTTGCAATATCCTATAAAATGCCCCCAAATATCTACGAGAAGGTCAATAAACTCGTGTATGAGGAAAAGAAGTTCTCCACGGTCTCTGATTGTATCACACAAGCTTTATTAAGCTTCGTCGATAATCACCACGATATGGGACAGTTTAAAGAGCTGTTCAAAGACTACATGTCCTCAGATGAGGGCCGGGAACTCATGAAAAATATGATGAAAGAAGTACTTATTGAAGTGTTATCTCGCCAAAATATCGATACAAAAGAGTCCAAAAGTAATCCATAGGTAACTTACTTCCACCCCCCTTCTTTTTATCTTTTTAGCGCGCCGTATGTCCAGATGTTTAACTTCATTGCAGGGTAAACCATGCAGATTCGGATCATAGCTGTAGGAAAAATCAAGGAAAAATACCTACAGGAGGGTATTGCCGAGTATGAAAAACGCTTGCGGCCCTATACTAAACTTCAGGTTGTTGAGCTGGCAGAGGAGAAACGCCCCCTCTCCGTTTCACCGGCTAATGAATCAATAGCAAAGGAGAAGGAAGGCGATCGGATCCTTGCTGCTATTCCAGAGGGCTCCATTGTTATCACCCTTGACATGAGGGGGCAGAGCTGGTCGAGTGAGAATCTGGCCGGATCGTTTCGCGAATGGGAACTCTCCGGGCAGAACCAGCTGGTCTTTGTGATTGGGGGGGATCTCGGTCTCTCCCCGGTAGTTCTTTCCCGAAGCAATCTTTGCCTCTCCTTCTCTAAAATGACCTTCACCCACCCCATAGCCCGCCTCCTCCTCTTTGAGCAGGTATATCGGGCATTCCGAATCCTCCGGGGTGAGCCATACCACAAGTAGTACGCAGGAGCCCTTGGGGGGCACATCTGCCGCACCGATTGCGGGTGTAATGATTGGACGGTTGCGGAACCGGAACGAGCGGACTGCGATTCGCGAACAGCCTGTTGTTGCGCTTACTGCAATCCGGAGTACCGGAGCGCTCCGGGGACTCAGGGTGTTCGTTGCGGATGAGGATGAGGACCCGGTTCTACGGTCGTATGCGAATTGCTTACTGAGATGTGTCCGGCTCTGGTGACAGATGATCTTTCAGGTATAAGGTTTAAATCCCTTTTTTATTTCCTGCCCCTCGTGGAATCGTATCGGGTATAGAACCAGCGTTTGACCAGTTCGACAATGACAATATAGCCGATCACCAGTATGGCCAGTACAACAAAGAACGATGCCGGCAACGGGACAAACCCGAACAGGCTGCCTATGACGGTAAACGGCAGGATGCAGGCGACCGCAACGATCAGGACCGTGCTTGCAACGAGAAGCCGGCTGGGCCTGCTATGATAAAACGGGACGACCCGCGTCCGGATCACGAAAATGACCAGCGTCTGGGTGCAGATTGACTCGACAAACCATGCCGTCTGGAAGAGTGCTGCATCGGCAGTAAAGACGATCAGCAGGATAAAGAATGTGATAAAATCGAACACCGAACTGATCGGGCCAAATATCATGATGAATTTCTTAATAAAATCCATGTCCCATTTTTTCGGAGTCCTGATATAGGACTCGTCAACGTTATCAGTGGGAATCGTTGACTCCGAAATGTCGTAGAGAAGGTTGTTCAACAGGATCTGGATTGGGAGCATCGGGAGGAAGCGGAGAAAAAGGGAAGCTCCGGCAACTGAAAACATATTCCCGAAATTGGAACTTGTCCCCATCAGGATGTACTTCATGGTGTTCCCAAATGTTCTCCTTCCCTCAAGCACCCCGTCATTGAGGATACGCAGGTCGTTTTTCAAAAGGATAATATCGGCAGACTCCTTTGCAATATCCACGGCATTTTCAACCGATATGCCCACATCTGCCTCACGGATAGATGGTGCGTCGTTGATTCCGTCCCCCATGAACCCGACAATATGGCCGTTCTTTTTCAAGGCCATCATGACCCGGTTCTTCTGCACCGGGGTCATGCGGGAGAAGATAGTAATGTCCTCTACCACCCGGGAGAGTGTCTGAACGTCCATATGTTCGATATCCTCTCCCGTGAGAACACCTTTGATAAGAATGCCAATATCTTCACAGATCTTTTTTGTAACTAGTTCGTTATCCCCGGTAAGGATCTTGAGTTCTATCCCGGACTGTTCCAGCAGCAGGACCGATTCACGGGCCGTATCTTTGGGAGGATCGATGAAGGTGACAAAGCCGGAAAGGATCATCTCCTTTTCATCGCCGGCAGAAAACTGTGTCATCTCATACGGCACGGGACGATAGCATACCGCAAGGGTTCTAAATCCCCCCGCACTCTGGGCCTGGTAGATGCCATCAATCTGCTCCCGGATAATATTTGTCAGTGGTTTGACAACATCGTTTTTATCAATCGAAGAGCAGATACGGAAGATCTCCTCGGGTGCGCCCTTGGATACGATCATGTGTTTATCGCCGTTGGAAACAACTACCGAAACCCGTTTTCTGATAAAATCAAAGGGTATCTCATCTATTTTACGGACCCCCTCGATATCGATGTGGCGGAACCTGAGGATCGCTTCATCAAGGGGACTTTTCAATCCGGTGTCAAATGAGCTGTTGATGAATGAGTATAGCAAAACATTCTCGCTTTCGTTTCCTTCTGTATCCAGGTGCTGCACAAGCGCAATTTCGTTTTTGGTAAGGGTCCCGGTCTTGTCCGTGCAGAGCACATCCATGCTTCCAAAGTTCTGGATCGATTCCGGGTGCCGGACAATAGCTCCTTTTTTGGACATCGCGATGGAACCTTTGGAAAGGTTGAGGGAGAGGATCATGGGCAGAAGCTCCGGTGTCATACCTACCGCGAGTGCAACAGAAAAGAGCAATGACTCCAGGATGCCATGCCGGAACAGGGCGTTGATGAAGAACACGAAGATAACTAAAAAGAACACAAATTTCGACATCAGGTAACTGTACTGCTTCAGCCCCCGTTCGAACTCCGTTTCCGGGGGGCGTTCGATCAGGGTCTTTGCCACTTTACCAAATTCTGTTGAAATGCCGGTCTTTGTGACCAGCGCTGTGGCCATCCCGCTGACAACGGCCGTACCCAGAAAGATGTAATTGTTGGCAGTAGTGACAGGAGTTCCAGCGACGGCAACCCCCGGGTGTTTTTCAACCGGGAAGGGTTCACCGGTCAGGGCAGACTCATTAACGTAAAAATTCCGTGCTGTCAGTACCCGTGCGTCGGCAGGAACAATATCCCCGGCGGTGAGCCTGACCAGATCTCCCGGAACCAGTTCGGCAATGGGCAGATCCCGTTCCCTACCGTCACGGAACGCCGTGACCCGGGTGAGGATTTTCTGCCTGAGCAGGTCCGCAGTCTGATCGGCCTTGTATTCCTGGAAAAAATCCAGAGTTACGCTGGCGATGACGATGAAAAAGATGATGACTGAATTAATCAGTTCACCAACGAACATTGATATAGCTGCAGCAATGAGCAGGATGACGATGAGCAGGTTTTTGAAATGGCCCAGGAACTGAAAGATCACCAGAGGCTTCCGGATACGGGCGATATCGTTGTGCCCGAAGCGGACAAGACCTGCTTGCGCCTGCCCTATGGTCAGCCCCCCCGGGCTGCTGTTAAGAACGAAAAATAATTCTTCTTCAGTAAGGGTATGATACGTTTGCAGGGGATCCGGTTTATTCGATGGTGCGGTGAATGTCATTGTTTCTTGTCCCCGGAAAATCTTTTCGAATATTGAGTGATTCTACGTTTGTCCTGATGATGGCTTCGATCAGACCATTCCATGCCGTTTTGGGGCACGGTTTGGTTTATGCTGATACCCGGGAGAATTGGTATTGGGAGCCGAAATGTTCCCCATTACGAGGCTGGTCCGTTAAAAAAATGAGATCTATGACAGCACGATGACCGTGCCCTTCATGGACGGGTGAATTGAGCAATAGTATGTGTACGTTCCCGTCCGGGTGAAAGTGAATTTATAAGATGTACCTGTTGAGAGCGAATCCGAGGAGAAGGCCGTGGGAGAACCCGTGTCCGAGACAATGATGTGAGGTGCGCTGTCCTGGTTGATCCAGATGACTGCCGTTCCGGTTTTCACGGTTATTGGGGAAGGATCGAACGCGAAATTTTTTATCGTGACTGAGTCTGCACCTCCGGTTGAGGCCGCTGTTGCTCCCGTTGCTACGGGTGCCGCCGGTGCTTGGTATGAAGAACAACCGGCAGCCAAGCAGGCAAGGACTAACAGGGCGATACATGCTGAACAGAATACCCGGCGGGAATGTTTGGGCATACTTCCCTAATGGATGGCGATGGTAAAAAGTAGTGCACTTCTACGATCAGCAAACCGTTCGTTCCGGTTTTCATGCATGCAGAAATCCTATAAGTAGTTTCGAAAGCAAAGAGCAGCCGGGAGTATTGGATCATGGATAAGAAACGAGGAATCGGGCTCTGTCTCTGCGGGATGTGCCCGAGTTATGTGGATTGCAAAGAAGAGATCGCCTATTGTCTTGCTAAGCAGGGAACAAGCGGCTGCATCAAAGAGGAACAGGGGTGTCTCTGTCCGGGGTGCCCGGTACAGGCAGAGGAGGATTTCTCACATGTCTACTACTGCACCCGGGGAAGCGAGACCGGGCAGTCTCATGCCCGGTAAAATCTGGAAATGTGCGGTCTGCGGCTATATTTCGAAAGGAGAGAGCCCACCCGCGGAATGTCCTCAGTGTGCCGGTACCATCAGGGAGTTTGTCGAGTATACCGAAAAGAAAGCGCTTCGCTATGACGGGGAATCGTTCGATGTGCTCCTGATCAATGGCAGCAGTCACCGGGCCAATAATACCGGCTACCTCGCAGATCTTGCCGAAGAAGTTCTGCGGGAGAAGGGAGTGAGTTACCGGCGCTACAATCTCTCCGAGTTCGCCATCAACCACTGCTGGTGCTGTTACAGCATGCGGGACAATGCCTGCCGCTATCCGTGCAGGGACCAGCTTGACGACATGCCCGCGTTTCACGAGATGGTGATCGCATCGAAGGCAATCATCGTTGCCTCGCCCATAAACTGGAACAATATGTCGGCACGGCTCAAGGATTTCCTCGACCGGCTGAACTGTATCCAGAATCTCTACCTGTTAAAAAAGCCCGGCCTTACGGAAGGAAAGATCGTGGGCATTGCGGTCTCGGGACATGAGGATGGTGCAACCAAGACCGCGATGGATATCTACCTCTATTTCCAGCAGCTGGGGTACGTGTTGGCACCGTTTGGCATCGCGTACCGAGTGCACGGGGCGCAATTCAACACGATCACGGATACAGAATTCTTAAAAAACGACCCGCTCGTGATCCAGAAGGTAAAAGGGATGGCGAACAATGTCGTGGAGACGATGTGGCTTGGTACTGAGGAGAATCTGAAAGGAAGACTGGTACCGGTCTGCGAATAACACCATCCCTTTTTTCGATCCCTTTCAATCCCAGTCTCCGGAATATCCCAGAACCTGGCAATTGACTTCAGGGTAATCTGTTCGATCCCCACTCTTTTTGTACCTACCCGGTACAATGAGATACTGCTATGAAACCTTCCCAACCCGTCCCGGCAACCGGCACCTGCAATCGCTGCGGTGAATGCTGCCGCTGGATTCCTGTTATCCAGGTCTGGCAGTGCAAACCCCACCAGCTGCATTACCTCCGTGAGCGCGGGCTCAAAGAAGAAGGCGGCTATTTCCTTGCTGATGCTCCCTGCCGGCATCTTTGCGAAGGTGAGCCTGACGGGAGCGGGATAAAGAAGTGGGGTTGTGCGATCTATGATACCCGGCCGGCCACCTGCCGGGACTTCTGCGGAAAAGCCTTAAGCGGCGGGAAGCGGTATTACGTGCCCGAAGGATGCTCGATGGCGGGTGGAAACAGCAGGGAAACCGGGGACGAACGGAAGGTTCCTGTTACGAAAAAGAAGTAACCGGGATTAAATTAAGGGAGGGCCCGCACCCGGATCCCGGGATCTCATCCCGATCACGGTTACTGTTCCTCTTGGTTGCCACCTCATTTTCCCACTCAGTAATGACATAAAACGTGTGCCTGGGGCATGTACCCAACAGAGGTTCTCTCCGGTGACAATGCTCCGGATCACCCACGACCTTTTTCAAAATACCGGATAACGGAATACTAATACCTATGAAAAGACCAAAATCACACGATGGTATCCCTTCCCTGGTCTGCTCAATCCAAAACGGGCAGCCCGGAACCAGAGTCCCCCGAGATTTCCCGGAACCCTCATCACGTTTTTTCCGGGGTCGAGAAGGGGGTTGTGCTTCTCATTGCCGTTCTCGCAGGATTCCTGACCCCGTTTGACGGAGCAGCAGTCAATATTGCGCTCCCCACGATTGCATCCGAGTTCCACATGGACGTGATTGCCCTCTCGTGGATCGCGACTGCCTACCTTCTTGCCGCAGCGCTCTTCCTTGTCCCGTTCGGGAAGATTTCAGATATTTACGGGAGAAAAAAGATCTTTCTCTACGGTATCGGTATCTTTGCCGCAGCTTCGCTTGCAATGACCATAGTCCCGTCGACAAACATGATGATCGTCATCCGGGTCATCCAGGGCCTCGGCAGCGGCATGATTTTCGGGACAACGGTGGCGATTCTCAGTTCGGTCTTTCCCCCGGGCGAGCGGGGAAAAGCGCTGGGTATCTACATAACATCGGTATACTTCGGCCTCTCGATGGGGCCTTTCCTTGGCGGAGTCCTGACTCAGTACTTCGGCTGGCGGAGCATTTTCTTCGTGAATGTCCCGATCGGGATCGCATGTATTCTTCTGGTCACCTGGAAACTGAAAGGCGACTGGGCCGAATGCAGGGGAGAGCGCTTTGACTTGACCGGATCGGTTATCTACGGGATAGTAATTGTTGCGGTCATGTACGGGCTCTCGGTTGCTACGGAAGGTTCAGGGTACACACTCCTCTTAGTCGGAGTAGTGGCAGGGATCATCTTTGTCCTCTACGAACAGAGGATCGCATTTCCTGTCCTTGATATGAAACTGTTTACCGGAAACCGGGCTTTCGCCTTCTCCAACCTTGCGGCCCTGATCAACTACAGTGCAACCTTCGCTGTTACGTTCCTGTTAAGCCTCGATCTCCAGTACACGAAAGGTTTCACTCCGGAACATGCCGGGCTGATCCTGATCGCGCAGCCGGCAATGCAGGCGATTGTTTCCCCGATTGCCGGCAAACTTTCGGATCGTATGGAACCGGCAGTGGTTGCATCGGTGGGCATGGCCCTCACCGCAGTGGGCCTGATTCTCCTGATATTCTTCACGGACAAGACCTCCCTGTGGTACCTCGTGCTCTGTCTTGTCGTACTCGGAGCTGGGTTCGGCCTCTTCTCCTCACCGAACACGAATGCCATCATGAGTTCGGTTGAAAAACGGTATTACGGGGTTGCATCCGGGATGGTCGGAACTATGCGTCTTTTGGGGCAGATGTTGTCTATGGGGATCGCCATGCTGCTCTTTGCCGTTATTATCGGCCCGGTGGAAATAACGCCCGCGTATTACCCCCAGTTCCAGACAAGCCTGCATATCGGGTTCATCCTCTTTGCCATCTTCTGTATCGTGGGCGTCTTCTTCTCACTGGTCAGGGGAAAGGTACGTGAGACCGCATGATCTGATCTTCCAGATATGAAAAGAGGGGGTACTCCCATCCCCTTGTCTTTACAAAGACAGGTGCCCCACCCATAAACCACGCGTCAAAATGAGGATCACGGGAATTGTCACGAGACTCCCCTGACAAGTTAGGTGCCGATAGGAATACCAATGCAAGTCTGCCTTGCACCCTAACTGTTCACAGCTATCACGGTGATTGTGTTGGAAGGATTCAAAATCCCGATATTATCTAAAAAAAAGTATCAGAATGTATTGAAAAAAGGGACTGAGCCGGGAATTCTAGTTCCCGGCTTCCGGCTTTTCCTCTTCTGCTGCTCCCTCGCCAGACTGGATTGTCTTCATCGAGGGGAACAGGATAACTTCCTTGATGGAATTATTATTTGTCAGCAGCATTACGAGCCGGTCGATGCCAATACCGACGCCACCTGTTGGTGGCATACCATACCCGAGGGCATTGATGAAATCGTAATCGATCATCTGGGCTTCAACATCGCCCATTCTCCTCTTCTCATCCTGTGCTTCAAACCGTGCCTTCTGGTCGACAGGATCGTTGAGTTCTGAGAATCCGTTGCCCACTTCCATTCCATGGATGAAGAACTCGAACCGCTCGGTGAATCCTTCCTTTTCGCGGTGACGTTTTGCAAGCGGGGAGTTCTCAACCGGGTAATCGTAGATGAAGGTCGGCTGGATGAGTTTTTCCTCGACGAGCCCCTCGAAAAAGGCGATAAGGAATTCCCGCTGGGACTGCGGCTTTTCCGATTCTGGAATCTTGTGCCGGAGTGCCAGTGAACGGAGTTCCTCGACACTGTGGGCAAATATATCGATGCCCGCGTACTCCTTTACCGCGTCTTCCATGGTGATCTTCTTCCAGGGTTTGGTGAAATTCAGGGTAATCTCCCCGTACGGGATCTCGTGTTTACCGTGGATCGACTGGATGACGGAGGTGACGATATTTTCGGTAAGTTCCATCATGTCCCGGAAGTCCCGGTATACCCAGTAGATCTCCACCATGGTGAACTCCGGGTTGTGGTTGGTGTCCACTCCCTCATTCCGGAAGTTACGTGCAATCTCAAAGACCTTCTCAAATCCTCCTACCACGAGACGCTTGAGATAGAGCTCAGGTGCAATCCGCAGGAAGAGTTTCTGGTCGAGGAAGTGGTGGAAGGTGGTGAACGGACGGGCATTTGCTCCGCCATATACCGGCTGGAGAATTGGTGTCTCGAACTCTAAAAATCCGTTGTCATCGAGGAACCGGCGGATCAGTGCGACAATCCTGCTACGGTCCCGGAATGTCTGCCTGCTCTCTTCATTGGTGATGAGATCCACATAACGGTGGCGGTAACGCTTCTCCACGTCCGTAAGGCCGTGGAACTTCTCGGGAAGGGAGCAGACCGCTTTGCAGAGAATGGTGAACGTGTCTACCCAGATGGTGATCTCACCGAGTTTTGTCCGGAAGACATGACCGGAAACACCGATGATGTCCCCCCGCTCGATGTTCTGGTTGAAGAGCTCGAACTGTTCCTCACCGAGATCATTTTTCCGTATGTAGAGCTGGATCCTGCCTGCCTCATCGCCAAGATCGGCAAAAATGGTCTTGCCGTGATTCCTGACGATATAGATCCTTCCGGCGGTTGTAACGCTCTCCACGCTCTTGTCGTGCGTTATATCGGCGTATCTGGTCTTGATCTCAGAAATGGTATTCTTACGGTCAAATGTATGGGGAAAGACCGTAACCCCTTTTTCCTGAAGTGTATTGATTTTATCGAGCCTTGTTATTTCAAATGGAACATTTTCGAGGGGACCGGTCATCTTGAAAGCACCACGGTGTGTAGGATTTCTGTGTATCGTAATTATGCGATTCCGGGGGTAATAATACCATCAGCATTTGCGTCGGAAAAATACGGTCGGTTTTTACGGGGATAACACCTTATCAGAAAAAAGTGAATAAAAAAGCCTGATTATCTCTCAATCTTCTTTTTAAGCATCCCAGAGGCATATTTTGCAAGCCCGTACACGCCATCGGTTGATGGGTGGACTTCAATGAACTCTTCAAAGTCAAGGACAGAAAAATGGCGTTGCATAAGAAACGCCATGTACCCCGCAATGAGTCCGCCCCCCGGCCCCGCAGCACATACGCCCCCGATCGCACCGCTGCCAGGGTCGAACATGAGTTTTGCAACCCCTGTTGTGCCGGAAGACACTGACCAGAACGTGCCGGGACCTGCTGGTCCCGGAATCGCAAGGGATGCCATGCCCTCTGTTTCGGGGATGCAGAATGCCAGTTCCGAAAAGAGGTTGATCGATTGCGGGATGAACCGGTAATCCATAGCTCGGGGTATCCCGAGGATGTTATCAGCAGCGACCATGCCCTGGTGCCGGGCAACGGGAGTAAGATACGGAGGTCCGATCACATCCCCGCAGGCGTATACTTCCGGCACGCTCGTCCGCATGTGTTCGTTGACGAGGATTTCGCCCCCCGGTCCTTTGTCAATACCGTTGAGCATTTCGGAACGCGGTACGAGTCCTGCGGTGATCAGGATTGCGTCTGCTTTCATGAGATCGGTTTGCCCCTCTGTTACAAGAGTGAGGTTTTTCACTCCATTTCTCGTTTTAATTGATCGAACCTGCGTGTTCTCCCGTATCTCTACGTTTTTAAGTTCCTTTATTGCCAGGTGGCGGAGGTGCCTATCGGTGTCTTTCAGAAATGCACTCCTGCACAGGAGTGTTACTTCGCTGCCGAACGTGCTGAAAATATACGCAAATTCTGCAGCCATTACACCCCCCCCGATTATTGAGAGTTTTTCCGGGATCTTCTTCATGCCAAAGAGAGTATGGGGCGTGTACACTTCCGGTAGATCAATTCCCTGAATATCAGGAATATGAGGCCGGGATCCGGTGGCGGCAATTACTGTATCCGCCTCAATCTCCTTTTCATCCAGAAAGACAGTCTTGCCTTCAAGCCGGCCGGTCTTTCCGTAGCAGATCTCCACGCCGGCAGATTTTGTCTCGGTATCAAGCACGGATGCGATCTTTGCTTGGATCGCATGCATCTCTTTGAGCATCCCGGGAAAATTGATGGAGGGAGATGCATCGATCATGCCGAGACGCTGGAATTCCCGGATTGAATGGATGGTGCGGGCCACATCGTTCAGGGCGCAGACAGGCATACAGCCAAAATGGAGGCACTGGCCCCCGATACCTCCAAGACCCCCGCGTTCGATAAGGCGGACCTCTTTTCCTGCGGATGCGAGCCGGATAGATGCGATTCTACCGGCGGGGCCGCCCCCCAGAACAACAATCATGCGATCTCCTGCCTCATAAAGAGAAAAACTGGTTTTTTAAGGGGGCGGGATCTCCTCGTTAGAGATCCGCAAAACCCCCTGGTTCAGAAGACTTCGCAGCCTTCATCCATCGGTTCTGAGAGTAGCTCGCCGGTGAATGCATTCACTTCAACGATCTTTTTACCCCGGATCTGCCAGACCGGGATATAGACCTGTTTGGAATCAATGGTGATGTTTTTCCGGTCGGGTTTTAAGATCTTTTCTTCATAGAAGATCGCATCGCCTTTCTCCTGCTTGATCCGGACTTTCTGGGTGAGCCGTTCGATCAATTCGGTGATGATCCGCTCGGAGGCCTCATCCTTGCGGATATGCGAATCACAGACTTCAGCCCCGCCGGGAATCTCTGTCTCTTCGACCATCTTGCCATCGAGATCAATTTTTATCCCGTTGATTGCATTGATCGCACCCCAGCCGTCTGCATCAAAAGGAATCCTGCGGTCCTTGTACACCTGCTCCCCGCTGCTCGTATAGTGGAACAGGAAATGGGGAATGAATCGCAGTTTTGCTGCACCCTGCACCCCTGCGGTACGGATAGCAGCCTGTTCGGTAATCTTTATGGGGAGGTGGGGTATTGTGATCCCCGATGGATCTTCTTCTTTTGCTGCGGCTGCAGCAGCTGCGATTACCGCTGCTTTCCTGGCTTTTGCCGGTGTGAGATCCAGTCCCAGTTCGCGATCGAGGATATCGGCAAGAACCGCCTCTCCGGTATATCGCACAAACTCATCCACACCCCACTGGATGCAGTTCTCTGTCGTGATCTCTTTGTCGATGGTGAACAACAGTTTCTTGCAGTTCATCTCGTGATCATCGATCATGAGGCTGTAATTGGTCTTGTCGAACTGTCCGATCAGATCCTTCTCGTTCGAACAGAGCACCAGCAGGCAGGTGCCGTCACGCACTGCTGAAAGGTCAAGCGGGTCATCAACCTCTTCAACCTCATACCGTGCCGCTTCAAGAATGAGTCGCATCGCATTCTTGGCTTTTTCCCGCATATCGTGTTCCATCATACATAAATTGCCTTACTCTTATAGAACAATTTTTCTATTGTTATGTCCGAGATTAGTATGATGACCCTCCCGCTCAAGTTCGTCAACCATAATATCGAAGACTTTGCCATCCAGGTTACATTCGATCCGGCTGCGGGAGAGGGAAATGTTGTATATAACCTCTCGTTGATAAAAAACGAAGATCTTGATTTTGCGATATCCATACTCAAAGACGCCAACAAAACCGGTGTCAGTGTAAGCGGTATGGTCAAGTTCTATGCTTCCGGAGAAAAAGTTGCAGATTTTGTGATCCCCAAAGGTTTGACTGGTATCTGCACGATGTGCAGCATCACGTTTGACGGTCTTTTAATAAGGCGGGGTATCCCGGTTAACCCGATTGGTGGCGGGGTCGTGGAAATTGAGGACCGGACCCCGATCCGCTTCACGCATATCATTCTGTATGAGTACACCACCATTGATCCGCTGCAGGTGCTCATCTCTCAGAAGACCACCTCGGTGACCAGTGTTATGCGCCGGGGGAGCGGGAACATTCTTGCAAATATCCGGGAGTTCCATATGGAAGCAGAGCCTCTTGTCGGCAGCGTGCTCGATGAACTTGCGAGCAGCAGTTATACCGGGATCCTTGAAGTTGGGATGCCGAACCTGTCGCTTCTCGGGGTTCCCGTGAGTCCGCAGTATATTGGCATTGCGGCCGTAGGAGGCACCAATCCGATGGCAGCAATACGGGAAGGGGGTCGCTGGGTTCAGACGCAGGCAATGAAGGGATTAATGGATATCCGGCAGATGGATGAGATCAGGGATTACTAAAAAAGATCATTGTCGCTGTTTTATTCCGGTTTTTTTGCCCAGTCAACGATCAGGTTGTAATACCGTGAGAAGAACCTGACAAAGCCCTCAGTCTCTGAAAAGAGCGCCACCGCATCTTCGTTACCGGTTCCCAATATGACCAGTACGCGCCGGTTATCGACAATGCAGATGCCTCCTGCCATCATATCCTTCACATGGTCAAGTTCGCGGGGCATCTCCGGGTGCTTCTTGATATAGACCCGCAGTTTTCCCTTATTCCCCCCCTCCCACTGGTGGGTGACAATCTCAATATCAGCCCGCTCTGCCACTGCATCGAGCAACTCTCTGATCTCCGGTGAAATGATCTGGGGATGGGCGATGATCCGTACGTCATGGCCGGCAGCGGTTATGATCTCAGTGAGTTTTCTCTGTATGTTTTCGATGCCATAGACATTCCATATCAGCTCTTCGCTACTCTGTTCATGGCTGATTCGCTCACGGTGGATTGCGGACAGGATCTCGCGGGCATCGGCAGCATCGCGTTCGATCCTGCTCATCATGATTGCCACCCCCTCCTCCGGAGAGAGAGCGGCAAACCGCTTGGGGGTTGAGCGTGCTACCGAGATAAGTCTCTTCTCCTGGAGTTGATCGAGTACCGGATACACCGACGCGCGCGGGACGGTGGATATTTCGTGGATCTCGCTAGCTGTAGCGCTCACCACCTTTAAGAGGGCAATATACACCAGCGCCTCATATTTTGTCAAACCGAGTGATTTGAGGCATTCAATAACTCTTGCAGAGCCGGAGGAGGCGGGTGTCATTGGAACATGACTTTATATTCTGCAATATTAAATGTTGTTATAACAACAACAACACGTGATTGGCAATGAAATATCCTAAAATAATCCTTATCTTCCTCGTGCTGTCGCTCATCGGTACCTTGCCGGTGATGGGTGTGGATACCTTCCAGGGGTCAAGCCCCCAGATATCAGCAGCAATCTCGGGTGTGAATCAATTCACCCCGGGGCAGGATGTTACCATCAATGTCCTTGTACGGAACAGCGGAGTGAACGATGTAAAATTTGTCACCACGGGGACTATTGATCGCGATGATCTGCCGACCACTGCCAAGATGGTGACCGTAGGGCTCGGTTCTGGTACTGCACCGGTCATTGTCAGATCAGATCCCCAGAATGTCGGAGAAATCAAGTCGCAGGGGCTCATGAAAGTCCCCATTCTGGCCAAGATCCTGTCCAACGCTTCAGTCGGGGAATATCAGATCCCTCTTACGATCCAGTATACCTACCTTGCATACGCTGATAATGATGCGGCTGACACCCTTCAGAATCATTACCGTACGGTGAGTCAGGTTATTCCTCTCACCATACAGGTCAAACCCCAGGTAAAAATTGATGTTATCGAAGCACTGTCGGAAAACCTGAATGTTGGCAGCGGCGGTTATCTCAACCTGACTATACAAAATATCGGGTCTGAAGATGGTAAAAAAGCAACGGTAAAGATACTTCGTAATGGTTTGAGCCCTATCATCCCCACCGACAGCAGTGTTTATATAGGGGATTTCCCGCGCAATGGCATCATTACCTGCAGGTACAAGGTCGCCGTTTCTGGCGACGCTGCACCGCAGACCTATCCTGTTGATGTAGCCGTCACCTATGAAAACCGGGACGGGGATATTGTGACCTCAGCAACAGATACGGTGGGTATTCCCGTGGGGGGAAAACTCTCTTTTTCTGTAACCTCCGCACCCGCCCGTGTCCTTCCTGGTTCGGACAATGTGATAACCGTTGAGTACAGGAACAACGGTGATACCACGGCATATCATTCACAGGCACGGATCTCTGCAGTTGATCCTTTTACCAGTTCAGATGATACCACCTTTATCGGGGACTTAAAACCCGGAGAAACTGCAGCTGCCCAATATCAGTTACATGCAGGTGATGAAGCAGAGGCTAAGACCTATCTGCTGGATGCGGAAATACGGTACCGGGATGCACTCGACAACAGTCAGGTATCAGATACGTTCAAGGTCCCGGTTCAGGTAGAGCCAAAACCAGCATCAAGCGGTCTGGTATCGGTACTTCCGGCACTCGCAGTCATCGTAATTATCGGCATTGGCGCCGGGTATTATTTACTTGTAATGCGAAAGAAGAAGTGATGCTTGGATGGGACGGGACTCTCCCTTTGCCTTCAGTCCGGACAATTGAAGAGATGCGATCTGTCCTCGCCGACCCTTCGTGCGAGGGTAACTCCCCCCTCTATTTTATGTACCGCGATCTGGCAAAGTCAGATGTAGATCGCCAGTGGTTACGCCACCATAATCTGCGCTACGATCTCACGGTCATTCCTCCCTGTACTATCAGTGACGAATGGGTGAAGACCAAAGGACACTATCACCCCAGAAATCCGGCGGGGATAGGATACCCGGAAGTCTATGAAGTCATAGAAGGCGAGGCAAAGTACCTGCTCCAGTCGCGGAGACTGGATGATGTGGTGATGATCTCAGCCCATGCAGGCGATATTGTTGTTATTCCTCCTGAATATGGGCATATCTCCATCAATCCTTCCGCAGACAAGACCCTTGCCATGGCCAATATCGTATCTACTGCGTTTGAGAGTGAGTACGGTGAATATGAGACTCTTCACGGGGCAGCATACTATGCGATGTGTAACGGTAATCTGAAGAAAAACCCCTATTACCCAAAGATCCCTGAGGTCCGGTGTCCTGACCACTGGAGGCCCGCAATGCAACAATGTTGTAAGGGGCCTCTTTACCATCTTATCGGGAATGAAGAGATGCTGGTTTTTCTCAATTTCCCGGAACAATATTCCGGCATTTTTGCAGAGATGCTAAGAGATTAGGTGCCGGGAGCCGTTTGTGCTCGCTTTTTTTCACTAGTGCGAGGACTTTTTCTTCTGTTGGCGTTGTAGACTTCCACTGGTGCAGTTCGAGTGCCCGTAACGATGTATCGATCTCGGTATACGAAAGGCCGATCTCGCTCTCGTCACTCTGGCCTCCCCACAATCCTGCAGAGGGTGCTTTTTTTACAATAGGTGCCGGTATTTTCAGTTCCCGTGCGGCTTCGTAAACTTCATCCTTATACAAGTGCAGGAGTGGCTGGACGTCTGCTGCATTATCTCCGAATTTTGTGCAGTAGCCGAGCATATACTCGCTCCGGTTGGATGTACCGCAGACGAGCCGGTGGTCGAGGTTGGCATGATAATAGACAACTGCCATCCTGACGCGGGCCATCAGGTTGCCGGTAAGGTACCGGGAACCGGTAAATCCCGGCATTGCCCGGAATCCCTCAAGCATCGGTTCTATGCTGACTACCTTATGCTCCATGTGAAGCTGTTCACAGAGTGTTGCCGCATCCTTACAATCTTCAGGATTGCTGATTGCAGAGGGTAGAGAGAGCCCCAGCACCTTTTCAGGGCCGATTGCCCGGCAACAGAATCCTGCCGCAACAGCCGAGTCAATTCCCCCGCTCACACCAATAACGATACCCGTACAACCGCTGTTCCAGTAAGCGTACCGGATCATCTGTTCAATCTGTCCCAGCCTGCACCCAAGATCTGCTGCCATTGCGCACTCCTTTTGTTATACCAGATGAATGAACTTTTTCAACTGTTCAGTATTTCCCACCGCTATGAGGGCATCGCCTTCAAGAATGATCTCTTCTGCTTCAGGAGCAATGATCGAGCGGCTCTGGCTCTCGATACCAATGATCCTGACTCCGGTTTTCCGGGTGAACCATTTTAAGGGTTTTGAGTACGTTTTATTGGCATGTTTGAGGATTACCAGGTCGCTGTTTGGCAGTTCAAGGAGGATGGTGGCGGTTTTTGCAAGAATAATCCTCGCGATCGTCTGCCCCCCGATCATAGGAAGGAGGGCTACGTAGTCAGCACCCGCCCGGTAGAGTTTTTCAACGGTAGCCGGTTCGTTGGCCCGTGCCAGGATCCTTATGAGTGGGTTGAGGTTCCGGGCCATGAGGGTGGTAAATATGTTGAGATCGTCATCATTCAGAGCAACAACGCAGAACCGTGCCTCTTCGATAAGGGCCCTTTTCAGCACCGTTTCATCCTCCGCGTTGCCTACAACCTGCTCCACTGCCTGTTGTTTTGAATCCACTACAATGCAGGAGACCCCGGACGCCTTGAGTTCCTGGTAGGCACCGGCACCCACATCCCCGAATCCTGCAATCACGGCAAAAGCGTCTGCACAACCGTCGCTATTGAACTCTTCCCGGATCGCGTTGACAATGGATTCAGCCCTGCCAAAAAGGAAGAGCGATGTCGTGTTATCAACAACAATATCCCGACTGGGTTCCGGAATGAACTTTCCGGCCTTCCAGAGAAATGGCACAATTATCCCGAATCGTTCAAAGAGCTGAAGTTCTGAAATGGACTTGAATGCCGCCCTGCACCCGAAAACAACGGGGATATTGATGAGCCGGAGTTCCTGTTCAGCCGTATGCTCGAGGTTGATGTTGATCCTGCCCAGCCCGGGAATATCCGGTTCAGCATCTCCGCTCGGATTGAGGACGGCATGGCGTGCCAGGATCCTCCCGGTTGCATGTTTGGGGGACAGTACATAATCCGCTCCTGCATACCGGAGGTACCGTTCAAATGAGAGCTTGTCCACCACGGAAATGATCTTTCCTTTTACCATCTCCCGGATGCCAAGAACGATACTGGCCGTCTGTCGTTCATCCTTGCAGATCACCACATTCTGTGCCTTGTCGATGTGGGCAGCCGCCCACGTTGAGGTATCGGTATAATCCCCCCAGATCACATAAGCGCGTTTCCGGTAATGCGTGGCGATCTCAAGGGCGATTGCCTTGTCCTGTTCAATGATCACGATATCATGTTCTGAGATCGTTAGGCTTTCAATAACCGAACGGGTGAGTTCATCGTATCCCATCACAACCGTGTGCCCCGATAGTATATGGGGAGTTTTCCTTGGGGGTGTGGGTGCGAGGAGGGTGGTGAGGAACGGTGCAAGAAGAAGTGGGATGACGACGAAGATCATGATAACGCCGGAAATAATGATCTGGATCGAAAGCAGCATGGTGAGATCATTATTGAAGGGGAGGATCTCACCATACCCGACCGTTGTCATGGACTGGACCACAAACATAAGGGCACTGGCCCATGTGATGGATTTGTTTTCCAGTAATGGATAAAACAGGTGGAAGATGTACGTGTAGAGGGCGATGAGCATGGCAAATGCCAAGAAATAGATCCCGATCTGGATTCCCGGCGAGTTCCTGATCACCCGCCATATTCTTCCCCGTTTAACGTGTGCCATCTGTCACCTCATGAGGTATCGGGCTGACATTGCAGCAGCATCTCAGCGATTCCCCGTACCATGCACAGGTCTGGATGAGCCCTTTGATTCCCCTCCCGGGGCCCCCCAGGGTTTCTCCCAGGTTCAGGAGTGCATACTTTGTTGCAGGATGTTTATTTGTATAATTGTCCAGCATTGCGATCGTATCCTTGTGCAATTCATCTCTTTGTTCCGGATGGATTGTCTGTTCATCACCACATCCGCAGGATGCGGCATACAGGGATATTTCCAGTGCTGTGACTGAAATAAACGGACAGATACGGGGGAGGTGGTCCTGATATGAGTTGCCCCAGACCCGGTTTTCCCCAGCGCCCCGGATGATGTTCCCGAGCACTACTGCAGCAGCAGCATCGAGGCAGAGTCCCCATGCAATCTTCGTAATCCCGTGCAGGTGTGCAAACCTGTCCAACCGGAAGGAACAGGAAATGCGGGACACAGGAAATGATGCCGGATCCCGGTTTTCTTTCGGACATGTTTCAGTCCGGCTATCGGATTCTTCCGGCAGCGAGACAACAAGGAACTCTGTATCGAGGCATTCTGCAAAACGCTTCGCACGCAATATGTCGCTGCGGTTGCCGGATCCATCTGGTATGGCTATGGCAGTAATCCGTATATCGCGGCGCTGAGCCGTAAGATGTTTCAAAAAATACAAAAGCGCCCAGCTGTTCTGATCCTGGGAAAGTAGTACGGCTATATGATCGCCGGGTTTGAGCCCGCCCTGCGCCCGTATCTGTTTTTTTGCTTTTGCCTCAACATCGGCAGTAAGGTGCTGACTGCAGAGATGCAGTCCCGAATAGGGCTGGAAAACAATCGCATCCCGGTGACACTTGCTGCACTGCATGTTCTGATCTATTTTATTCTGGAGGATAAAAGATGTTTAAGGTTGTGATGAATATTTTCTTGTGGCGGTATGGAGTGATTTTATAGTCCGGGACATCACCACTCTAACGATCATGGCTGTATCTGCGGAACACATCCGCACCCTGCATAAATACGAAAAGACGATATTATCGGTGCTTGAGCGCCAGATGTCACGATATTCCTGGGTTCCCCTGGAACAGCTGATAACCAGTACCGGGTTTGCTGAATCCGAAGTGAATTACCGTCTGGCTCGCCTGATTGAGTGGGGCATGGTACGGTTCAACCCGGTACCCTACGATGGGTATGCCCTTGTTTTCGGGGGATATGACACGCTCGCCCTGGCAAGTCTTACCCGTAAAGGGACGATCTCGGCTTTGGGGGTGCAGCTGGGCGAAGGCAAGGAATCGGTGGTGTATGAAGCTCTCGGTCTTGGCCCTGTCGCCATCAAGTTCCACCGGATCGGGGGGCGATCCTTCAATTCAGCCCGGGTCAACCGGGAATATATGGCCGAGGGACACTGCCCGTGGCTCGTTGCATCGAAGCTCTCTGCGGAACGGGAGTATAAGGCGCTCGTGGCACTTCACCCGAAGGTCAGTGTTCCGCTTCCCATTGCACAGAACCGGCATACGGTGGTAATGTCGCTGATCCAGGGCGCAAACCTCAACCGCTGCATCCTTGAGGCTCCTGCTGTTGTGCTCGATGAGATTCTGGAAAATGTCCGTATTGCTTACAAGGAAGGTATGATTCATTCCGATCTCTCGGAATACAACATCCTCATGGAAGAGGGCAAATGCGTGCTCATCGACTGGCCCCAGTGGATAGATGCCGCTCACCCGAATGCCGAAGTTACCCTCAACCGGGATCTCGATAACATCCTCACGTATTTTAAACGGAAATACCAACTCAGGTATGACCTTGAGGATGCGATTCAATGCGTGACCGGCTGAGTGTCTTTGGCATCGATATCATCAAGGGATCGGTGAGATCCAAAACCCGCAGGCCGGTCTATGCCCTCGTCCGTATGCAGGGCCCGGCTGTCGTGAACGAATCCGAAATCTCGCTGTTCCGGCTCTTCCGTATGCTCAGGGAGGAACAACCCGATATCCTCGCCGTGGACAGCCTGCAGGAGATTGCTGCTGACCAGAAAGAACTCTACTTTTTTTTACAGGGTCTTCCTCCGCAGACCCGGCTTGTCCAGGTGACCGGCGGTGAGCACAAAGAGACGCTCCAGAAGGTTGCAGCCCGGTACAATATCAGTTTCAACCGGTTCGATCCCTTCGCCGAAGCCCGGACCACTGCACAGGTCGCCTCTCTTGGGGCCGGCGCCGAAGTGATCGCGTTTGAGAACGAGAGCGAGATCATCGTAAGCCGGAACCGCTCGCCGGGAAAGGGTGGATGGAGCCAGAACCGGTACGTTCGCAAGATTCATGGGTCGGTTCAGTTCAAGGGGCGGGAGATCGAGCAGGCTCTGGTGGGAGCCGGGATGAGGTACGAGAAGAAGGAGACCCGGGCATTTGGCGGTTGCAGCCGGGTGGTATTTGCGGTCTTTACTACCCGCGATCAAATCCCCGTTTCCCCGTACCGGGGCTCCGATGTGCAGGTACGAATCAATGGCAAACGCCTCGAACGAATCCGGTTCCGCCCGCTCTCGGGAAAGCCGCGCTATCTTATTGTCGGGATCGATCCGGGGACTACCACCGCTTTTGCCGCACTGGATCTTGACGGGAACCTCCTGCACCTCCAGAGTTCCCGGCAGATGAACATGGGGGATGTGATCGAGGCCCTCTATAAAGTCGGAAAACCCCTCATCATTGCATCCGATGTGCAGGATATGCCCTTTTCTGTTGAGAAAATTCGCAGGGCGTTCAGTGCTGTTGCATATACGCCGAAACAGGATGTGAGTATTGAGACCAAACTGGAGATTTCCGCCCCCTTCTCGTATGGAAATGATCACGAGCGGGATGCACTTTCCGCAGCTCTTGATGCCTACCGGCAGTACCGGCACAAGTTCCAGAACCTGGTAAAACGGATCCCCCCGGGGCACGATCTCGATGAAGTCCGGGCACGGGTGATCCGCGGGCAGTCGCTGGAGCACGCGCTTGCAGACATAAACGGTTGTACTGCACCCGCCCCCCTGCGGGAAGCCCCCCCGGCCCGTGTGGATGAAAAACACGATGAGCGGGTGCGAATGCTGGACGGGATGGTCAAGCGACTCCGCACGTTTGTTGCCGAACTGCAGGAAGAAATCAAAAGCAAAGATTACGAGAATCACCGCCTGCAGGCACGCATACGGAAGGGGAACACCTCCCGGGAAGCCGAGCTGGCAAAGGATGCCGAAGTGGTAAAAAAGGATGCCATTATCTCAAGTTTAAAAAAAAATTTACGCAAAGAGGAACGCCATAACCGGAACCTTGTCAAACGGTTGGTACGAATCAAACAGTTTGCGGAACTCTCCATGGATGGCGAGGTGCTTCCGGTGAAGGTGATGGACACTCTGACAAAAGATGGTCTCCGGAGGCTCGCGGATGACGTGGGAATCGACGAGGGAGACCTCGTCTTTGTCACCCGTATCGATGGCTGGGGAAGGGGCGTTGTTAAGGATCTCGCTGAAATGCGGGTGAAAGCGGTGGTTGCCGGAGACGGTGTTCTTGCCGGGAGCGATCCAATGCTCATCCCGGTGTTCCGTGAAGCGGGTGTGCCCCTCCTTTCCGATAAGGAGGCCGGCGTCCAGGTACGGGGAAAGCAGGGACTCTGCGGGAAGGAAATGTTTGATCAGGCACTGCTCCAGTGGCAGGGGATACAGGTTCAGCATGAACGGGAGAAGAAGACGGAAATGATCGAGCACATCTTCAAGGAGTACAAGAGCGAACGGGGTAAGGAAGTGAAAAAAAGTGGATGATCGCGAGCTCCTTAACGTGGTAATGGGTGTGGTCGGGCGGGAGAACTGTCTTGATGACTGTGCAGAGCTGCCGTGTGGTGAACAGGTGATGGTAGTAACTACCGATATGCTCCACAGGACTACCGACTTTGTCGAAGGCATGACTGACTGGCAGGCCGGCTGGATGAGTGCCGCAGTCACCCTTTCGGATATCGCGAGCATGGGAGCTGCGCCGAAATATCTCCTGATCGCTGTAGGGCTGGATGACTGGAAGTCCTTATCGGGTGTGATGCAGGGGGCACAGGACTGTTGCACGAGATTCGGCGCAACCATCATTGGTGGCGATATCGATCGGCATGGGGAGCTTACCGTCGTAACGACCGGGCTGGGACTTGTCGCCAGGGATTCCATTGTGCGGAGGAAGGGTGCCCGGCCGGGAGACCTTATCTGTATTACCGGCACGCCCGGGCAGGCGCAGGCCCGGCTTGACGGATATCTCCAGTTTGAGAAAGCGCTCTTCGAGCCGCAGCCCCGGGTGGAGGAAGGTCAACAGCTCGGCCGGGCCGGCGTGAGTGCGATGATGGACGATAGTGACGGGATTGCCCTCTCGCTCTACGATCTGGCAGGTATCAACGGGTGTGGGTTTGCCATTGATACGAAAAAACTGCCCCTGGCTCCCGGTATCCCCCCGGAGCAGGCACGCGAACTCGCCCTCCACGGTGGTGGGGATTATGAGCTTATCTTTACTATCGCTCCTGATAAATTCCCCGTTGCCGGTGTGCTTTCAACGGTGATAGGAACTGTGGTAGCAGAAAAAGCGGTCACTGCTGATGGGATACCGCTTGCCAGACGCGGGTACCAGCACCGGTGGGAATAATCCGGTCGGCATCACCGGCGCATTAATTACGATCAACACGAGAGATCTCTCTACATCCGGACGAAGGCACGTTTATGGAATCACTGGAAAGCAAGCTGGATCGGTTATCCCCCGATCAGCGCAGGGAAGTTGAAGATTTTGTGGAGTTCCTGTTCTACCGGTCAGGTTCACCGCAGGGCATATACGGCACGCCCACGGCAATCCCGCAGGATGCAAAGCCGGCACCTTCCGTGATTCCTGTCATGGCCCCCATGATAATACAGGAAACCCCGCTCATTGTTGTGCATGAGCAGAATATCCGGCAGGAAGATCCCTCTTCTTTTGGAGGATCCGAAGAACATTCTTCCCCCATCCGGGAGATAACGGTAGAGGTAGAAGACCGGATTTCCCGGGACTACATGGATTACGGTCAGTTTGAGCAGCAGTCATCTCCCGCAACTGAATCAGTTAAAAAAGTCAAGGCAAAGCTGATCCAGAAGAGCGAGCAGGATAAGACACGCCACCTGCTGGACTGGATTGATTGAGTTACTTTCATTTTTTTTCAAATTAGCAGGGTAGTTGATTCATTCGCGAGTCGATGTTCGTGACTGGAACACCCAGTCCTTCCGCTACTTCCTCCATACAACTGAACGCCAATCTCAATGAAATTGCAGAGGTATTGGAAAGAGTATTGGAAAGAAATACTCAACGAAAACCGGTTAGCAAAACGCATCCGCAAGTCTTGGCGAAGACCCCGCGATACCCTGTCCAACCCGCTCCTATCCTTTCCAAAAATCGTTGGCTTCCCTTTGCCGGCCCCGGCTGCATCACCGCATGTGACCGCCCACCCCCCGGGTTGCAGAAGGTACGGGTGGGACCGGGGCCGACAATTTCCCGACCGGACCCTGCCCGGGAAATTTCGAGTGCCCCCCTTGGCAATTGCGCAGGTTGAATCCGATCCCTCTGGCGGTCTGCCTGCCGGGATATCAACTCCGGTAACCGCCCACGAATGCACTGCCAGGTATCGCTGTTTGGAGATTAAGGCACACGTGCGGAGGCGGCTGAACCGTAACACGGTTTTAGGAAACGTATGGGAAACCGGGAATGAGCCCGGCAGGACCTGACGGTCTTTGAGAAAAACGGTAAAAGAAATACATGGACTCGACGGGATTTGAACCCGTGGCCTTCACGTTGCAAACGTGACGATCTACCCCTGATCTACGAGCCCTTCAGTGCTATTTGCGGCATACTATTTTTCCGCCTATCCCATATAGTTGTTACTGTTGCTTTGGTGAAAAACGGGCTGTTTTGAACGAAGATGGGCATCATGCAGGAAAAAAGAATGAATTTTAGTATCAAAAATACCGGCCATCACTCTTTTTTGGTCTTTGCTATATGGGAAAATATCGTGGCTCCCGCAGCGATCGTTGCAGTAAGTACCCCGATTATCGCAACAACAATGCTCGAGTTTTCAAGCAGTCCTTTGGCCTGTGTGGGCTCTGCGGTCACAACCGGCACTATGATCGAGACCGGTGTAGGGGCTGCTGACACCTGGTTCAATGGGGGCAGCGTCCCGAATGCATGCGAGGTCTGACCGGCAATTACATAGATCGTACCCTCGTAATCATAGTACCCGCTCTGGGTGATCCGGATAATGTGGTTTCCCTGCTGGATGCCGGTCAGGTTTCCCGGGGTGGTTCCATAGTAGACTCCGTCAATGAGGATGCTGGCTCCGATAGGAGATGAATACACCGTCACACTCCCGGTCGTTGGTGCAGGTGCTTCCGAGGGGATTGGATTAAGGATTGTGGAGGTAGTTTCCGGTCTGGTGGTCACCATCGTGGTTTTTTGTGGTGTAGCAATCGTTGTTGGAAGAGTAACGGGTGCAGGAAGTAACCGGGTTATCTGCCGGTAAAGGATGGTATCGGCGGTTTCTCCGCTCATGTATGACGGTACAGGGCGAGTGGTCCACTCGATCACGTACCCCTTACCGTATTTTCCGTAAATCAGGGCAGGCATACCGGTATCAAAATTCAGTATTGTGACAGAACCGTTCCTTGATACGGCCTGCTCCTTTTCCGGATCCTCTCCATGCAAGGAAAACTGCTTTGGAAGTCCAGCGAAAATCTCTTTTGATGAAACAGCAGTTGGATCGGCGATTTCAAGGAAATGTCCACCCGGTGCAGTTCCGCCATTGGAAGCGGGCAGGCTTACATCAAAGCGACGGTTATCCGGATACGTGACAACGAGAATTTTCCCCTCTGCTACGGCCGCTTCTATCTTCGCTGCAGTTGCAGGGGTAAACGTATCCTCTCCGCCAAGAATGATCACATCTATGGATGGTTGAATGAACTGGTTTATGCTGTTGTCAAGCTCGGTTCCTGCGGATCCCGGAATCGACCGGACAACCACAACCGAATCTTTATGAGAATCAGGATTGAACCCGGAATTCGTACCATAGATTGAAACGTTATAGGCACTTGCCGGTAATACGATTATCAGTATTACAAGGAATACTGTAATTGGGATGATATATGATCCGCTTTTACTTAACATTCTTATTCTCCCGGTCCTCTGGCTGAACAACTGGTGTGATGCAAATAAGTACGTTGTCAGGAAGTGTGATAAATCCGTTTTGGCGGGAATCCCCATCCGGGTCTGCAAACGGTTAAAAAAAAACATGATACCGGCATTCACGCGGTTTTTGCTACAATCTGCACGGTCAGGACCGCGAGAAAAGAACCGGTAAATGAACCCGGGATATGGACCCGGCGGGATTTGAACCCGCGGCCTCTACGTTGCGAACGTAGCGATCTACCCCTGATCTACGAGCCCGCCTTTTTTGTGGCATACAATTTTCCAGCGCAGGGGATATAGTTGTTGCTATCTAAAAAAAATCCGTGGTCGCTTCAAGAGAAGGATTCCGCGAAAAAAAGACGGAAATCAGAGAATGATCTCAATGTCGAGTTTCTCTGCAAGTTCCTTGTACCGGTTCCGGATCGTGACTTCAGTGACCCCCGCCACTTCTGCCACTTCGCGCTGGGTGCGTCGCTCTCCTCCAAGGATCGAAGAGATGTAAATTGCAGCTGCTGCGACACCGGTCGGACCCCTGCCGCTGGTCAGCTCGCGTTCCCCGGCCTGCCGGAGAATTTCCACGGCGCGGCTCTGTACCTCACCCTTAAGAGTCAGTCCCGAGCAGAAGCGCGGCACATAATCGATGGGGGAGGTCGGGAGGAGCTTCAAGCCCAGTTCACGGGAGATGAAACGGTAGGTTCTGCCGATCTCTTTTCTGGAGACACGCGATACTTCTGCGATCTCATCAAGGGTTCGGGGCACATTGCACTGGCGGCAGGCTGCATAGAGAGCTGCTGCTGCCACACCTTCGATGCTCCGCCCGCGGATCAGGTTCTTGTCCACGGCGTCACGGTACACTACTGCTGCTGTCTCACGGACGTTTCGCGGGAGGCCGAGAGCCGATGCCATCCGGTCAAGTTCAGAGAGTGCAAACGCAAGGTTGCGCTCGGTTGCATTGCTCACACGGATGCGGCGCTGCCATTTGCGGAGCCGGTAGAGCTGTGCCCGGTTCTTGGACGAGATTGCCCGGCCATAGCTGTCCCGGTTGCGCCAGTCGATCATGGTCGAGAGACCCTTGTCGTGGATGGTAAAGGTCATCGGTGCGCCGACCCTCGAGCGCTTCATGCGCTGGTCATGGTCGAATGCACGCCACTCGGGACCCCGGTCAATGAAATCATCATCAAGGACAAGTCCGCAGCTCTGGCAGACGAGTTCAGCCCGTTCGTAATCGTGGACAAGCTGGCGCCCTCCACACTCGGGACAGACCGTCTCGGTGTGACTCTCTGCTTTCTTTTCCGTCTCTTTCTGTTTTGTACGCGTTTTTAGCGCTTCCCTCTCATTCTGGAGGGTTTTTAACTTCTCAATTTCCGTCATCCACATTCCCCATTACTGTTTTTTTCTGATAGCCTGAGCAGATGCATTCGTGCAGGTGTGTTCTTATTTTGCGAAGAGTTTCTCGTTGGGTGGAACTGTGCATTTCTCGCGGCAGAGAACTGCAGCATAGGGTGCTTTCACATTCCCAAAAAGATCCAGGATCTTTCCTACGGGTTTCATCCGCTTATCCGTCACTTCGCTGTATAATGCGGGAAGCTGACCGGCATCGCACTGGATGATGAGCATCCGATTGCCAACGGTGCTCATCGCTCGACCAACAACCTTCATCTAAACAACCTCACAAACACGATAATACTAAATTTTTTTAGTAATCTATAAATATGCAACCGAACGGTATTTAAATATTCCGTGAAAGTATAAATATAATTTTCAGGAACCAAGGAATTGGTCGATATTTAAAGTTATGACCTCTTTACATTGAGCATCGGTCAGTCCGGCCCCTTTTGCCACGATAAATTTTGCATCTTCGCTCAGGATATCATGGGGAGCATGCGCGTCAGAATCAACCACCATCTGACAACCCGCCTCCCGTGCGATCTGGGCAACGTGACCGTTCGTCCGGTTGTGTCCGCCCCGTGAGGTGAGTTCAAGGGCAATCCCGTTCTTTTCCGCGAGCTGTGCATCCTTCATGGTAATGAGACCCGGGTGTGCGAGCACGTTTACGTATTTGCACCCGCAGGCAGCATGATTTGTCCCGGGAGCCACCGGTTCGACCGGTGTTTCACCGTGGACTATTACAATGTCTGCCCCCAGGTTCTTTGCGGATTTCGCAAGGCTTGCGATCTGGGTGGGTGGAACGTGGGTGAGCTCAACCCCGCAGAGCAGTCTGACCCCATAGATCTGCGCAGACTCCCGTACCCGGGCAAGAGTAGAAAGTATCTCTTCGGTATTGGAGGGGTCAGCATGATCCGTGATCGCTACTGTTGTGTACCCCATCACAGCCATCCGCCGGATTAATTCAATCGGCAGCATCTCCCCGTCAGAAAGGATCGAGTGGGTGTGCAGATCGTACATGCGTTTACCGTCCCTTATCCAGCTTCTGGGCTACTTTTTTTATAAGCGCCTCTTTTTTCCCGGTCCATTCGGCTACAACACGACCTTCATGCCGTTGCCAGTGTGCCGGGTGGTGGTGATCTTCTACCCGGTATTTTACCCCAATACTTCGCAGGGACCGTTCAATATCCGGAATCACCGGCGCTTTTGCTGCCAGACTGCGCGGGACCCGTCTTCCCACCCCGCGTGAATACCCTGCATTGAAGTAGCAGGGATAGAGAATGCACTCCCCTTCTACCATTGCAGGAGAGTTTGTGGGTCAAGGTATAAACAGTGTACGCTCCCACTTATTTTACATGCACCATATCGACGTCAGGATTGAGAAGGATGTATACGACGTCAACAACACACTGGCAGGGAAGAACGCACAGCACTTAAAGGCTCACGGGGTCCGGGCGTTCGATCTCCTTGGGGCGATTGGATCGGGTAAGACCGCGCTCATAGAACGTCTTGTACCGCTGCTCAATAAAAAAGGTTTAAGGGCGGGTGCAATTGCCGGTGACGTATACGGAGACGATGACTTCAAGCGGATTATCGCACTGGGAATTCCGGCGTTCAATGCGAATACCGGCAAGGAATGTCATCTCGATGCGCATCTGGTTGAACACGCCATTGGCCACCTCCCTCTCGATGATATTGATGTGCTCTTCATCGAGAATGTGGGTAACATGGTATGTCCTACAGATTTCCGGCTCGGAGCCGAGAAGCGGATAGTCGTGGTAAGTTCAACCGAAGGCGATGATGTCGTGAACAAGCACCCGATGATGTTCCGGGACTGCACCATCGGCGTTATCAATAAAGTTGATCTGGCTCCGCTCGTAGGAGCCAATCTCGATCGGATGCAATCGGATATCAAGCGGTACAATCCTTCGATGCCCGTATTCCGGACAAACTTAAAGACCGGCGACGGTGTTGCATCCTTACTCGACAGCATTCTGGCATAATTACAAAGATCAGGATTTTCCCGGCTTGACACAGTCCCCGGGAAAGACTGTTGTCTCTTTAAAAAAGTATGGCAGCAGGAGAAATGCGGGCGGGAAGTACTATAAATAATTCTGAAGAGAATATATGGAGCACCATCTTCGGGAAGACAATTCCGGGAAGATTTTATAGAGAGTGACACCATGCAGTGGCAGGGAGATTCAGTACGTAAGGTAACCGGTGGCAGGCGCCGTCCGGCACAGATGAAGCGGAGAGCGGAAATCGGTCTTGCACCGGCAGACACCCACATAGGGGAAGACCGCAGGACGATCATCCGCACCTATGGCGGAAACGACAAGGTCCGGGCGCTCCGGGCCGGCTTTGCAAACGTGACCAACCTCACCAACGGTGAGACCAAAAAAGTGAAGATCGAAAAGGTCGAGAAGAACGACGCAAATCCGAACTATGTCCGGAGAAATCTGCTTACCAAGGGTGCTGTTATTAAAACCGAGATCGGACACGCCCGCATCATGAGCCGCCCGGGCCAGGATGGCGTTATCAACGCAGTGTTGCTCGAATAACCAATATCAGACCAGCAATCTTTTTTCTTTCAGACTTGCATACTCTAGCTATGCGAAGGATCTGTTATCGTTTCCCCCAGCGGGTGGATCTCTCATTTGCGATGGGGATGCCTTTTAACGAAACGCTCAGGTATATTGCTGATATGGATGGTCATGAGTCAACCAAGACGACCGGAAAAGAGCTCGTCCGTGTCAAAACCCGTATAGAAATTGCTCTTGACCGGGCAACGTTTGGTGAGATCTCCCCTGAGGTGTTACGACCCGGTGTGATCACCGAAGCTGTCGATCTCAGGTGTTCCGTGCTTGCGCTCGCCCTGCGCGGCGGGGGAAAAGTCCCCATTGCAAACGATGTCTTCTATCTTCGCCTGACCGACCAGGTGTCCCGTACGGATATCGATATTGCAAAGGAAGGCAGCGGTGAGGGCCTGGACGCGCTCGATATGAAAAATATTCTCCTGGGTACTGCCAAGTGACACTACGGATTACGGTCGCCGCACCGTTCAGGCATACCCGGAAGACCGGTATGAAAAAAAATGAGCTGGTCTATTATTACGCGCTTGACCGGAAATGGATGAGTACCGATCAGGCAAACCAGCTCCTGCGGCGTGCAGAAGAAGAGGGTCTCCTGGCCCTTGAAAACGGAGTGTATACACCCTGTTTTGATCTGGCGGCGATTGTGATTCCTATCGGGTTCAGACCGGGCTCCGGCATCTTTGAGCGCAATGATCCTGCACAGGTACTGATCGGACGGATAGCAAAAGCCACAGCGATCTCAGAGACCGATATCGTTGCCGAGATGAACCGTATGATCAGGGATGGATTTGACAGTCACCTTCTGCCTCCGGCTGCTGCCGTTCTCCTCGCAAAAAAATATGAGGTTCCTTTTGCGGATCTGTCCGATGCGCTTATGCAGGGTGTGAAGAAAAACTGAATCATCTCGTTTTAAAAAGACGATTGGTCTTTTCTCTGATACCCAATCGGCAGAGCACAAAGTATTTCGCCCATTTATTCAAAACGTATGCTTCAATGATGTCATGGCAGGTGAACAGATGAGAAGAAGAAACGATACGTGGGATAAGCCGTGGGTGACTATCGCGGCAGTTGTGGGAGTCATCGCAGTGGTGATCATAGCAATCGTTTTTTTCATGGGCAGCGGAAATGCTGTCGCGCAGATTGCGCCGGGGCAAAACACCCCGGTACCTTCGGGTTCTTCGGTCCCGTCAACAACGGTCGCAGTCACGGGAATTAAACCGGAAGCGATCAAAGAAATTCCAACCGAAACCGTTCCGGACATTGGGGCTTTTGTCAAGGTGAGCTATATCGGTGGATTTGCCGGAACCTACGGGATAAACGGGGAGATGGTGACGGTGAGAAATTCCGGTGAGCGCGTGCTCCCTCTCAATGCTACTGCCGGAGCGGTATCTGCAACATTCCACAAGGAAGACGGCTCCACCAGCCACGAGATTATTGTTGAGATCTACAAGGATGGAAAGGCACTCAAGTTTGCCAAGAACTCTTCTGCCTTTGGCGAAGTGATCGTCAACTATCAGATATAATCTCTTTTTTTTAACGTTTGATAAAATCTTAAAAAAAGATGGGGTATCTTATCTTTTGCCGCGGGCTTTTGCTGCGGCTTTTTCAGCTTTCTCCCCTTCAATTTTCGGGAAGAGCTCATCGAGAGTTTTCTCTCCATACGCAGTAACGCGTGCATTGATCTGCACGAACTCCTGGGTGATCTCACTGGACCGGACGGTCTTTCTCCTGCGCTCTCCGTCCATGGTGGGGTGGAAACCGATTCCGTTTGCAAGGAGCAGCTTCCTGCGTCCTGCACCGGGAATACCTTTCTTTGCGGGGATACCGGTCCTGTCCGATGCACCGGTGATCTTGATTGTGTATCCCGCAAGCCCAATCTGGGCTGCATCGATTTCATCGCCAATACGCTTGCCAACGATCGACCCTGCCGCGCCACCGCTGGCATCGACATTATAGGCGCGACCGGTCTTGGGGTCTGATACTACGACTTTTAAGTCCACCATTCAAATCTCTCCTTATTGGTCTTTTTTCTGGAAAAAACCCGATTTCAGGCATTTTTCACGTCTCGAACTGCCGGCTCGATCGCCTGCACATGAGAAGTACCCATTTAATTATACCGGTACGCTATTAAACCCTCGTGTCAGTCCGGGCTATTTAAATTTTTACTTGGCCCAGAAGGGTTCGGTCTTCCTGCGCATCGACGTGTACTCTTCCAGGATCTCCTGCGTGCTCGTGTTTAACGATTTGAGCATCTCCTTCTCCAGTACTTTCACGTGGCGTTCAGGAACATCCACAAAGAGGTCATCTCCCACGTTCAACTGTCGCCCGATGGTTGCACCCTCAATCGAGATCGCAACTTCGAGCCCGGCATCAGCCTCCCGGATATTCTCCTGCCGGAGCTGCATGGACTTGAGATGGCCGACTTTCTTACCGTCCAGCTTGATCAGGTTGACGTCATTGCGCAGCTTCCCGCCAAGGACCCGGACACCTACTACGGCCGGGTTGCTCTGCCGGAATACGCAGTCGGGCATGAGGCGGATCTTTGCCGGCATCACTACATGTTCGAACCGCAGCTTGTCCTGGAGGCGCTTCTGCTCGTCCCTCCATGCAACGTACTGATCGATGAGCTGATAGATCACCCGTCCTTCAAATACCTTCACCTGGGTATACAGTGGGTCTTTGATTATCTCTGCGACATCGGGAAGCAGGGGTGTATTGAACGAGAGCAGGACGCGGAATACCGGGTTCTTTATGGTCTCGGTATCGATCAGGTCGTGCCGGCTCACTGGCCCGACTGCCGCCCGCATCACCCCAATCCCTTTTCCATCCAGTTCTTTGCAGAGTGCTTCCAGTGCCCCGATGGTATCTGCCTTGATGACAATCCCCTCTTCAGCAAGGTTGACGTGGATCTCGGTCATCTCTTTTTTGATCTTTGCTTCGATCTCATCGCGGTTGCCCCGGACTACAAAGAGCGGGGAACCCGCGATCACACCCTCCAGGTCGGGTGCGGTGACTTTGACTCCCGCGGCTGCGACCACGGTCTTCTCGCGCTCGAACCGGTCCTCAATCAGGATCTCTTTCATAGGCCGTGGTTTTAAGAGCGACCGCACCTTGGTGAAGATCACGTCATCCTGTGTTGCTACGGCAATCTCATCGCCAATCGAGAGCGTACCGTCGTACAGGATCACATCCAGTGTCGTTCCCAGCCCGCGCTCTTCTTTCACTTCAAGAACGGTACCGGCACCGGGGCCTTCGACAGCGAGGGTGAGCGCCTCTCCCATGTAGCGCTGGGCAAGCCCGATCATGACCATCAGCAGGTCACAGATCCCCTCTCCCGTGTGAGCGCTGACGGGAACGATTGCAAGGTTGCGCTGGAAATCTGAGACCCTGTCGAACCGATCTGCGGAGAAATCCAGTTCCGAGAGCTTTCCTACCACTTCGTAGGTTTTGTTCTCTACCATGTTCTGTACCCGCTCATTCTGCTTGGCAAAGGATGACAGGAACGACTCGTTCTCAAAGATTCTCCAGCCATGGATACGATCGATCTTGGTTGCGGCAACAACAAACGGGGTCTTGCAGGCGCGTAGGATCTGGAGCGCCTCGATCGTCTGCGGCTGGAATCCCTGGTTGATATCAACGACAAGGATCGCCATGTCCGCGAGTGCACCCCCCCGGGCGCGGAGCGTAGTGAATGCGTGATGACCCGGTGTATCGATGAAGAGCAGGCCGGGGATGTTGACCGGTACTTTTCCCATCGACCCGCTCAGAGCGCGGATTGCATCGATGGGAACGATCGTTGCACCGATGTGCTGGGTGATTGCGCCGACCTCCGAGCTTACGACCGAAGAACCCCGAATCCGGTCAAGCAACGAAGTTTTGCCGTGATCCACGTGCCCCATAACGCAGACAATCGGCGTCCTTATTTTCGGGTTTTCCGCCATATCCCCTCACCTTCCATTAATCTTTTAGCTCATGCATATACGGGAGAAAAAACGTCCCGCTTTTTTGTGTATCACCTCGTGTGCGATTTTACGCAACACCGTTAAGGAATACCGTTCAGAGCCACCTGATATGTAATGGATGTCCGGCCCTATTAATATCTCTCTGAAGGGTGAAAATGCGGCATAAACCGGGAGGTAACATGGCCCCAAAATGGTCCGGGCAAAGGGATTACCCCGAAGCAGAATAAGGATACATTAATCTAAACCAAGTGCAAATGTAAAAGGGCAAATTGCCGGGGTGGGGTAGTTGGTCATCCTAGAGGATTGTGGATCCTCCGACCCGGGTTCGAATCTCGGCCCCGGCCTTTTCTTTTCTTTCAGGTTTTTTGTTTGTTGAGCATTGCATTGTTCATGCACGGCCATTTTTTTCCTGCGATCTCTGTTTTACCTGGCTCTGGCTGGTCTCCGGCTATCCGGGTATACAGTATATTTTTGTACAGTGGCTAACAAAAATGTACATCATTCGGGAAACCCCTGCCTGAAAGCAGCGGATCTCGTGAGGACTCCTTATGGCACACCACGCGTATGTTCATGGCTACTCCGCACGCGAGTCGGAGCGCCTCGCAGACCAGGCGCAGACCCTCACGGGGCTCCTGCACGATGACACCCGCTTCCCCGCAGGCACCCGTGTTCTCGAAGCCGGTTGCGGCATCGGTGCCCAGACGGTGATCCTTGCACGGAACAATCCTGGCGCTCATATCACTTCGCTTGACATCTCTGAGGACTCCCTCAAGCGGGCGGAGGAGAAGATCCTTAACGAAGGGATCACCAACGTGACGTTCCGTCAGGGGGACATCTTCCGGCTGCCATTCGAACCAGCCAGCTTCGATCATATCTTTGTCTGTTTCGTGCTGGAGCATCTCACAGACCCCCGGGCTGCACTGCAGCATCTCCGGCCGCTCCTCAAAGAGGGCGGAACGATTACGGTGATTGAAGGGGATCACGGCTCCACCTTTTTCCACCCGGAGAACCCGGATGCGAGGTGGGCCATTGAATGCCTTGTGGCACTCCAGCAGCAGGCAGGTGGCAATGCCCTGATCGGCAGGGAGCTCTACCCGCTGGTGGCCGGTGCGGGATACACCGATGTCCGGGTCATACCGCGAATGGTTTATGTCGATGCCTCCCGTCCCGGGCTCGTTGAGGGATTTACGAAACTGACCTTCACGGCTATGGTGGAAGGGGTCGGACCGGAGGTACTGAAGCAGGAACTGATGAGCCCGGAGGCATGGGAACGGGGAATCGCGGCACTCTACCGTACTGCAGAGCCGGACGGCGTCTTCTGCTACACCTTCTTCATGGCGACTGCACGGAAATGAGGGAACCATGTGGATCTCCATCATCCTGGCTCATCCCCACACAGGGAGTCCCAATCATGCGATCGCCGATGCTGCTGCACGGTTCGACCGGCGCGAATGGCTGGGTAACCGGCTCAGTCTTACCCGGCCCACCCCGTGAGGGAGGGCTTCTTTTGTTCCCACCACACTTTCGCATCGCGTGCCCGATCACCTTTTTACCCTTCTGTTCTCCCTTATGTAATAGAGATGAGCCCATGTATCTGAGTACGGAAATTCAACAGATCGAAACGACCATACGGAAGATGAACCAGTGCTGGACAGTGTCCTGGGACGAACCGGCTTTCCGGCAGTATATCCATCCCGATGCCGTGGCGATTGTCCCGACAACTCCCGGGCGCCTCGTGGGGCAGGATGCCTATGTTGCCGGCTGGCGGGCATTTTGTGAAGCGGCAGTCATCCACGACTGGCAGGAGACCGATCACATCGTGCAGATCTATGCGGGAGGAAAATGTGCGGTAGTCACGTACCTCTTCTCCATCACCTTTGCAATGGGTGGGCAGAAGCTGACCATGCGGGGCAGGGATATGCTCTGCTTAGTAAAAGAGGGGCGGAATTGGTTGATCGCAGCTGATCAGTTCTCACCCGAGCCGGTGCCGGTCTGATACGTCCAGCTCTCCTGGTTTCTGCACCTGTTGTTGTGATAAGAAAACGCGACCGGTATAAATGGTCGCATGAAAAATACACTTAAGGAGCATAATTCATGGATACCATAGTTCTCGTTGGCTATATCGCCGGCGCCCTCACCACGATCTCGTTCATTCCCCAGGTGGTCCGGGCATGGAACCTTAAGGAGACCCGGGATCTCTCGCTTGCCATGCTCATTCTCTTTGCAGCAGGGATCCTTCTCTGGACGTGCTACGGTATCTGGACAGAGTCCCTGCCCATCATCGTGGCAAACGTGATCACCTTTGTCCTGATTCTCGTGCTGCTCGGCCTGAAGTTCCGGTACAAATAACTTTTTTTTCTGATGGTCTGATACCAGACCCAGCCTTAAAAAAAGCCATTAAAACCGTTTTATCCGGGGAAAAAAGATTGGATACTGACAGGGATTGTTAGTCCTCAAGGAGCACAAGGCAACTGCCGATCTTGTCGTGGAGCCCCTGCCGCTTCTTGGTGAGCCCGATCATCAAAAACCCGATAAAGATGATCAGTGCCGAGATAAATTTCCCGAAGTGACGGAGCGTGACCCGGGCGAACGTGGGTTTGTTGCCTTCCATATCGGTCACCATGATGCGCATGAGCACCTTGCCGGGTGTTGCCTGGCTGCGGGACGACTCGAACCCGGCAAAGTACAGCCAGGGGATCACGATGATGAGCATCCCGAGTGCCGCAACAATGGGGCCGAGTGCCGCATCCGCAGTGCCTGCCTCGGTGAGATCAGCAATTGGCGCTCTCTGGACCGAGAGATAATAGGCATATTTTATCCCGTTTGTCATGGAGAAGAACGTGATCGTAACAATTCCAATAAGGAGGATGAGGATTGCATCGACAATGAACGCAATAAACCTCCGCCCGAGACCTGCATACACCCCGACTTCGGGCCCTTCATTCTCTTCGGGAACGATGACGGGCTTTGCCGGAAGGGATGCGATATCTGAGCCGCACCACTGGCAGAATTTTCCCGATGCATCGGTCTCTTTTCCACATTTAGGACAGAACATTCCCTGTTACTCCTGATACATAACGTTAATCCGGGTGTCCTTTTTAATTTAACTGTTCTTTCCTGCAATCTTGTGCATTTTTTCCTGCCGGGACTGCGCAATACGGAAAAACACTGCAGGGGCTGGCAGGTTTGCATCTGCACGATTCCCGAGCACAAATCAGAAATATGTACAGATTTAAAGCACTATTCATGAAAATCACCCTGTTCCTGGCAACCGCACTTGTGCTCGTGCTCTGTGCGCTCTCTGCCGGTTGCACAAGCCCGACAGCGGCAGAGATCAAACCGGTGGATACTTCCACGTCCTCTACACCTCTGCCCGACCCTGTCACCACTTCCGTGGCAACTGTGGTATCAACTCCTGTCGCTGTTGATACGCTGCCCGCCGAGCAGTTTGTTGATCTCCAGCTCAGCAAGGAGCGTCCCGACTTTACCCTTCACCTGCTCTATAACGGGGGTAAAGGAGAGATCTTTGTCCAGAATGTTATGATGAAAGTGACCCGCTCTGACGGGCAAGTAATTGAAAAGTACCTGAATGACGGGCAACGGAAACCCCGGCGCGGGGATGAGCTGGTTATCCAGGGCAGCAGGGGAAGTGACCGGGTCGAGGTCTTTGTGACCAGTGCCGGAGTGACCTACAAAGCCATCGATAAACCGATGCTCACCGCATCGATGTAACCTCCTTTTTTAAAAATACGGGCCCGAACGGGAAAGGGTAGAGCAGGGTTCTGTTTTTTCCTCCGCTATTCATCTCTCATCATTGAGAGAATAATTTAAAAAAAAGTGTTTTTCCCGGTCATCCCGCATGGTGAGATTTTCCCCCCCGTTCAGCATATTTCTGGGTCAGGTACCCCAGGATGATGATGACACTTCCCGTTGCTGCGAGCACCAGCCATTGTTCGGGACCGGCAGTTCCCACCGCAAGCCGGGTGAGCAGGTTGAGCGGGTTTGACGGTAAGGCCAAGACAAAGAGGATCACGACCACGAGTGCAGTGGAGAAGATGAACTGTGCTGCCGTCCGTTCGCGGTAGTGCAGGGCAGTGAGAGCACCGAGCAGGATCAGGATGAGCGACGTAACCACAACCTGCAGCAGGATCAGCCCGGCATTCTGGATCGCAATGCCGTTGACCATTAAGAGCAGCAGCCACGCCCCTGCCTGGATCGGGACCAGCAGCTCGCAGGCCAGCACCTTGCCCCAGACCATCTCCGAAAACGTAATGGGTGTCGAGATGAGGGTCTCCAAAGTCTCGTGCTGGTACTCCTCGGTGATGAGATCGATGACCAGCGCTGATGCGATGATGGCCGGCATAAAGACCAGCAGGGGGATCAGCAGGCCATACACAAACTCGTAGAAGTCCCCGCCCCCGCTGCTTTTGGGAACCTGCAGCGGGATTGGCAGTTCCCCCAGCCGGTCTATCCGTATCTGGCGCAGGTCCTTTTCGTATTTTAAGAAAACATCCTTGAGTTTTACATCAACAATCGCACTCTGGAGATCATTGGTCAGCGTATACAACGTGATCTTGACCGGTTCATCAGCCGAGGGTGAAGTGTCAGGTACGTAGATAACTGCCGACAGTTTCCGCTCCTTTAATGCAGCAACCCCGGTAGACAGATCCATCGGGTAGACCCGGAAGTCCGGGCTGGTCTGGAGGTATTCGAGCACCGCCGAATCGTTGCCGGCGTACGCGATGTTGTACTTGTACCGTGAATACTTCGAGAGCGAGGACGGGTCATACATGGAGGTGAGCCCGACCATGAGGAACGATGAGAACATGGCGATGAAGAGCTGGAGCAGGACCGCAAGCAGGATCGTGCGCTCGTTGAACAATCCCCGGAACTCTTTCTTTGCAATGATTGACAGGTGACGTGCTTTCATCCGATCCACCCCAGGATAAAGTAGAGATTATACAGGCAGTGAACTGCCGTGGCAGTCACGAGGCCGATGACGAGGCCTTTGCGCCCCCAGAACTTCAGCGAACAGGCCACGATCAGCACGCCGGCAAAATGCAGGAGCAGCGGCATCCAGAGCACGCCCAGTGACAGGAAGAGGATGCTGCCGAAAACGGATTCGCTGATCTGGGCGAGCGTGATGAAGAGAAGCAGTTTTTCTGCCACCAGGAACCCGATCGCGGTTGCTGCGCAGGCGGCAAGCAGGTTCTTCCCGGTGAGGAACGCCGGGTCCTGGGCAAAGAGCGTGTAGATACCTACCGCTTTTGCACACTCCTCAACCAGTGCGGCAAAGATGAGGAGGAGCACCAGCGAATACGGCATGGGCAGGTTGAAAAAGAGCGTGAGGCTCATCAGCTGCACCATGAACACAAACGGTATGGAGAACCCGGCCAGCAAAAAGACGGAGAGAAACGGGTGCTTCCGGCTCATAATCTCGGAGAGGAACTCGCGGATCCGGGGCAGGAGTGGTTTTTCTGAAAAGAGCCGTTCCTCCTTGAAGTTCCTGATCCCGATGTAGAAGAGTACCGCTCCGGTCAGCCAGAAGAGGGAGGTGGAGTAGAGGTAGTCGGTGACAGTCCACGGGCTTGCCTGTATCGAGAGGACGATCAGCGTCAGGGGCGAGATGAGGGAGATGACATGGACGTTTGCAAAGATGCTGGGGAAGAACAGGTACGAGGTAGCAACCGTTGAGAAGAAGATCGAGATGAACGAGAGCTCCTTGAAGCTGCGCGAGAGCATGCCGATCAGGAGGGCATTTGCCAGGAAGAAGACGATGACCGGGATAAGCGGGAGGAGGATGATCAGGGGCGCCCTGACGTAGAGGGTGAGTGCGGTGCAGATGGCGAGCATGCCGATGAAATACGGGATCATCTTTCCGAGGATAATCGATGAGGATGCCACGGGTGTGGAGAGCAGGACTTCACCTTTGCGCTCGATACGCTCGTTCATGATGCTCATCATGAAGAACTGGGAGGTGAAGTAGAGCGGGAAGATGAAGACGAAGATGAGGATGATGGAGTCAAATGGTAGCGGGGGCGAGAGCTGCGATGGAGTCTTGAACCTGCCCATCGTGCTCTCGGCAGAGAGGACTTCGGTGTAGCGCGAGATCTGGGTGTTCTTTGAACTCGTCTTGACCAGTTCCTGCCGGAGCTCTTCTTTGGTAAAATCCAGCGAAGCGGATGGTGTGGGGATGGCGCTTATCTCCCCTTCGGGAACCGGTGCTTTACGGCCGGGGGCTGCCTGGACGTACTGGCCCGACTGGGTGGATAAGAAGGTGAGCTCGCTTTTTACGGTCTGGACATCGATCCAGAGCGGGTACGCGGCGAAGAGATCCGATTCCCGGTTGTAGACCGAGTTGACATACTTGGCATAATCGCGTTCGAGTGTTTTCTGTGCCGCCTTTGCCCGGTCGGTCCCGCTGCTGTACACCTGGCCGTTCATGATGACCAGGTCAAATGCATTCCGGTTCTTCTCGAGGATGGCAGGATCTGCCCGGTACACGGAGAACCGGGCATCGCTGGCGATCAGCTCTGCTACCCGGGGATCATCCACGCCCACTTCATACATGCCGTCCTGGAGGTGCATGCCCGACTGGGCGGCAAAGCCTGTGACTGCGACCAGGAGGATGAAGAGGACGATGGCGAACGGGAGGACTTCCCGGCTCATCATGGTCAAGGATTTCTTCACTTCCCATCGCGCGATGGTGGAGATGTCGGTAAGCCAGCCCATGGGGTTTCCTGTCTCTTCTCACCGGCCAGACGTGTCCCTGGTGCGGGATGCGGTGAGGTTATGAGTACAGAATAATATGGGGTATCGGTAAAATACCCATCGGTACTTGCAATTTTTTTCAGGGATAGTGGTTGGGGGAGTTGGGTTGGTTCATGTTTTTGTTTCGGATTTGAGTGCTGCGGTACTTAGATTGATGGGCTGGTTGGGTTCCTGTTCGCAGATTGGATGCGGGTTTTTATGTTACTCAGGATTTTTCGTGTTCCTTTTATCTCATGGGTCAAAAAATTTCAACAGACCCTGCTCAACAATTTTCGATCGAGTTTCAATTTAAAATTTGAACCGGAATCTGATCGAAAATTTTGGAGCAGATTTTGATGGGTAATTTTGGCTCTGTTGAAATCCTCAAAAAAAGAGGGGGTCAAGGGGACGCTCCCCTTGGGCTGCCTCCCCCTCAGGGAGGAGAGAGGGGGTCACACTCATAATTACTAAAAGAGTATAACCGAATTGTAGGAAGAAAAGGATTTCTACGGAGCTGTAATTTTCAACCACAACCCGATTGAAAGCTTCCGGGTGGACTTTGATTTTGAATTCACCACCGGATCCTGATTTGCAATTGTCGAGCAGACCCCGATTCAAAATTTTTCATCAAGCTTCGATTTGGAATTTTCAACCGGATCGTGATTTGAATTTTTTGGGCAGATTTTGATTACGATTTTTTCATCAAACCCTGATTCAGAAATTTTTATCGCGGTCGTGATCGCGTTTGAAAACGGTTGCCGTATCAATCGGATCTCGATTTCAGGTTTTCAACAGGATCTCGATTTTGATCTTTCAACCGGATCCTGATTCAGGAATTCCGGGCGAGCTTTGATTTGAAATTTTGGATCCGTCGGTACAGTCCCATCAAAACTTGTGTGAGCAACGGTCTTGAATGGCATATGGACATGAGGAGTATCTCTTCCTCCCGTTTCAACGATCATCGCCAAATCCACTCCTGTCTACGACGATATCATTTCCCGGTACTGTCCCAAAACAGGCCTTCTTTTCATTTTTCACCAATATTGGTCCATCCGGCAAACGATCGACCACCCAAATGGTGCTATTAGCATACTTTTTTCAGGTTGTTTTATGCATAATTTAGCAAAACGGAGCGTAAATTGAGGTTTTATAAAACCGGCATACCGGAATTCCCCCAATCCTGCATATTTTAGGGGCCGGGATCTCTGACCGGGGAGTACTTTTCCGACGAAGAAATGGATTTGGAATACTGTAGGTATCCCACAGTCTTAGAAGCGGATCTTATAGTTCGCTCTGGCAAGGTCCGGCACCCTTACCGGGATCCATGGGTATCCGGAAGCCCTGTACTATTCGGGGTTCATTTCAGCCTCCTTTTGCCAATCCGGGGATCTGGTTATTTTCAGAACAGGAAACAGTGTCTACGGCAATCTTAAAGTCATTGGAAAATGGATTGTTTAAGAAAAAAGCCGATTATATCAGGAATCAACCCTGCAATTTAGCCGCGTTTAAATCGCCCCTTTTTTCCTGCCATAACCCAGACCCTGCTGATGAAAAAAACCCCTGTTTTTTGGGGATGGGATCATTCACCTGGAGTATGCACTTCTCCTCAAGGTGCTTCCGAAACGGTCACACAAACTATGGTGCAATTATTTCTTCAATCTTTTAAAAAACCGAGGAGAAGACTGATCAGGAGGGGTGGTTCATGAAGAAGGAAAGGATCCGGTATGTTCTGTTCGGGAAATTACCGGTATAACCGGATCTTTGGAATGTAAGCAATGAATCCGATGATTCACTCATACGAATGGTTCACACCAAATTTACCGGTCAGTGTTGTGGATAGATAACTACTGTTCATCCTTGTGGTACAGCGCAAGGAAGACAAGCGTGTCCTGACTCTTATCATACCAGTAGGATAACCGGAACGGCGGGATGTAAACCTCGCGGGTCTGCTTCCGGCAATATCGCATTGGTTTTCCGAGAGAGGGGTTCCCGATGATTCTGATGATCTGCTGCTTTACGTGTTCCTTAAGCCGGGCATCACTGATCTTCCGGATTGTTCTTTCAAAGTGCGGGTGATATGAGACCGTTACCATGAGGCTATCTCATCGATGAACTCACCCTCTTTCTTCCGGATGAACGTTCCTTTCCTGTATTCTTCGAATGCCTCTTCGGTCTTTTCCGCGAACAGGACATCGTCTTGTAATGCCGGCTCAAGATCGGTCAGCCGTTTGAGAATGATCCGTTCCCCATCCTTGATGAGCAGGATCCTCTCACCTTCGGGAAGATCGGTTCGCATCGATGTGGGGATGACAACCTGGCCTTTGGAACTCATTTTGGTTATTGCAACATCCATGATTTATCAGTAAGATATGTCTTACTTCCGGGGGTATTAGTATTTTGGGTTGAGCAGGAAAATCTGTGTCATACCAACGCTTATACTTCCTGATGGGAAAATGCTCCGGGATAGAATATTATCAGGACCAATTAACAACGCATATATATTATCTGATAATATTTTTATGCAAAGTAAGGGTTCAATATTTTTTTTAAAAGATAATGGACCCGAGTCTGTCTGATGGCGAGTTGAAGCGCGCTTTTCTCGTTGAAAGATTTGATTGTACCTGCTAAAATCGCATGGCTGAGGAGGTAATTGAGCATGATTACAAAGCTGAGGATAGGTTACCGGATTATTTTTGGATTGGTATTAGTTGCATTGATTTGCTGTGTTGCACCCGTAAGTGCTGATAATGTTGGAACTGTGACGATGGGAAATAAGCAATGGATAATTCCGTCCAAGACTTTGAATTTAGAGGATCATGAAGTAGCGGTGATAAAATGACCCGAATTCATACGAAAATTTTAATTTTCTTCACACTGGTATGCGTTTTAGTAGGCACCGGATGCCTCTCGGAAAACATTCAGGAGAACCGTACGACAACTACCACGACTCCAGTCCCAGTAGTTACATTCATAAGACCAACCATTCAAACACAATGCCCCTCTGTTTCTCCGGAAACTGATCCTTGTATCGTGATTAACCCAATCGGCTCTCACACTGTTGGGGATGTATTCGAGATCAACGGGACGACAAATCTTGGTGCTGATTCGAAGATTTTCTTGAGTATCTATGAACCGGAATTAATGAGTGTTCCACCCGGCCCAGGTTATACAACAACACCTAATTACCAGTATTCTCAAACATCGGGACAAGTAAAAATACAGAGTGGTACTGGAGGAGTATACACTTGGTCATACATTCCAAATATATCTGATTTTCGTGCTCCGAAATATTATGATGTCTACGTTTGGGATGGGTCAAATAACTCAATACAAGCCGGGTCTTTCATTCGCATTAATCCTAGTAAAACCGAATCTTCACTTGGAGATGAAGTGAGATGAAAGTCCATCATACATCTTTCCACACGGCGTCATCCGTTAATGCAATGGCTTCTAAAATGAATTGTAAGTTTGAAAACAAATATATTTTCTTGTTTTTTTTCTTTGTAATAATTATAATTATCCCTATAAACGCAATAACGATTGGCGAAGGGAGAAATGTGACCCCCCCCCCTCTTCCTAATATTATCCAGAAACAGATTGATGCAGCAATTGCTGAAGACATTGCTTCCAAGGATATTGTGATAAATGAGATCGCTGCACGTGAACAGAGATTAAAAGCAAATTCCCTGTCGAGTAATGATTCATTGAGTAAAAAAGTTAAATCAAAATCATTTGTTGTACAAAAATCCAACGTTGCCACATCTGGTTCTGCCAAAAATGTAAATATTGACGGAGATTTAACGACTGAGATTCCCTATGGGGGTTTTATTGAATTTGGATCTGATGGAAAAACCCGGTTTTATTCACCAGATGGTATCCAGCAATACACTTCTGATGATGTAGGATTGAACAAAGCGATCAATTCAGGAAATATGATACTTGATAATTATGTGATAGAAGTTCCATCCGGGTCCACTGTACGACACGTGGGCAAGAATATACATATCTCGCATGGAGGTGCAGTTATCGCAACAATTATCGACAACCGGGAAACCGGTACATCTCAATCCATAACAAATGCCAAACTGCCCAATTTTGTAGGTCGGTCTGGTCTTGCATCTTCTCCTCCGATTCTCGACACCGGGAGAAGTTGGGTTGCTTGGACACAACACAATCCGGCTGTTCCGATAGCAATGTTCAGTGCAGACTGGATAATTCCGAATAATCCCATACATGCTGAAGATAACGTTGCAGCAAACCGCCCGTCAAATATGATATTCAATGGTATTCAGCCAGCATCTTATGGAAGTAAAACTGAAATCCTGCAACCGGTTTCCGCTTTTAATTATCACCCCCCAAAGGATATTTGGACAGGAGAATCATGTATCGTAGCAGTTGGATATTCTATTTGTTCAGAGCCAGAAAATCGAATTGTTCTGAATACCGGTGATCGCGTAACTGGAATTGTGGGTTACGCATCGGGGGAGAATTATTGGCACATCACCCTCTGGCGAAATGATGTTTCATCAACTGGTTCACTTCAATTTACCACTCTTCTAATTGATCAGCATTCGGACTACATTAGTCAGATTACCCCAGACGCGGTCAATCTTTTCCTTGCATATGAAGCATATTACTGCAATGCCGATGGAATTTCTAATTGCATTCCGTTCCCTTCAGACTCTGCAAAACCTGCCGATATCCATTTTTTGAGTGTCGATATTTATGATTCTAATTATAATAGGCTCACTGGTACGGTCTGGGACCCAAGGGTGACTGTAGAAACTCCTCGACATCCCGGATTAAGCGGAATTCATATTGAAAATAATACCTATGAAACGTGGATCCGTACAAACAGTAATCAATTTACCATCACTCCAATTTCTGGAGCAGGTGGTTCAATTAACCCACCCACATCCCAAACAATTACCAAGGGCAGTAGTCAATCCTTCCATGTCGAATCAACAACCGGATATGTGATTGATAAAATTGTCATAGATAGTGATTATAATAATGCAATAACGTACAGTCCGAATAAGGCAAGCGTCGATATTCCATTTTCAAATATTCAGAATGACCACTCAATTGAAGCCACGTTTAAAACAGGGACGACCTCCTACACCATCACCCCAATAGTCGTTGGCACCGGGGGTTCCATCAGCCCCTCAACACCGGTTACCGTCACATCAGGTGGAACCAGCCCCCATTTTACCATCACCGCAGATAGTACCCATGAAATTGATACAATCCTGTTCAACTCCGTTTCTCAGACAATTACCGATCGGAGATCTATGACAATATATGTCTCGAACGTTCAATCTAATACTCAAATCTCTGCTACGTTCAGAACAATTACTCCTCCAACATACACTGTTACCCCGAGTTATGGAACCGGGGGAACGGGTACTCCATCAACAGCGGTCACGGTTCCCGCAGGCGGAAGCCAGTCTTTTAACGTCACTGCGAATACCCACTATGAGATAGATACTATCTTAGTAAACACCGTTTCTCAGACAATAACAGATAAGACATCCATGAATGTTACTGTCTCAAATGTCCAATCCAGTACCAGTATCTCCGCCACTTTTAAACTCTCACCCCCGGTAGCCAACTTCACCGCCTCCCCCCGCACGGGCCCCGCCCCGCTCTCAGTGGTATTCACCGACACCTCAACCGGGAGCCCGACCAGCTGGAACTGGAGTTTTGGTGACGGTAATACAACGAATTCTAATTTGAAAGATCCTGTGCATACTTACAATAAAAGTGGAAGTTATTCAGTTTCACTATCTGTAAAGAACAGTACTGGACATTGGAGTTCAACAACAAGAACCAATTACATCTCCGTAACGCTGCCGCCGCTCCGGACTGCGACAACCCTGGTGGGAGTATTCCGTAATTCAACGGCGGTGTTTTACCTGAAAAACGGAACAACAACAACCACACAATCGTGGGGCCTGAGCACGGACACCCCGGTCACGGGAGACTGGAACGGGGATGGGTTAACGGATGTAGGAGTATTCCGCAATTCAACGGCGGTGTTCTACCTGAAAAACGGTACAATAACAACCACACAATCGTGGGGCCTGAGTACGGACACCCCGGTCACGGGAAAATGGCAATAATTTTTTTTAGCGATTGTGTAATTAACGCCACTGCCTGTAAACGAACCGTAAATAACGAGCAGGAGATGAATGTAAGTGAACGGGCATTATTCATTGGAGAGCTGGGATGCCGGCTAGGTAACGGGGAATTTTCCCGGAAGAATATTTCACAATCTATTTACCGCATCGCACAGATTTTTGCTATCTTATGACCGTTCGCCCGTATTTTTCTGAGAGCCGGATGAGGTCTGTACGTATAGCGGTTGCGTTGGTTATTGTGGTCGTCCTGCTGATGACTGGATTCAAAACTGGACATATTTCCGCATAACTTCCGATCCAATGAAAACCGTGGTCGGGGGTGAAGTGGAATGATAAGCATCCATCTTTTTCGTGTCCCCTGCTCCTATCCCAATCTATATCACTGATTCCACCCACATCTGATTAAAAAGGCAACCCGTATGATAACCGCCCGCAATCTCACGAAGATCTCCCCGTCTTCAAACCCGAAGCTGACCCCGTCGAGTGCCATGAAGCCGTCAAAGTTTTTCGTGAGATTGCGGGCGGTTATCATACGGGTTGCCTTTTTAATCAGATGTGGGTGGAATCAGTGATATAGATTGGGATAGGAGCAGGGG
>JANXYM010000064.1 GCA_025350045.1 Methanomicrobiales archaeon | reverse complement strand
ATGCATCGATACCGGCAAATTCCTTGAACAGAATTGCCTTACCCTCCATTACCGGGATGGCAGCGTACCCACCGATGTTTCCAAGGCCAAGTACTGCCGAGCCGTCGGTAACAATGGCGATTGTATTCGCTTTCAGGGTATATTTATATGCAAGATTCCTGTCCCGGGCAATCTCGCGGCAGACCTCAGCTACGCCGGGAGTGTACGCAAGGGAGAGATCATGCTTGTTTTTCAGGGCAACTTTTGACCGAATCTCGAGTTTACCTTTGTGATCCGTATGCAGAGCCAGGGCTTCTTTGTAAATTTCGTCACTACCCGGTGAAAATACCATTGCGAACCTTCCTTATACGAATGGAGTGCGGGGAAGGCAATGAATGTTATCTTCTGATCGGTCAGGATTCCTGGAAAAATGGTAAAAACGGCATAGATTATTTGGGATAAATGACCATTTCGAACAAGAATCGTACCGGTAAAGATTTGAAATTCCGGAACCGTCGCATTATTACCCTTTATGGTCCTGTTGAAATCCTCTAACTGAATGGGGTCACGGTGTGTGCACCCCTTGCGTTGCCTCCCCGCTCTAAAAGGGGGAGAGAGGGCTCTTTCTCCCAACAGCCGATAGGAAGAAGCGGATCACGGGAAACAGGATTTCATCCGGGCCCCGTTTACGGAATATATGACATTCCGCTTCACAAAGTAACATTTTAATACATGAATGAACAAAAATATACATCAGCGTATAACTTAGTCAACAGACATTGTTAGAAGATTTATGCGTCCAGTCGCGAATGTATCGCAACCGTAATGATGTGTTTACCATGAAGTCAAAAGATATTGCCATAGTCGGAATCCTGCTTGCCATCGGGGCTATCCTTCGCTATTTCCTTGCGATGCTTCACACCCCGCTCACGCCAAATATGATCATCGCTTTTTACTGCCTGGCGATCATCCTCATCCGCCCGAAAGTATTCGAAGCTGCCGGCATCGGACTGGTCGCCGGTATTCTCTCGATGCTGATATCGGGTTCCATATTCCCGCCCGCAAATCTCATCAGCGAACCGGTAGGGGCACTGGTCTGTTTCGGCATTTATGCGGTCATTAAGAACAAATCAACATTCGCCCCGGTTGTCACCACGTTCCTTGCAACCCTTGCAAGCGGATTTACGTTTGCCGCGCTCGCACTCATTGCCGTGGCACCCCAGATCCTGGCCAAGTACGCAACCATACAGGGGTTTATTATTATTTTTGTGCCGATCGTAGTCATAACTGCGGTATTTAATGCGATTATCGTCCAAATCCTCTACATACCTTCCAACAGGGTATTGTCACGAGGAGAGGAATGATCCGTCTCGAAAATATCAGTTACACCTATCCGCATACCGTGCAGAAAGCCCTCAACAATCTTTCTTTTTCCTTACCCCGGGGAAGTTGTGTCATGGTAACCGGCCCATCCGGTGCCGGAAAAACCACGCTCTGCCTGGCAGCATCAGGAATCCTCCACCATGAATATGGCGGAAAAAAAGAAGGGCATGTGATGGTCGATGCACAGGATGTCCGAACATATCCCGATTTGACGGCGCTGGCACAGAAGATCGGCATTGTTTTTGATGATCCTGAAGCCCAGATGATCTTTACTACGGTTGAAGAAGAGATCCTCTCGGCAATCGAACACCGGGAACTGGACGCTGCAGCCACAGAAGAACGACTCGCTTCAATTATCGCTACTACCTACCTGGGTGAGCTGAAAAATCGCTCCCCGCATAACCTTTCCGGGGGACAGAAGCAGCGGGTAGCACTTGCAGCAACACTGGCGCTGGGAAACGATATCCTGATTCTTGACGAACCTACATCTGAACTGGATGAGCATGCGACAAAAAGGATTGTTGCAATACTTACCGATCTGAAAAAACAGGGAAAAACCATTCTTCTGATTGAGCATAAGTATTCGCATTTTAAGGATCTTATCGACACGCTTGTAATCATGGAAAACGGAACCATCAGTGCACTGGGAACTCCGGGTGAAGTACTGGCCGATGCACGCATGAACAAGATTGTGATCGCTGACTTTTCCGGCATAAGGACAAAATCTG
>JANXYM010000043.1 GCA_025350045.1 Methanomicrobiales archaeon | reverse complement strand
GCATGGACCAATGACGCAGCTATCAAGGAGAAAGCAGAACTCGGTGGCGCAGTCACCGCACTCTGGAAATTCGCACTTGAGTCAAAAGCCGTTGATGCAGTCCTGGTTATCACCAAGGGAACTGACCTCTACGATGCAGTGCCGGTCCTTATCAAGGACCCCAAGGAATTAGTCAAGACAGCCGGTTCACTCCACTGCGGTACACTCCTCCTGCCCAAACTCGTGAAGAAATATCTCGAGGGTGCAGAGACCATGAAGCTCGGTGTGACTGTCAAGGGCTGCGATGCAATGGCATTCTATGAACTTGCAAAGCGCAAGCAGATCAACCTCGACAACGTAGTCATGATCGGTGTCAACTGCGGTGGCTCAGTCAGCCCCGTGCTCGCCCGAAAGATGATTGCCGACAAGTATGGCGTAGACCCGAACATCGTCCACAAGGAAGAGATCGACAAGGGTCAGTTCATCATCGAGTACGAAGGCGGACACAAGGGTATCTCCGTTGACGAACTCGAAGAGGCAGGTTACGGCCGGCGCAGCAACTGCCGCCGCTGCAAGATGAAGATCCCCCGCCAGGCAGACCTTGCCTGCGGCAACTGGGGTGTCATCGGCGACAAGGCAGGAAAGGCAACCTTTGTTGAGGTCTGCTCCGAGAAGGGTGCAAATCTGATCAATGGCGCAGTAAAGAACGGCATCCTCGCATCCGAAGCAGCAAACCCCAAGGGTCTTGAGATCCGCGGGAAAGTAGAAGGCGCAATGCTCAAACTTGGCGACAAGTGGCGCAAGCACGACTTTGAAGCACTTGGCGAAGGCAAAGACCGGCTCAAAAAGATCATGAGCGAGACCTCCCGCTGCATCAAGTGTTACTCGTGTATTGAAGCCTGCCCGATCTGCTATTGTGTGGATTGCACAACGAAGAACCCGGCCTATGTAAAGCCCGGTGAACTTCCCCCGAACTTCATGTTCCACCTCATACGGTTCGCCCATATTGCAGACTCCTGTGTGAACTGCGGCCAGTGCCAGGAACTCTGTCCTGCAGAGATCCCAAACGCGCTCTTCATGCATGCACAGCAGGTTGAACTCGAGAAGATGTTCGGCCACGTGCCGGGTGTTGACATGGAACTCCCGCTCCTTGCCTTTGCCGAGGAGAAGACCGAGCGTGCCCGGCTCCACAACACCGGCAGCGACTTGATCTACCTCAACGTGTTCAACCCCTTAGGCAAACATTAATTCCACACTTTTTTTTACCGCTTAACCAACAATTACTCCCTGTCGTGAGCGGATAGGTTATCCGTTGTGGCTGATGTTTATGAAGGGAACGGGTGCAGGAATTTTTTTTCTATTGCAGTACTGCTTCTTTGGGTTATGATCACGTATCCTGAAGAGGGCTGGTATCACGGATCATCAGGAAAAAAGTAAACAGCGGGGTCAGTACATGAGCATATCTCAAGGCAGGGAAAGCTGCATCCATCATTGTTAAAAAAAATTAGTGATCGGTTATATCGAATCGTTCGAAGTAACATTCCTCGTACGACTGCTTTTCTCCGGGTTTGAGTGCGAGAAGGAGATTGTCGGCATGGTCCCGGCAGACGAAGGCGACACAGGTATCAGGTGTACCGTTCGAGAACACAAACGCCGTACACTTTTTTCTCACCGGGCTTGAGTGCGAGAAGGAGGCCGTCAGCATGGTCCTGGCAGACATAGGCAAAAGCGCCCTCCAGTGACTGTAACCCGATCGCATCCTTCTCACAGTATTCACACTTTGTTCTTTTTTCCATGATCATTTACTTTTCGTCTTTTCATTAATACAGATTTTTAATTTCACGCGTATCGCCATTATTCCCCCGGACTTCATGTTCAACCTCATCCGATTCGCCCATATTGCAGACACCCGTGTGAGCTGCGGCCAGTACCTGGAACTCTGTCCTGCAAAGATCCCAAATGCACTGTATACACACCCAACAGGTTGAACTCGAGAGTATGTCCGGTCATGTCCCGGGTACCTATAGGGAACTTCCGCAGCTTGCCTTTGCAGAAGAGAAGACCAAGCATGCCCTGCACCTTAACACCGGTAGCGATATAATTCCCCGAACGTGTTCAACCCCTTTGGTAAACATTAAACAAATCCAATCTCTTTTTTTTCCAGATAGTCAATCTCGCATCACAGCTGGCATAAACGGACTTTTGTTGAGAAACAAGATTATAACGAACCTCTTGTTTTATACACCTGTCGTTTCCAGCTGTGTCCGGATCCCCAGAACCAGGTACGCACTCACATCCCGACAATAAACGCAATCGTCATCGACCTGGTCCATACAAGTATACCGCGGATACGCCCATTGCCAGCAGGGATTCTGCTAAAAAACTGTGACTAATACGTTTTTACGCCACTTTTTTAATGAGGACCTTCTGACCCTCGCGTACAACAATCTGCAGCCTGACTCCGTCCATATCAAAATATTCAGGATAGGAATTATTCACCATCTCGCCCGCGACATAGCGGGCATCCGGGTTCTTCAGCCAATCCTTAAAAGCCGTAGATTTGGCGAGAAATCTGTTTTGTGCATAAGTTTTATCCATGTGGAGCAGTAATCCAAGCCAGTAGCTTTTGAGTGCTCCCATAGTAATTGAAAGATTATCAGCAGGGATTGCATTTTCCTGAAGATAGATTTCAGCCTTATGGGAAAAAATCACATCCTCATTGGTCACCACCGGGACGGTATTTAACGGAAAGGTCAGAGCACAGAATACTGAATAAAGACCGATCAGGCCGATAATGCTGAAGGTGGCAATAGTACGGACCTGATCCTCCCGGATATACCTGACGGCAAAAATAACCGGGATGCTGGCGGATACAGATAGCACCAGAATGAGCAGGTACAAACTTTTATTTGCATAATATACCGCAATCAGCCCGAACTGGTTTAAAAAAATAAAAGCAAAGAACTCGGCTATTATGAAAAAAGAATACACAAACAGGGAACTTCTCAGATAAGAAGGAATTATTTTCATGCCAATAATACTACCGGCAATAACCAGAACGAGAAAGAGGATATTAAAATTTACTATATTCAGTTCAACGGTGATCCCCTCATACTGGAGGATATGGGTTCCTATTCCCATCCGCTCATACGAGAAGAGCAAAAAGAGGAATACTACCAGCAAACCTGAACTGATGGTAACCCTGTCCACAAGAATGCGGATTTTTTCCGGATTGAGAAGAGCAAAGAAAAGCAATGCAGAGAACGGGATAAGGATATACAGCGTATAGGTAAAGATGATCCCCAGGGTTGCCAGGATGAAGATGAATATCCATGGTGTATCTCCCGTTTCAATTTTCATGAGTGCCAGCAGGGAAACGAGAACCAGCAGTTCTCCAAAGATCATAGAATAATAAAAATTGCCGCAATATTGATCCAGAAAATACGCAGGGACTGAAAAAACCATGAACGCGCTGATCAGACCCCCGGCGTCTGCCAGGTGCTTTTCGGGAGATAATCTTTTCAAAAACTCCCGTGCCAGCAGGTAAACGGTCACCGCAATCAGCGCTGACATTACGGCAGCGATAGCACCGGTAGCGTTCAAAAGTGAAATGGGCAGGATCCTGGCGACGACTGAAGTGAAGAGGGAAGGTCCGAAAGGATACTGTACCATCTCTCCAAGGCCGGAGGTGAGCTGGGGCAAATGTTCGTGGACCGACAGAAAATCGATCAGAATATAATGGTGGGGATAATCAGCACTCCAGCTGTTCGACAGGAATGATGGTGAGATTTTCAGGGAAATAAAGAACGAGATGAGAAAGACCAGAATACTATAAAGCGCGGTTTTGATGTCCGTGAATACCTGTATTTTTTTATAGGTGACTTCCCCCAGTAGCAGTAATTCCGGCACAAGCAGGAATGACAGGTTCAGAACGGAGAGTTTCAGGTGAACGGCGTTTAAAAAATATGCGTCCAGGCAGAACAGTGAATACGCGACACAGAAAAAAACAATGCAGAATTCCACGATATTTGAAAAAACCCATGGCACATCCGTGCTTTTCCCTGGAAAACTATCCCACGGGGGATTATCGGCCCCGTTCTTTTCAGTGGGTGGACCGGCTGTTTTTACTTTATTCTTTTTTCTCACATCCATTACAAGGTCTGGATTAATTAAAAAATTGTGTCTGTTCAACGATAATCATGAGAAGTCAGAAGAATCTGTTCTTTTGGTTCTGGAGAAATCTCCAAAAAAATCTTCCAATCCTTATGTGTGATGTACCAAGAATGCCTGAAGTCATGCAGACGTGGCCCGGGTAAAACCGCAATAACTCTTAAAAATATCGTGTGCAATCGTAAAGTGCAGTTTCCGTGTGTGAGGCTGGCTCAGACCTCCGGGTACTTGCTGTTTGACGGTTGTTTGAAAAAGGTTTTCACCCGCATATCTTCGATTATTCGCAAGCTGGTCTCATCTTTTTCCCGAGCACCGGGACCAGGTACGCAATCACCATCCCGATAATAAACGCGATCGTCATCGAACTGGCCAGCGCGAGGATCCCGATGATCACAGTGACCGGGAGAGAGTCGGTCTTGAGACTGTGCCGGCTCATTTCGATTCCGACAAAGACGAGGAGCGCCCCCAGCACGCCAACAGCGATGATGGAGAGTACCTGCGGGGAGGAGAAGAAGAGGGCGAGGATGAGAAAGATCAGGCCCGCATAGATATTTGCCCCGCCGGTCCGTGCGCCATAGCGGTACTGCCCGGCCAACCCCCCGGCACCATGGCACATGGGGAAACCTCCAAACGGGACGGAGAAGAGGTTCATGAGACCAATGCTGGTTGAGAACTTCTTTGGCGGCACTTCATGGGCAAAGAGATCTTTTGTCAGGAGTGTTGTGGCAAGGATCGCATTGGTGATGGTGAGGACCACTTGGGGGAGCACGAGCGTTGAAAAGGCGGAGATGAAATCCCGGGGAACGGGGATGACCAGCTGCGGCGCCGGGATCTGGCTTAAGGGGGGAAGGCCATACAGGGCAATTCCCGCGAGAAGGCCTACGCCGATGACCACGATCGTGGACAGGTCAGGAATGGAGCGGAACCTTGCGAGGAGGTAAAAAACCGCGATGATGGCGATGCCCAGGAGAAAGAACGTGGGATCCTTTACCACAAATCCCAGCGATGACCGGAACAGGAGCAGGGCAAGACCGAGCTGGATTCCCCGCACCACGCTCTGCGGTACCCATTGTTCAATGATCGCAAAGAACCGGCCATAACCAAGCACGAGAAATATGATCCCGAGGATGAGACCCGCAGCTGCGATCTCCCCGCTGCCAATGGACCCCGCAATGACCATCACCGCGACCGCCTTCATCGGTTCGAGCGGGATTGGCAACCGGTAATAGAGGCCGGTGAGTATGAACCAGATCCCAAAGAAGAGGAGAATGTACCGGGCATTGACATCCGAGACCAGGGCCACGGCAAGGATGAGAGGGATGATGGTCCCAAAATCCCCAAGAGAACCCGCCAGCTCGGCAAGATTGAATCGCAGGGGTGACAGGGTAGCGTGGGATTCGGTCATAAGAGGGCAGATTCATAAAGGAGAGGGAACTCCATCTTCAGGATTCATGGGTCTGGCGGTGCGGTTTTGATAACAATCATTATAGTTAACTATCTGGTTATCATCAGGTTTTCCTTTAACAGTTGAAGGATGCTTCTGCCTCTTTATCCTTTCTGGATACGGGCGACACCTGGCTCAGATTTTAACGTAAAAAAGATTCTTTTTTATACCCTCTTTCCCATTATCCTGTATACGAGGAATTCTGATGGAGATCAACCGTATTTATCTGGCATTCATTGCCGTTGTGCTTACCCTTGCCTGCTTTTCCGTGGTATCTGCGGCTGAGCCGATTGGCGGAAACCAGGGCTGGATTGCTGTACATTGTAATGTGAATGGCGCACAGGTCTATTTCGATGGTACGTATGAAGGGGAGATATCCGGGGGCGTTCTTACCGTCCCGGTCTACAGCACCGGTACTCCGATAAAATCATTCACGGTCAGTAAAACCGGGTATACCCCTTATACCGGCCCCATCCCGGCAATGCCGGGGAAGGGAGAGACCTTTGATGTGTATGCTACGTTAAATCTGGCCACTCCCACCGCTCCCCCGACCCCCGCAGTTATCGGTGGTGGCCAGGGATGGTACGTGGTCAACTGTAATGTGAACGGAGCAACGGTCTCATTCGACAACCAGGTTGTTGGTACGATCACCCAGGGGACATTGACCGTCCCGGTCTATACAACCGGTACTCCCTACCAGACGTACACCGTATCGATGAATGGCTACCTGCCGTATACTGCAGCCGTAACCAGTGTCCCTGCCCCGGGACAGAGTGTCCCGCTCTATGCTACCCTCAACCCGGCGCCCACTGCCATCCCAACTGCAGTGCCGACACCGGTACCTACAAAATCCCCCCTGCCGCTCCCTCTCATCTTTTTAGGGCTGGGTATTGCAGGAATACTATCTGTCCGTAAGGGACGCTCCTGATCCCTGCGAACTATTTTTCATTTTTTAAATTTTGCTCTGGAGAAACTGGCATGAACCCTTTTAGTCCACTCCTGAACCATGAAACCCGGTTTTGTGTTTTTCCCTTCCCTATTGGTCTCATCCAGGCACTTCAGGGCTATAATATTTTCAGAAGACATCTTTCTATTATCAGATATTACAGTCAGGCTCTTTGGAGATTGTGACAGCGATCCCCTCTCTCCCTGAAAAGGGGGAGGCAACCCAAGGAGTGCACCCCCTTGACCCCCTTTTCGTCTTTAGAACAAATCCTGATAAAAATGCGTTTTATCTCACTATCCGCAAATGTGTTCTCCCGCGTTTTTTAAGATAATCGGATACGTGATAAATGCAAAAAATTTTCAATTACTCTTACGGTATCAATAAAAAAAGAGTTGGTAAAAAATTCAGGGTAATGGTTTTTTTGCCGGGCTCTCGCTGGTATCTGACATCAGCTTTTCAATATCCTGCCGGAATTTTTCGAAATGGAGTTCATCCAGTTGCTCAGATAGGAGTCTCCCGCTCCAGGCACGGCGGTACACCCAGTCGACAATTTTTTGTATGGCTATAAGTACCTGTTCTTCGGTCTCAACAGTCAGCAGCTGTCTGCCGATTTTGGGATGTCTCCCTCTCCTTCCCCCAACCGTGATAAGAAAATGCCGGTGTTCTGCTTTTAAGAGATCAAAATGGCAGGACTGGATGCATACCCCGCACTGGACGCATTTATCCTCCTGGAGTTCCGATATGCCATTCCGGATTTTAATGGCTTTTTCTTTGCAGTACTGGACACAGGATCCGCACCCTGTACAAAGACCGGGAGTCCGGAGGGGGAGCACTCTCCCGATAACCCCAATTTCGTTGAGCATGGGACTTGTGCAGGCATTCGGGCAACCCGACAGTGCGATGCGCATCTTTACCGGCATCTCCTTTCCGAACAATTTTTCATCGATTTTTTTGGCGAGACTGATGGTATCGATATTGGCAAATTTGCAGCGTTCGGTCCCGGGACATGCGATGATGTTGACAATCTCATCTTTTTCCGAGCCAACAGGAGTTTCGTTCTTTGCAAGAGCCTTTTCAACTTTTTTCAACAGTTTCGGATTGACATGGGGAATTTCTAACGTCTGGCGGGTGGTGCAGTGAACCGTACCCTTTCCATATCTCTTCGCGATTGTTGCAATACCCCGCAACTGTTCAATAGAAAAAATACCTGCAGGGGCCCTGATGCGAATGGTACAGAAGTCTGCATCCCGTTCGGTGATGACGCCCCCTTTCATATGAATACCAAAATCCGTGCGCATTGATCAGTAATAGGTAAAAACCTGTTATTAATGATGAGGTGTTGACACGAAACACTCATTTTTTACCCCATTCTTGTATAAGCCCGCTACCGGGCACAAGCAGAACCATCATCCAGTGAACAGGTACTGACACGGGATAAACGCAGGCTGCATACACCCCCGGACATTCGCAGAATGCATTATTCGATGACGGAGGGAGGCACACGGGAGAAAGACAGATCTCTCTCATGAAATAAGCCAGACTGTGCCCGATAGTACAACACCGGTTTAACAGGGGGGTATCGTACTGCGAATCACACCAGAGATGGATACACATAAAACCGATGCAGGACAATCTGTTTTATCATCTGGTGATGAAGTCCACCAATAATCGCCCGAACAGGGATGACGACTTCTGTTTTACTGGTACCGGTTTTCGCCCCAGCCGTTTTTGATCCCATCAAAGATGTGCCAGAACGGTCTGCGGTTGCCCCGGAACTCCCCTCAAAAGGCCAAACGGCCGGCAAGCAGGAAAAACAGGCACCGGTACAATCACAATGGATTGAACAATTTAGCGAGGTATAAGTATGTCACAACAACTCGGGGGACAACCCATAATCATTATGCGGGAAGGATCAACGACAACCCATGGTCAGGATGCCCAGAACAGTAATTTCACCGCTGCACGGGCCGTTGCGACAGCGGTCCAGTCAACCCTTGGTCCCAGGGGTATGGACAAGATGCTTGTCGATGGCATTGGCGATATCACCATCACCAACGATGGTGTCACTATCTTAAAGGAGATGGATATCGAGCACCCTGCTGCAAAGATGATGGTCGAGATCGCAAAGACCCAGGATGCTGAAGTCGGCGATGGTACGACAACTGCCGTCATCCTGGCGGGCGAACTTTTAAAGAACGCAGAAGTCCTCCTCAAACAGAAAGTCCACCCGACCAGCATCGCCGAGGGTTACCGTATGGCAGCGGAAAAGTCCCTCCTGCTGCTCGATAAATACGCCATAACGGTCAAACCAACCGATACCGCGATGCTCAAGAAGATTGCAGAGACTGCCCTTACCGGCAAGAATTCGGATGTAGCAAAAGGTCATCTCTGCGACATCATTGTCAGGGCAATCACGTTCGTCGCCGATGCTGACGGTACCGCAGATCTCGCCCACATCAACGTGGAGAAGAAGGTTGGCGGCTCGATCGACGACTCGGCTCTCATCGAGGGTATGGTTATCAGCAAGGATCGTGCACACCCGAGCATGCCCAAGATCGTCAAGGATGCAAAGATTATCCTCCTCAATGCAGCACTCGAGTACAAAAAGACCGAAGTGAATGCAAAGATCAACATCTCGAGTCCCGGCCAGGCACAGGCATTCCTCGATGGAGAAGCGGACATGGTCCATTCGATGGTGGACAAGGTTATCAGGAGCAAGGCCAATGTCCTCTTCTGCCAGAAAGGTATCGACGATGTTGCGCAGCACTACCTTGCAAAAGCCGGTATCCTTGCTGTACGCAGGGTTAAGAAGAGCGATATGGATAATCTTGCCCGGGCAACGGGTGCACAGCTCGTCAACAGCGTGGATGCGATCACAGCAAAGGATCTTGGCGCAGCCGGTCTTGTCGAGGAGAAATCGTTATCCGGTGACGAGATGATCTATGTCTCGAAGTGCAAAAATCCAAAAGCGGTCTCCATCATCATCCGTGGCGGGACCGAGCACGTGGTGGACGAACTTGACCGGGCCATTCACGACGCCCTCATGGTTGTCAGCGTTGTTGTTGCGGGGAAAAAGATTGTTCCCGGCGGCGGTGCACCAGAGACAGAACTTTCATTACGGCTTCGCGAGTATGCCGCAACAGTTGGTGGCCGCAACCAGCTTGCCATTGAATCGTTTGCAAGCGCAATGGAGATCATCCCCCGCGTGCTTGCCGAGAATGCCGGGCTTGACCCCATCAATATGTTAGTCGACCTCAGGGCAGCCCACGAATCGGGGAAGAAGACCTATGGGCTTGATATCATTGCCGGTAAACCCGCGGACATGCTCAAAGCGGGCGTTGTCGAACCGCTGCGGGTAAAGACACAGGCAATTTCAAGCGCTTCTGAGGCAGCAGTCATGATACTCCGCATCGATGATGTCATTGCATCCTCAAGGTCCGCAGCTCCGGGCGGAATGCCGCCCGGTATGGGTGGCTATTAATAACCGTTTTCTTTTTTTCGTCCCGGAGAAATCCTATTATTATTATCACAGATTGCGCTCCCGCTTTCTGGATATTTTGAGTATGACCGTTTCTCCCCCAGAGGGAGAGGCGGTCCAAACGGAGCACCCCCATGATCCCATTTTCGTCAAAGGATTTTTTTCTCTAACCCCATGCTTCTCCCTCGCTATTCAGTGAAGCCTGACGGGAGGGGCATGCGAGCCTGCGCCCAACAGCATCAGGAAAAAACGGATGACTTCCCATGAAAAACGAACTCTTTCAGACAGAGTGATGGGGGTTACCTCATACCCCCGGTTGCGATGGGCGCCGCCGCCCCCGACGGGGCGCCCCCACGGAGGATCAATAACGTAAAAAATGCTGAAAACTCCTTGCCCCGCCGTGCCTCATATAGGCCCTGTAGTGGGGAACCCTCGCATTATCGGCAGTTTCCCTACATTTGGTGCGAATTTTATCGGTTCATATACGGTTCTCCAGAGCATTTTTTTTAATTGAGATTTTTTTCATACACCCTCATTCCCGTGCCAGTATTTTCATAATCTGCGACAGAGCCGGACAAATCCAAAATATTCTGCACGAGTATTTCAAATTCAAGTATCCCATTTTTTAAACCTGACGAAACCTTAACAACCTTTCCTGCCGAAAATATTGGCACTATGTGGAAGGCAGTGGAGATCGATGAGTGGATCGCGGGGAGGCAGTCGAGCCTCGAAGATGTCCGGGCCACCGTAACAGAGATCATCAGCCGTGTGCAGAACGAGGGAGACGCTGCACTTATTGATCTGGCAAAGAAGCACTGTGTACTGACTGACATCGCGGTATCAGATGATGAGCGCGAGGATGCCTATGAGCTGGTCGATGCGAAGATCATTGAGAGCCTGATCGAGGCTCATGCCCGTATCGAGCGATTTCATGAACTCCAGAAGCCCCGGGATCTCTGGCTGCAGGAGATGGAACCCGGCATCGTACTTGGGGTCAAGACCACGCCCTTAAACCGTGTCGGTCTCTATATCCCCGGGGGCCGTGCTGCCTACCCGTCGTCTGCTCTCATGTGTGCAGTGCCAGCCCGTGTTGCGGGAGTAAAGGAGATCTGCGCCTGCTCCCCCCCTCCGATAAAACCCTTAACCCTCGTTGCGCTGGACATTGCCGGTGTCACCGAGATCTACAATGCCGGTGGTGCACAGGCAGTTGCCGCAATGGCGCTGGGTACTGAATCTATCCGGCCCGTGCAGAAGATTGTCGGGCCCGGCAACGTGTACGTGACCCTTGCCAAGATGATGCTCCGCGAAAAGGTTGAGATCGATTTCCCGGCAGGCCCCAGCGAGATCGGGATTATTGCCGATGAGACTGCCGACCCCCGTATTGTCGCTGCCGATATTCTTGCCCAGTCCGAGCACGATCCCAATGCTGCCTGTATCCTGATCACCACCGACAAGTCCCTCCCGGCAAAAGTAGGCCGCGAGGTCGAAGCGATGACAAAAGTTGCCCCGCGAAAGGAGATCATCGAACAGGCGCTTAAGAACTCCGGGTATGTTGTTGTCAGCACTATGGAAGAAGCGATTCTTGCTTCGGATGCTGTTGCCCCGGAACACCTCTCAATACAGGTTGCCGACCCCCTGTCCGTTGTCACGAGAGTGAAGAATGCAGGGGCAATCTTTGTCGGACGTTATTCGGCAGTTGCCTGCGGTGACTATGCCGTAGGGACCAACCACTGCCTGCCGACAGCAGGATATGCAAAGACCTACTCCGGTCTCGATGTGAATCATTTCTGCAAGACTGCATCGGTCGAGATCATCGATCGCGATGGTCTTGATGCGATTGGCGATATCGTCGAGACCATTGCGGATGCAGAAGGCCTTCACGCCCATGCAGAATCCGTGCGGGTGCGCAGGGAATCCGGCAGGAAGTAATTGTCGGGAAGACACCCCGATTTTTCACTTTTTTTTATGTTTCTTTGTTGTAACGTTTATTTTATTGCGATGTTTTCCACCCCTTATGGGGTCGCTCGGCCGCCTCATCGGGGCCTCTCCTGGCAAGGAGATTTTTTGTAACTCTTCTGGAAAATATATTTTTCATTTATCGGAATTTTTTACAAAAATACTATCAGGAATCCGATTATCCATCCCCGGTTACGGTCAAACATTCTGGAGACTTTGAGTGTGATCCCTTTCACCTATGTATTTTTCACTAACTCGATTGCGTCCACTATCGCTACGTGGGGATGCCATAGTAGCGGGGCATGCGGGCATGCCCAAAAAGAGTTTCGGAAAAAAACAGAGGATTTCTCCAGAGCACAAAAAGTATTCAAACCGCCCCGGGGGCCCTTCGGGAGCTGCGGGAGCATCGTTATTGGGGGTATGGGGGCATCAGCCCCCATAAATAAACAAAGATAAAAATAAAATAAACGAAAATTCCCGTTTAAAAAAAACTCTATTCCCGCCGCATTCCACGCCATCCCAGCAAAACCATCCCGGCAATCACCAGTGCAACAATCGGAATACAGGGTCCGATTGGCACTTCACTGGGGGGTTCTTCTGTGGGAAGAAAAACAATCTCTGTGGTGGCGTACTCGCCTGTGACAAAGCGGAGCCGGTCGACCGGTGAACTGACTACATAGATTGTGTAAGTACCGGGTTTGAGATTGCCAAGGATCACTGCGGTATCCCAGGTATAGGACCAGGTGCCGTTCTCGAGATGCACCGGTGCTGTGGTGAACAACCCGCGCCCTGCGGGGATGTTGAGGTTGTCGAGTGTTACGCCACGGTTGTCGAGGTCAGGTCCGATAACAAAGAGGTACACTGCAATCGTTTTGATCCCGGTCACTGTACCGCTGAGCGTGATGGTATCCCCGATGTGCGCCTCATTCTCTGAAGCATTTAGGGTGAGCGAGACGGCTCCTGTTACGGGAACCAGTGCGCACAGTACGGCTGCTGCAAGGATGAACAGGAGATACGACCGGCGCATGCTGAAAGGGTGAGCTGTTAAAGCGTAAAACATTGTCTTAACCGGAGGGATCAGAACCTGACCACCATCACCGCCTCCTCCTCTTTCCTGAGATCCCCCTTGAGGTGCTCGGCATCAAAGTCGTAGGCATCACCGGGAGTATAATCCTCGTAGAGCTCGCACTTGTCCAGCACATCGACAAACTCTTTTAAGAATATGCGGGGAATAACGTCCACCCTGCCCCCGAACCGGGTGGTAATCTTTTTGATCATGGCCCGTATGAAGCGGTGCGAGATCCGCTCGCGGTCCGGTTCCGAGTACGCCTGGGCGTAGACATCAACGATCTTGATCGCCACCAGTTCAAGCTTTGACGTATCGAACTTCTCCAGCATAATCTGTGGCTGGCGGGGATTGCGATAGGCGTCGTTCTGCACCACGCTGATGCGATCGTAGAGCGGGGGAACGGAGCGGATGCCGCGTGAACCGTCATACATGGCAGGAGTGCCGGTAAAGAGGAAGAAACAGCGGGGCATATCGCCCCGGTCGAGTGCATCGATGATCCGGACGAGCGTGTGGTACCCTTTCTCCCGCTGGTTGCGCTGGAGTCCCTGCGTGGTCTCCATCTCGTCTACCGCGATCGCAATCCCGCTGTAGCCCGCCCCGTGAATAATCGACACGAGGCCCCGCAGGAAGACAAACGCGATGGTGTCATCGATCTCGCCTTTGATCCCTGCCTTCTGCTTGAAGTCCCGGCCGATATTGGGTTCACCGGCGATCCAGCCCAGTGCTGCCTGGGCCAGCTGGAAGTCGCCGGTATTATTCGCACGGTAGTACGTGCGCAGTGCCGCAGCCAGAGCAGTGTTCACTTCGCTGATGCCGCTGAGTGCCGTCTCGATCTCCCGCTCCGTGGCCTCTTCGAGTGCAGCGTCTTCAAGATCTGTCTTGCTCACCGAGAGCAGCCGCTCTTCGATGGCAAAGAGCCAGTTGTCGAGTACCGTCTTGATCGCATGCTCTTCCCCTCCAGTACGGAGGTTTGCACAGACCTGCTGGTAGATCCCCTTGATCTTGTAGAGCGGGGTGGAGGATGAGATGATAACGTGCGAGGTGACAAATCCCTTTGTGCGGGCGATCTCGAGTGCCCGGGCAACCAGGAACGTCTTGCCGCTCCCGTACTCACCCCGGATAAACTTGAGATCCCCGCCGCTCTGGGCTACATAATCCAACTGCCGGCTGATCACACCCTCTTCAACGTCGAGCCCTACGGCTATCCGCTCCAGCCCGCCTGCAGGGACCGTGCCCCGGCGTAAAGCATTAATAATGTTGATGCTCTCGAGCCTGCGCTGGTCCATCCGTTCAGGTTCCGGTATATTCATAGGTTTCCCCATCCTCCCCAACTCCTTTCTTTGCGATCAGTAACAATCCCTGTGCTTCTGCTTTCTGGATCAGGCGGTTGACAATCCCGACCACCCTGCGTGTGCCCAGCACTTTTCGCAGTTCCATCTCGTTTGCCGTCCTGTGCAGCCGGACGAACTCGAGGATCTTTGCCTCCTGCTCGGTGAGACCGAGCTGATCGGTGATCACCTGTGCCGGAGGACCGGCTGCTGCCCGTTTTTTTACCTCGGGCACGTTCATGACAGGGCGATCGGCCACCGACTTCTCCTTGCAGGCCCGGATCAGGGTGAGAAAATCCTCAAGCGCAATGGCCCGGGAGTGAGCCGGCATCACGTCCATGCCGTTCAGACAGTAATACTTGCAGCCTGCGTAGTCCTGCTCTTCGTGTGCATTGGTTCCGGCAATGAAAAACGCCATTGCGAGCAGTTCGAGACCTTCTGAATTCAGTGTCTCCCGGCGGGATTCGAGTGTTGCAAGCAGCTGCTCCATCAACCGCTTTAACCGGTGCATGGTTCCGTGCCTCTGCACGATCACGGCTGCCACCCTGCTGGTGTCTGTGCTCTTTTTCACGTTCGAGAGGATGTAAAGCATCACTTTCTCGCACTCGCGCAATTCGCCGTGAATATCGAGGTATTGTGCATAGGCAAGCCCTCCTGTCAGAAAATCTGCCCTGTACGCCCGGTAATACCAGGACCGGGCTTCTGCGGCATCCCCGGCCTCTTCGTATAACAGAGCGGTCTCGAGCAGGCTTGCCACATTCACATCCTTTGAGACAATGTCAAGGAACCTGCGTTTTGCCTCTTCTGCCGGAATCCACGCGGTGAGGTGCTGGCGGTACCTGCTGATGATCGTCCGGAGCAGGTCAAGATCATTTTTGGCAGCCAGCTCGTCCCGGATCAACTGTTCGTATGCAGCAAGAGCTTCCTTCCTCTCCTTCCCGGCGTGTGCATGGGCCGCGAGCAGATCGCAGACCAGAAGATGATATACCGGCTGGCATGAGCGTCCGGCGAGTTCCTGTGCGGTAGCCAGCGCTTCTTTGGTCCTCCCGTGGGCCTGCAGGAGCAGTACGTAGTCAAAGAGGATCCCGCAATCGGTGCCGGACCGGGTATGATCGGTGTAAGCCTCGAGCGAAGACGGCACATCATAAACGGAGAGAGCAGACAGATATTTCCTGAGCACTGCAGGATCCCGGGTCTCTTTATAGATCCGGTTCGCCAGTTCCGTGGCTGCAGGGAAGTTGCCGGTCTTCACCAGCGCATCGACATATTCGTGGCCCGGTGCAGTCCCGCCCCCCAGCAGGTCATGGGTTGAGAGTGCCTCGTGTGCTTCGCCAATCCCAAGGTGCGCCTGCATCAGATGATGGACATCACCCTGTTTTTTACTGATCTGCACGAGCCGCTTAAAGACCGGCAGTGCGGCCTGGTAATCCCTGTGGGTGAGGAGATACTCTGCATAACCCCGCAGGGCATCCTGGTTGGAAGGATCGAGATGAACGGCAGTTGCGTACTCGGCGATTGCAGCTTCGTCCCCTCGTGCTTCAAACACTTTTGCCAGGTAACTGTGCACATAGGAAGAGTCAGGCATCTTCTGCGCAAGATCCTTAAAAAAGACTTCCGCCTCATCGAGCTTTCCCATATAGTAGAGGTTCGTTGCGGCGAGCACATCGATAGCAGAATCCCTGCCTGATTCCAAAAGGATGGTGCAGAGCCGGCCGGACTCGATATACCGCCCGTCTTCAAAAAGCCTGAATGCCTCGGTCTTCTGCTCTTCTCTTGACGATGGTATCATACATTTCCTGAGTTGAACCGGATCGCAAGCAGGCCCGTGAGCATCCGGATCATGTCCCGCTTCTGTACCCGGGAATCCCCTTTGTTCTGCCAGACAATGGGAACTTCCGTTACGGATAACCCGGCCTGCCTGAGTCGCCAGAGCAGTTCGACATCGAACTCGAACCCCCGCGATGTCATCTGCGGCAGAACGGCATCGATTGCGGTTTTTTTAAACACCTTTGCCCCGCACTGTGTGTCGCTGTAGGTAAGACCGAAGAGCAGCCGGATCAGGAGATTGAATGCCCGGCTTTCCATCCTGCGCAGTATTCCCTGTCGCACACGAAGGGTCGAGCCCGGCACCCAGCGCGATCCGATCGCCCCATCGGCATGAGAAAGGTAGGAAAAGAGCCGCTGCATCTCTCCGATGCTTGTGGAACCGTCAGCATCGCAGTACCCCACGAGAGGTGCCCGGGCTGCCCGGAGCCCTTCTATCACGCCCCCTCCCTTCCCGAGCCGGTGATCGAACACCAGACAGCGGATAGTAAGATCCGTTCTTCTGCCCGCGATCCTGCTGACACAATTGGCAGTCCGATCGTTACCATCACAGACTACGATAAGCTCCCCATCGAACGCTGTTATCTCGTCGAAGAGTGACTGGATCCGGTTCTCCTCGTTATATGCGGGGATGACGAGACTGGACGATATGCCGGGTGTGGTCATGGGGTTTTGCTCCGTTTGAGATGTATTGACAAAGAGTGTCACGCTGTGTGCAGGACGCTTTTAGCGGACTCCCTGAGTACGGTGATCGGAATATTCTCCTATATCCGTGGGCAGGGTGTCCCAATAACGTTACTGGTGTTTGAGCAGGTGCTGGCCGAGCACCGTTGCGGGACGGTACTTCTCTGCCATATGGAGCGCGGTTTTCTTCAGTTCGAGGTGTTCGGCAAGGCAACTTTCCGGTGGAGGGGATTTGCGGAGGATCGCCGATGTATTTTCGGTGATCTGGATAAGTTCCGTTGCAATGACGGCATTAAGCCAGATGAGATCAGCGAGCATCTCTTTTGTTTCAGGGTCCTGCATGGAGAATAGTTCGTCCGATCATCATTATTAATCAACCGGCATGGGGGGTCTTTAGCATATTCTAAATCTGTGTCCGGATAAAAACTCAACAGGAAGACCATGTCCTATTTAGAAAATATCCGGAAACTGGGCAGGAATGCCAATCCGTTCTTCTGCCAGATGGGTATCGATATCGTCAGTTACGATGCGGGAAGTGCGGTCTTAACGATGCAGGTCCGGCCTGACATGCATAACGGTGTCGGCTGGCTGCAGGGTGGGATGCTTGTGGCGCTTGCTGATGAGGCGATTGCGCTCGCTCTCTACACGGTGCTGAAAGAAGATGAGGGGATTGCGACCATCTCTGAATCCACCAGTTTTGTCAAAGGGGTCCGGGAGGGTGTGATTGTTGCCAAAGCAAAGGTTATCAAAAAGGGAAGGAGGGTTGCTTTTGCCGAGGCTGAAGTATTTCTGGATTCTGATGAAAAGACGATGTTTTCCCGCACTTCAGCAGCATTTGCGGTGACGGTAACCGAATAAAAAAGTTATTTCTTCTTTGTTCTGGATTTCTTTTCTGCCTGCTTTGGTTCCTCAGGTTTTTTGAATTTGATGTACCAGACCACCCCTGCAGCGATGACGATCACCAGAATAACGATCGCAATCATGGTTGTCGGGATCTCTGATGCAGCACCATTCTGTGCAGCAGCAAGTCCGGTTGTTGCGTCACGGTTGCCGGGATCGGTTTCTAGGGCCCGGGTATATGCATCTGCGGCATTCCGGAACTGACCCATTTTAGAGAGTGTGTCGCCTTTGTTGATCAGGGCTATCGTATAATTTTTGTCAAACTGGATGGCGTTGTTATACGCAGCGAGTGCTTCGGGGTATTTTCCAAGGTTATAGTTTGCATAGCCCTTGTTGTTCCAGAGCATGTTGTCCCTGGGATAGAGTGCCAGTCCCTGTTCAAAGGTCTGGATGGCTTCGTCATATTTTTTGAGCTGGATCTGTGCATAGCCCTTATCCCGGTACGCATACAGCAGGGCATCGGACTGGGTGATCGCGGTCGTGTTGGCGGCAAGAGCCTTGTCAAAGGATTCTATTGCCCTCTGATAGTCATTTTGGGTGAGGAGCACTTCACCCAGATTGTAATAGGTAGTGGCTTCATCGGTTTGTACTTCAGCAAGCACGGGCTGAGCAAAGCAGGCAATGCATGCGAAAATTGCCAGAATGTGAATAAACTGCCTGAAATTCATACCCACTCAGTTGAGTTTTTTCATAATTTAACCTTGCTTGGGTATGCTACCTCCCTTGGTGCCGGCCCGTCCGCTTCATGGATTCCGGTGCAGCAGTGCCTTTTTGGGAAATGGCACGTTTTTATCCCGATACTTAAAAGGAAGATAACACTATTAGGGATTGTGAGCCAAATATAATGCAATCGGGGAGATCTTAAGCGTGAAGTACATCATTATTACCGGCGGTGTGATGAGCGGTCTGGGCAAGGGTATAACCGCTGCATCAGTGGGACGGATCTTACAGAACCGTGGCTACCGGGTCACGGCAGTCAAGATAGATCCGTACTTAAATATCGATGCAGGGACGATGAACCCGGCCCAGCACGGTGAAGTGTTCGTGCTCAAGGATGGCAGTGAAGTCGATCTCGACCTCGGCAACTACGAGCGGTTCTTAGGCATCGAACTGACCGCTGCCCACAATATCACCACCGGCAAGGTGTACCGTACGGTCATCGATAAGGAGCGTCGCGGCGATTTCCTCGGAGAGACCGTGCAGATTATCCCCCACATCACCGACCAGATCAAGACCTGTATCCGCCAGGCAGCAGAAGAGGAATTTCCCGACGGGACAAAGGCTGACATCTGCCTTGTGGAAGTCGGCGGCACGGTCGGCGATATCGAGAGTATGCCGTTTTTGGAAGCCGTGCGCCAGATGCATGGCGAACTTTCCGAGCACGATATCGTGCTCATCCATGTCACCCTGATCCCCGAAGATACGATGGGGGACATGAAGACCAAGCCCACCCAGCACTCGGTAAAAGCCCTGCGGGAACTCGGGCTCCATGCAGACATCATTGTCGGCAGGAGTGAGAACCCGATCAGTGCCGGCACCAAACGCAAGATCTCTGCATTCTGCGATCTCCCCCAGAATGCCGTCATTTCTGCTGCCACCGCCCCTGACACCTACGCGGTTCCGATGGAGATGGAAAAGGAGGGTATTGCCGATGTGCTCTCTGCCCATCTCGGGCTGGATAAGAAAGAGCCCGATACTGCGTGGTACCGGGTGGTAAATAAGGAATACACCAACCGGGTGACGGTTGCTATCATCAGCAAGTATGGCATTGAGGATGTCTACATCAGTATCAAGGAATCGCTCAAGCATGCGGGGCGTGCACTCTCCACAGAAGTGAAGATTGCCTGGCTGGATGCGGAACGCTACGAGCGGTGTTCACTCAAGGATTATGACGGTATCCTGATTCCCGGCGGATTCGGCAAACGGGGTATTGAAGGCAAGATCGAAGCTATCAAATTTGCCCGCGAGAACAATGTGCCCTTCCTGGGGCTCTGCCTCGGTTTCCAGCTGGCAACCGTGGAGTTTGCCCGCCACAAGGCAGGATTAGCGGATGCCACGAGCGAGGAATTCGGAGAGGGCACCCATGTGATCGGTCTCCTCCCGGAACAGGCAGGTCTCAATGAACTCGGCGGAACCATGCGGTTGGGGAACTATACCGCAGATATCCGGGATGGTACGCTGGCGATGAAACTCTACAAGGAAAAGCAGATCACCGAACGCCACCGGCACCGGTATGAGGTGAACCCGCAGTATATCGGAGAGCTGGAGAAGGCGGGACTTGTCTTTTCTGCCACCAACAAGAACCGGATGGAGTGCCTCGAACTTCCAGGACATCCGTTCTTCTTTGCCACGCAGTTCCACCCGGAGTTCCGATCCCGGCCAACCCACCCGTCTCCACCGTACCTCGGGTTTGTTGAAGCGTGCAGGGCAAACAAGAGGACAACCTAGGAGCTAACCATGGTCAATACCGAGAAATTTATCCAAAAATCCATTGCAGAGATCAAAGCCGCAGCAGGTGACGACAAGGTGGTCATGGCCCTCTCGGGCGGGGTCGACAGCTCGGTCTGTGCTGCACTTGCGGCTCGTGCGATCGGTGATAATCTCTTTCCGATTTACATCGATACCGGCCTGATGCGGAAAGGCGAGACCGAACGGATCCGGACGCTCTTTGGCAATATCCACCTCCAGATTGTCGACGCCGGTGATGAGTTCCTCGTATCGCTCAAGGGGATCGACGATCCCGAAGCCAAGCGTATGGCGATTGGCGAGCGGTTCATCCGGGTCTTCGAGCGTGAGGCAAAGAAAGTAGGGGCAAAATGCCTGTTGCAGGGCACCATCTACCCGGACCGGATCGAAAGCGAGGGCGGGATCAAGAGCCACCACAACGTTGGGGGTATGCCGCTGCATATGGAGTTTACGAAAGTGATCGAGCCAATCCGCGATCTGTACAAGGATGAGGTGCGCGAAGTGGCCGGCGCCCTTGGCCTGCCAAAAGAGATCCAGCACCGGATGCCTTTCCCGGGTCCCGGTCTTGCGGTTCGTATCATTGGTGAAATCACGAAAGAAAAAGTGGACATTATCCGCGAAGCGAACTGGATAGTGGAAGACGAACTGGTCGAGAAGTACCGGCCCTGGCAGTGCTTTGCCGCCCTGATTGGTCTGGGTACCGGTGTCAAAGGCGACAACCGGATCCACGGGTGGATCGTTGCGATACGGGCAGTGAACTCCCGGGACGGGATGACGGCAGACCCGCTCGATATACCGTTTGAGCACCTGGTGCGGATCGGCTCAAGAATCACTGCCGATATTCCCCGTGTTGCCCGGGTGGTCTACGATATCACGGCAAAACCACCGGCAACCATTGAATATGAATAACGTCTGAATATAATAAACGAACATAACAATCAAAAAGATCTGTGATGGAAATGGAAACAACAAGCCAGTTCAAAGCCCTTGATGAACGCTATGTGATGCCTGCGTTCTCGCGGGATATGGCAATTGTAAAGGGCGAGGGATCAACGGTCTGGGATGCGGACGGGAAACAGTATCTCGACTGTGTCGCGGGTATCGCTGTCTGCAGCACCGGGCACTGCCATACGGAGGTCGTAAAAGCGATCTGTGACCAGGCACACCAGCTGATCCACTGCTCGAATCTCTATTACGTGCCGCACCAGGGGGACCTGGCCAAAAAACTCGTGGAGATTACCGGCATGCACAAGGCTTTCTTCTCGAACTCGGGAGCGGAAGCCACCGATGGGGCACTCAAACTGGCCCGGGTGCGAACCGGTAAGAAAAAATTCGTTGCCTTCACCCACGGGTTCCATGGCCGTACTGTAGGTTCACTTGCGGTCACCCATAAACCGGCTATCCGCGAGCCGTTTGAGCCGCTTGGCATGGTCAAAACCTTTGTCGAATATGGCGATCTTGACGGGCTGAAAAAAGCCGTGGACAACGATACCGCAGGGGTCATCTTCGAACCTATCCAGGGAGAAGCGGGTGTCATCATCCCCCCCGACAGTTTCATAAAAGGCATCCGGGAGATATGCGATGATACCGGGGCTCTCATGATTGCCGATGAAGTCCAGACAGGCATGGGACGTACCGGCACATGGCTCGCCATGCAGCACACGAAGGTGCAGGCTGATATCGTCACGCTCGCCAAAGGGATTGCCAGCGGGTTTCCCATGGGCGCACTGGTTGCCCGGGAAGATCTTGAGTTCAAAAAGAGCGAGCACGGGAGTACCTTTGCCGGCGGCCCCCTTGCCTGTGCAGCCGCCCTTGCAACGATCGGCGTAATTGAAAAGATCCTCCCGGATGTAGCCCGTAAAGGCGACCGGTTCGGCAAGGGTCTTGCACCGTTGAACCCCCGTGTCCGCGGGCTGATGATCGGGATGACGATCGGCGACAAATGTCCCGAAGTCCAGAAGAAATGCGCTGCCAATGGTGTGCTGGTCAACTGCGCAGCGGACGGCAACCTGCGTCTGGTTCCGCCGCTTGTTATAACGGATGCCGAGATCGACTACGTGGTCGGAGTGATCAATGGAGCACTTGGTTAGATCCTGCTATAAAAAAAAGAGCGGCTATGTCTTTGCCAAAAAAGCGGAGGATATCGCCCGGGAGTACGGCATCAGTAAGATCGCCCGGCTTGCGAGCAATGAGAATCCCGAACCTCTTTCTCCCGCTGCGTTAGCTGCAGCCGAAGAGGTACTCAAAACCGTGAACCGGTATCCGGATGAGCGGGTCAATGTCCTGATGAATGCCCTGCGGGCATATTATGGCGATTATCACTTTGTCACCGGTGTTGGGATGGATGGCGTTATTGAGACGATCATCCGCACCCTTGTCGAGCCCGGCGAGACTGTCGCAATCTCCACACCCACGTTCTCGTTCTATGCCCTGGCGGCAATGGGCCAGGGTGCAGAGGTAATAACCGTACCGCGGGAGGCAGACTTCTCGGTCGATTGCGGAAAACTGATCGAGGCTGCAAAAGAGGCAAAGATCACTGTTCTCTGTTCCCCCAACAACCCTTCCGGCAATGCAACCCCGGTTGACGCGGTAGCCGAGATCCTTGAAGGGATTGAAGGACTCCTCTTCCTGGACAATGCGTATGTCGAGTTCTCCGGTATCGACTATCTTCCCCTTATGAAAAAGTACGAGAACCTTGTCCTGGGAAGAACATTTTCCAAGGTATACTCCCTTGCCGGTCTCCGCATCGGGTATGCCTTCACTCCCCGCTGGCTCCCCCCGTGGTATCAGCGGGCAGGTACGCCATTTACGGTCAATTCAGTTTCAGCAGCAGCAGCAGCAGCGGCATTACCTGACAAGGAACGTGCAGAACGGTATATCGCCCAAGTGAAGCGGTGGCGCACCCGGTTTGCCGATGAGGTGAAGTATCCGGCCCTCCCCTCAGATGCGAACTTTGTCATGATCGATGTAGCCCCGCACAAAGGTGATGCCATGGTCGAGAGCCTTGCCCGCAAAGGCATTGTCGTCCGCTCGTGCAGGAGTTTTGCCGGGCTTCCCGACCATTATGTTCGTGTCAGCGTTGGTGAGGACTGGGAGAACGAGTTGTTCATCGGGGAGATTAACAAATTATGATGTGTGGCATCACCGGCACCCCGGGCACCGGAAAATCGCAGATAGGCGATGAGCTTGCCCGGAGGGGGCATACGGTTGTCCGCCTGACTGCAACGGTCGGGCCTTATGTCACCGGCAATGATGAGGAGCGCGATGCCCAGATCATCGATGTGGACCGCTGGGCTGCCGGTTTTGTCCCGGTCAATGGTTTTGTCGAGGGGCATCTCGCCCACCTGCTTCCCTGTGACAAGGTAATTGTGCTCCGCTGCCGGCCTGATGAACTGAAAACACGTCTCGCTCAGCGGAAGTACCGGGAGACCAAGATCCGGGAGAACGCTCAAGCCGAAGCGCTCGATGTCTGCCTTATTGAGACAATAGATGAGTTTGAATCCTCACAGATCTTCGAACTGGATACAACCGGCCACGATGCCGCGTACTGTGCCGATCGGATCGAAGGATTTTACCGGGGAGAGTGCCCGGCAGACTTTGGCCACCTTGACTGGTCGGAATTCCTGGAGATCTGAAAAAACATGACGCTCGACCAGTACCGCTCGCATGTGAAAGTGTATTTCGACCCGCTCGTTGCCATTGCGATCCGGTGCCGGCTGACGCCGAACTTCTTTACGATCGCGGCCCTCATTGCATCAGCAGCAGCTGGTATCCTGTTTTACCTGCGGCTCGAACTCTGGGCGATTGTGGCAGTTGCCCTCAATGCATTCTGCGACTCTATGGACGGTGCAGTCGCCCGCGAGATGAAGTGCCAGAGCAAGCGCGGGGACTTTCTTGACCATGCGGTGGACCGTTACGCGGATATCTTCATCATCACCGGCATATTTGCCAGCGGGATGGTCCCCTGGCAAATTGGGGTTCTGGCCCTCACCGGGGTGCTGATGGCGTCCTATCTTGGTACGCAGGCTCAGGCCGTGGGTGTCGGGCGCTATTACGGGGGGCTTTTGGGCAGAGCTGACCGGCTGGTCCTGATCATGGTTGTTGGTATCATTGATCTCATCGCCCCCATGACGTTCTACTGGCTCGGCTGGTTTGGCTGGTTACTGCTGCTCTTTGGTATCTTCGGTCATATCACCGCGTTCCAGCGGTTTGCCTATGTGTGGGCGAAAGTGGAGTGAGAATTTTTTTTGAATTGCTCCCCATTTTTTTTGTAATTCGTGTATTGAGTGGATTATAAAAATGGAGGCTGATGCCCCCATACCCCGGATATGATGAACGCTGCTGCCCCCGAAGGGACGTCCCCGCAACAGTTTTGGGGACAAAATAGGACAACCTCTTTACCCCCGTGTCTACGAGAGGCCCGGATACGGGGAAGCCCCCCCAGAATTTTTAATAACCGGTCTTTCCCCCAGGTTCTGTTGAAACTCCCAAAAAAGGGGTCAGGGGGGCGCTCTCCCCGGTTTGCCTCCGTCTCTTCAGGTAGAGAGGGTTTCATCATCCCGGCTTCTGCAGGGAATAATCGAACAACGGGAAAAAGTATTTCAGCATAACCCTTTCCCCCATCAAACAGCAAAGGATTTTTTTTCTTAATCCATGTATAACCCTAAATTTTTTAAAAGTCTCCATCTGGTTTAATATAATTACAACCGATTTTTAGTATGGACAAAAAAGTTATACTGCTCCTGGTTATCTGCATTGCCGCGGTCTTTCTCGCAGGCTGCACGTCACAAACCCCTCCTTCTGTAGTGCCCGTGACAACTACATTGCCTCCCGTTACCGTCACGACAGTTCCTGTTGATGCCCAGACCTGTACAATCGCGGCGGACTGCGTCCCGGCACAGTGCTGTCACTCGGCCAGCTGCGTCAATCTGGCGGCTAAACCTGCCTGTGATGATGCACTGTGCACCATGAGCTGCGAAGGTCCGCTTGACTGCGGGGCCGGCAGTTGCGGATGCACAAACGGACGATGCTCGGTAGTGCAGGTACAGCCCACAACTCCCTCTATTGTATCCAAAACTTCGGTGACCCTGACTGCAAGCCCCCAGCGGTACTCTCCGATAATGTCATCAACACCCGGAGTCGGGATTACGGTGGATGCGAATGGTTTTGTTGCTGCCAGGTCCCAGTTCGCATGGAATGCAACATACGGTAATTTTTACTCCTGGGGCCCGGTAAACTACACCGTAACTGAAGTGGGAAACCCGTATACCAATCATGGCGAGAAACTCTACTGGACGTTTACCGAGAAACCTGCATCCACCCTTGAGCCGGTGATAATTACCGTCACGGCAACAGATTCCGCATCCGGCCGGATGCTGGGAAGTTCGAACGTGGTGCTGGTCTGGGATGGGAATAACGCGGTCATGCTGAAAGATTTACGGTAACTTTTTTTTATATGATATTTTTTTAATTTGAAAAGCGCTCCCCTTTTTCCCGTGCCGGTATACCGGAACCCCCGGGTTTTTCCGGGAAAGGGCGGGTTTCAATGTGATTTCCGGAAATCCGGTCAGTGTTTAGCTGCCCCGTTGCTGGATACTCGGATATAGTCAAGTGCCGCGACCGCATCGTTGCGTTTCTGGTCGCAGGCATGGGTATCTGCCCATGCGAGGAACCGCTCACGGGTTGCCCTATCAACAAGATCACCGGACCCTGATACGATCGCCCGGTAGGTACGCCTGGGATAAAAGATGGACCGGGCCGAAGCGAGCAGTGCGTCATGCACCGCAGTATCAATAATGCCGGTCACTTTTGCCTGCTGTAAGGTAAACCGGATATTGATCAATGGTTCAGAGAGTGAGATGCCCGAGACCGGGTCGAACACGAGCGCAACCTCGTCATCGGCAATCAGTTCCCCGCTCTTGTACATCCGGTAGATTTCGCCGATTCCCTCCATACCCAGCGTGTCCATCTCCGCTGCCCGGAGTGCGCCCATGCTCGAAGAACCGATCACCCGGATGCCACCTTTCAATGCTGCAAGGATCTCGCGGTGGGCGACTGCCGATTCCTGGTGAAAAACGCCGTCGATCAGGCCGATAATGTCTGCACCCTCGCGTGCAGCAGCGATGAGATCGCCACGTTTTGCCGGAGGCCGGTACTCGGCAGAGAGGATCTTTTCGGCCGATGATACGTCAAGGCTTGGTCCGAGAAAAACGATGATCTTTGGCATGCTTCACCCGTTCGCCCCGGCGTTCCGGATCCATTGCAAAGACTTCAAGCCCGGGGACAATGACCCTGACCACCGGGATACCAATCTCTTCCCTGGTCAGGTCTATGACGATGACCCGGTCAAGCCCCTTCTTTGCGAGGGCAGTGATGATGTTCTGGATATCTTTTAAGAAATCATCGGTGTCTGACGAGGCGATGGTTGCGTAATCCACGGTTCCGTTATCCTTGTACCAGTACCCGTTGATCCGTTTCGCCCGCTCGTAGCCCATCTTCTTGCGGAGATCGGCGATCGTGGTATCTTCCCGGGCCCCGTGGATCTGGGTAAGCCGGCTCTGGGCCACTTCAGTGAGAGCCCGCATGACCGCGATGCGTGCGCTGGTATGGGTGCCGATACCGATGGTAAGCAGGCTGGGGTCTTTCAAGAGCACGTCATCTGCCACTGCGGCTATCGTTGGAATACCAATGTCGCTGGTGATGTCGCGTATCGTGACCTCTACCTGTGCATCGGCAAATTTCCTCTGCATGTCGTTTATAACCGGGTCATCGATGCCCACCACAGCGGGGCCGGTCTGCCGGGTCGTTTCAACAAGTGACCATGCGTCCCGCTCGATGACTTCGGAGAGTGCGTGGAAGACTGCTTCTTCGATGGTGTTTCCTGAGGCAAGGCCGTTGGTGTTCGTGCGGAAGACTCCCCGGTGACGGGGGGGAACCGGGTGGAATATCGCAAAGGCCGGCATCCACAAACTCTTGTTATTGACAATATCGTAACCCTGGTACCAGGACATGAACCGATCCGTTGCTGCACCTTCGGGCAGGATCAGGTCATGGGGATTGATGACGGGTTCGCGGCCTTCGAGTTCCTGGTACAGGGCGGTCCTGATCACCCGGTCGTGGGCCTCGGCCGAATACCGCTCTATGCCTTCCATGATCGCTGATATCCGCGACTCCTCAATGGTTGCTCCCTTGCCGTTGTACACGGTGATGGCACCGTCTTCCGCTGTCGGGCGGATGCAGGAGAAGACCGGAATCCCTATCCGGTCAAGGCTTGTTATGTCCGCGACCCGGGTGATCCCGGCAGCGGGGACTTTGGGTTCGATGCGGCGAAGAGTTTCATCGAGCGGACTGGCCCGCTGCGTTTCATTGTTGTAGGCCTTTTTGCAGGAGTGGAGCTGCATGGATAGATCTCGTAAGTAGTAGGTGGGCACTTTTCGGGTTTATACATACTCATACGAGATGATCCGGAAAAAAGAACGGGGAAATCCGTACATTACCTCACGTTTCTGCGGGAAGGGTCGCAGCAAACTCCCGCACCTTTTCTGATGCCCTGTTCCTGAGCGGGATACCGTGACCGGGGAGCAGGACCTCAAAATCGAGAGCCGCGATCTTCCGGATCGACTGGCGCGAACCGTTGAGATCCATAGTAAACAGGGCCGGGCCCTCTTTAATGGATGTCCCGTCATACCGGAGAATATCACCGGCAAAGAACGTCTTTGTACGGTCATCGTACAGCCCGATGCTCCCGGGAGTATGGCCGGGAATGTGGACGCAGACAAGACTATCAATCCGGTCCCCGTCATGTAACCGGATATCCGGGGAAAAGGCGCCGGGATTCATGATCGCACCGGCGATCCTCAGCAGGAAGCCCCGGAATCCCGGATACCCCGGAAGGGGGCATTGTCCGGATACATACCCTGCATCCATTGTCCCTATCGCAATCTTTGCACCGGGAGCGGCATCTTTCAGGATTGCAACGCCCCCGATGTGATCCATATGGAAATGGGTGAGGATGATGGTTTTGATCTCGGTTGTTTCCCGGTACATCGTATCCCGGATATAGGAGAGTATCTTCTTCCCGCTGCCGGCCGGCAGACCGGTATCGATCACCGTGAGGCCATCGCGAACGAGGATGTAACTGTTGCCATTAACCCCTTCCACCTGATGGATACCCGTTACAATCTCCATGGTATTTCTGTACCAGGTATAAGGTATTTCTCTGGTATGAGTGTTGCCTTCACCATGACCCGGCCACGGTGCAGTCGTCTTTTTTCCTGACCGGTCCTGTTACCTGAACCCTGCAGATCCCCGCGGCCAGGATCTAAAAAGGAGAACAAATTTTTTGACGGGATTTCTTTTCCCGGAGAGAGCCGGTGTACCGGTATGCCTACTGATCCACATGGCTGCCGTCGCAGAACGGCTTGTTTCCGGACTTCCCGCACCGGCAGAGCGTGACCCGGTTCCTGACCGTGTACTGCTTTCCGTTCGCAGATTCTATTGGGATTCCCCCCCGGACCCAGAGTGGTCCGTGTTCGTTACGGTGCGGATATTCCACGACAACAACAGATCTCTCCAGTTCCGGCTCGATCGCTTCCCCCGTTTTACAGTCCCGTATGACAAGCCTGCCGGAGGGGCAGTTGCACGCCTCTTCAATTGCGATATCCCGGGCTTCCGGAATGTCCGACTGACGGGTTAAGTTCCAGATCCCCCCGGACCGCATGCAGAACCGGGCATGGGTGCAGAGTTCCTCCACGTCCTCAAGTTCAAGGGTCGTGCCGTGAATGGTCTTTGGGTGGAGGAGATAGGTTTCGTTTCCGGCATGCTCGGTCCCGACAAAGTGAACCGATGCGTGCGTACCATCACAGAACGGCTTGTTCTTTGAATGACCACACCGGCAGAGGGCATAGTTCTCATTTACCGGGTACCGGGTGACTTCCTTCCAGGTTCGGCAGTACCCTTCGTCGTCATTGCAGATCTCCTTCCCAATCAAGGGGATGCTCCCGGAGACAAGATACGGGCCGTTCCTGCTGACAACGATCTTCATTCTATCGGAAGGCGGGTTGGCTGGCGGGTGTTTTTCTGTCAAAAGTTTGCACGACCGTACACCGGGTATTTCCTCTCCCGGCATTAATCGGTTTGGATCCCGGCTTTTTCCGGGAATTTCCCCGGTTAGGGTACGGGAAATTCCGGTGATGTGATGCGCAAAGGAATATCCAGGGCAGGAACAGGGAATAACTAAACTATATTAATCATCTGTCCCTATGTTTGCTGAAGAGAGGGAGCATGGAAAAAAATCTATCCTGATCGTTGAGGATGAGCAGATATCAGCACTAGACCTCAAAGATACCCTCACCTCGCTCGGGTACCGGGTCACCGGCATCGCATCAACCGGTGACCGGGCGATCGAGATGGTGGATGAGGATCCTCCCGATCTTATCCTGATGGATATCAACCTGGCAGGCTCACTCTCCGGGATAGATGCAGCAGAGCAGATCATCCTCCACCATACCATCCCCATCATCTATGTAACTGCGTACGCGGATCCCGAACTGATAGATCGGGCAAAATGGACCCGGCCGTACGGGTATATCATCAAGCCCTATGATGAGCGGGGGATCCGGACCGAAATCGAGATTGCGCTGCATAAAGCGGAACTGGACCGGAATCTCGAACGGGAGTACGCAGCTCTTGAGCAGCGGATCCACGAGAGGACAGGCGAGCTCGCCCGGATCAATGCCGCTTTGGAAAAAAGCGAGACCCGCTACCGGCTCCTCTTTGAAAAATCGGGAGAGGGAATTTTCATCTTCGAAGCCGGTGGGAAGGATCGCGGAAAAATCGTCGAGGTGAACGCTGCCGGCGCAGCAATGCATGGCTACCTTCCGGAAGAATTACTCACGCTGAAGATCACGGATCTCGATGTTGCAGAAAACCTTCCTGCTGCACCGACCCGGTTTGAGGAGATCCTCCGCGGGGAATGGATCGGAGGTGAGGTCAACCACGTCAGGAAAGATAAGTCCGTGTTTCCCCTTGATTTTCATGCCGGTCTTCTCGAACTGGATGGCCATAACTATGTCTTTTCTGTCATGCGGGACATCAGCGAACAAAAACGGGTCCGGGATGAGATCGTAAAGGCACGGGATGAATGGGAACGCACGTTCAACGCGGTCACGGACCTAATCGCCATCATTGACCGGAATTTCAAGGTCGTCCGGGTGAACAAGGCCATGGCGGACCGTCTTGGCGTTTCCCAGGAGGGTGCTGTCGGGCTCTGCTGCTATGCAGCTGTCCACCATACCCCCTGTCCTCCCGATACCTGTCCGCATCGGCTCCTTCTTGCCGATGGAAAATCTCACACCGTGGACATCCATGAGGAGAACCTGAAAGGGGATTTCACCCTCTCGGTTTCACCCATTCTTGGCCCTTCTCATGAGATCCTGGGAAGCGTGCATATCCTCCATGATATTACCGAACGCAAACAGGCAGAAGAAGCATTGAAAGAGAGCGAGGAGAAGTACCGCACCCTCTTTGAGAATATGCTGGAAGGGTTTGCTTACTGCCGGATGATCTCCGATGCAAACGGCACTCCTGTTGACTGGATCTACCTCGATGTGAACCGGGCGTTTGAGCGGCTGACCGGTCTTAAGAATATCGTGGGCAAGCGGTTTCTCGAAGCAATACCCGGTATCCGTGCATTGTCCCCCGAGCTCTTCGATACGTACGGGCGGGTCTCACAAACGGGTACCCCTGAGACGTTCGAGATTGATTTCAAACCCTTGGATATATGGCTGCGGGTATCGGTATTCAGCCCGAAAAAAGAGTATTTTGTTGCGGTTTTTGAAGATATCAGCGAACGCAAGGAGGCGGAAACTGCCTTAAAAGTGAGCGAGGAGAAGTACCGCGCTATCATCGAGAATATGCAGGACCTGTTCTACCGGACAGACCTGGATGGAACGATCACGATGATGAGCCCGGCGGGTGCCCGTTTTGCCGGTTGCGATTCTCCTGATGATATGATTGGCATGAATGTCTCCGAAATGTACGCGGAACCCGAAAAGCGCACCCAGCTCCTCTCGGCTCTCGAAGAGAAAGGGGCCGTGACCGATTATCCCCTGATCCTGAAGGTCCGGGACGGATCGCTGCGTATTGCCACCACAAACAGCCACTATTATCATGATGCTGACGGAACGATCCTGGGAGTTGAGGGTCTTGTCCATGATATCACCGGTCTCCGTCAGGCCGAGGATGCCCTGCGGATGGTCAATAAGAAACTCAATCTCCTCTCGAGCATCACCCGGCATGACATACGCAACCAGCTCATGGCCCTCAAGGCGTTCATCCAGCTGAGTGAGGATTCCGTGAATGATCCCGGCCAGCTGGTGGAATTCCTAAAAAAGCAGGAGCTGATCTCCGACACCATCGAGCGCCAGATCGCTTTTACCAGCGATTACGAGGATATGGGTGTCAAATCCCCCGTATGGCAGGATGTGGAGTCCCTTGTCCGGAAAAAGACAAACGAGCTACCGTTGCGGGAAATCCGGGTCGAGACGGGTTGTCCGGGCCTCGAGGTTTTTGCCGATCCGCTGCTTGAAAAGGTGTTCTACAACCTGATCGATAATGCCCTGCGGTACGGGGGGGAGAAGATGACCCGGATACTTATTTCTGACCGGGAATCGGCAACGGGGCTGGTGATCTCGGTTGAAGATGACGGTGTCGGGATATCGGCAGAGGACAAAGTGCGGCTGTTCGGGCGGGGATTCGGGCACCATACCGGTTTTGGCCTCTTCCTCTCCCGCGAGATCCTCTCGATCACCGGCATGACGATCACCGAGAACGGGGAGCCCGGCAGAGGGGCACGTTTCGAGATCACCGTGCCGAAAGGCGGATACAGGTTCAGTTCCACCAGGCTTTGACAAAGAGCTCATGCGTTTTCACGATTGGGGTGAAGACATACAGGATCAGGGAGAGAAGGACGAGACAGACAATGCTGTTTCCCAGCCACCATCCATAGAATGCGGATCCGAGACTGCTCCAGGGGATTATACCCCCGAGAGCAAGCCCCAGACTGCCCCGCAGAGATTATTGAGAAGAACTCCAAAAAACAGCGCGATAACGAGATCCCGCCTGCTCGTAAGTGCAGGGTCCGCACCGAAATACCGGAATGCAACCAGGGGAATGAGCACCTGCCAGAAATCAGCAAGCGACCAGAAGAGGCTGACATCCGCGGAAATCCCGCTTAACAGTCCTGCTCCTATGAAACACCCGGCGTACGCGGCCATCGCGCTCCCCACATGCCAAACCAGAGGGCAAAGACGATCATCAGGGCGACCACGATATAGAACGATGAGATGCCCGGCGCCTCGCTAAAGGAAAATACGGCAAACTTGGCGAGGAGTGCGTTTACGCAGAGAAGGAGGAAGAATAATCCGAGGTACAGGGAAAACGGGGGATTTTTCCGGATCCCTCGGCCCCGCTCAGTACAATGGCCTTCCCCGGAATTCCATGTACAGCGGGTTACTCATCGGGAACAGGACGACGATCACACCATTGACATTACCTGAGGCATCCATCAGCGGGCTTGCATTCCCCATCACCGGCACCGGATTCTTGTCGAGCGTGATAAGGGTTGAATTCGGGGGCAGCCAGCAGATCTTCTTTTCCCTGAGGTTTTTCTCATAGATATTCTCCAGTGGTGTTCTGGTTGTACCATCAATGATCGTGACGATCTCACGGAAATGTGTCATTCCGTCGATCGGGCCTTTCCAACGGGTCATTGACCGGGCGCTTTCATTGATGTACGTGATTACGCCTTTGGAATCTGTTGCAATGATAGCGCCAAAAAACTGGTTGAGCAATATTTCCTGGAGTTCCTGGCGCCTGGCGTTCTGGCATAGTGCATGGTACTTGTCCAGTGCAAGACCAATGGCGATCCTGAGCCCGTCGTCCGTGAACGGTTTTATGATATATTCCGCTCCCTCAACCCTCTTCACCCGGTTGATTGTCTCCTCATCCCGGTGGGAGGACACAAAGACAAACGGAATATTCTGTACTTCCTGGATCCGGAGTGCGACATCAACCCCGTCAATATCTCCGCCAAGGTCGATGTCCATGATGACAATATCCGGCAGGGATTTGGGCAACTGTGCCAGTGCACTCTCTCCGGATTCGAACCGGGAGTGAACCGTATGCCCCAGTTTTATCACTCTTTGTGCCGTGAGACTCTGGATCACCCTGTCATCTTCAACAATCGAGATCTTTAATGCCTTACCCATGGGTTACCTCTTAAAAATTTCCTTACACCGTGTCCCTGAACCAGTCTGGTTGCCCAATAAAATCCGACCTCAGGGTTTTAATTGGCAAGTTTCATCGTGAAATGAATTGCCGCACCCTGGTCCTGGTGGCCGGGTACCCGGTCCTCAGCCCAGATGCGACCCCCATATCCTTCAACCAGGTGCCGGGTGATAAAGAGTCCGAGGCCTTTTCCGCTCTTCTTGCTCTTCCCTTTTCGGAAACGATCGAATACCTGCGGCTTCATATCATCGGAAATTCCCGGACCATTATCTGCAATGGTGACGAGGATATTATTGTCCAGTTCTCCAACGGAGATGGTTATTTCTCCGTCCTCTCCGAAGAATTTTACACTGTTTCCGATAAGGTTCGTAAAGATCTGGCCGAGCAGGTCATCTCCAAGCACAACCGCTTCTGTTCCCGCGTAATGAATCGTGGTTGTGGAGAAATGCAGGATTTCATTTTTTATCACGTCATTGAGGTTCACCGGTTTGAGTGCCGCTTTCTGCTCGTGCATCCTTCTTATGGTCGAGACATTCCCGATGATCTGGATGGACTGGTCGATGCTTTTGATGACAATATCAGCAAATTTTTTATTCTCCCCTTCGAGTTTCTCCGCCAGGAGTTCAAGGTACCCGAGAGCGCCGGTGTTGACATTATTGATATCATGGGTCATGATGTCAAGGTAGAGATTGCTCTCCTCATTGGCAAGTTCAAGGCGCTTTAAGAGCAGAGTTTTCTGCACGGCATTGCCTATCTCTGTGCTGATGGACGTGATGAGTGATTTCTCCTGGCTCGAAAAATCGTGTTTGCTTGTACTGATGAGCGCGAGGGCTCCAATCACGACTGATGCGGATATGAGCGGGAGCAGGGCATAACTTTTTGCGCCAAGCTCTTTGAGAATGATACTATCCCGGTCCAGATGCGAGTCATCAGTCAGGGTGATAAACTGGGGGATTCCCTGGATGAACAGTTCCTGGCGGGATGCATCATTGAGATTCAATGTCCCGATCAATACCTGTAAATCCGAATATGCGGGAACGGTCTCCTGGTAACAGGTCATCTGGGCTTCAGTCTTGTCTGCATTCAGGAGGTAAAGGGCTCCCCTCTCAAAACCCTGCAGGGACAGGGTTTTTTGCAGGATGCTCTCTAACAGGACATCCGGTTTGAGCGAGGAATTGCTCAGGCTGATTATCTGGTTGAGATGATTGATCTTCTCGTTGGTTGTACGAAGTTCCTTCTGGGATCGCTGGAACTCAAGGTGCTGGAGCATCGCAGCTTCGTAGGCAGAGAGGAGGAAATCCAGGATCTTCGATCTGTCCATGCCGATCTGGTAAGTCTGGCCGCCATGGGAGAATTTCACGGGTTTTTCCACAGTGGTGGCTTTGGGGGGATCCAGGGGAGTTTCGATGATCGTTTTCACCCGCTTGAGGATATAGTCCGTCTGGTACGGTTTTGTGATAAAATTGTCAGCACCTGACTGCAGGGCAAGCGCCACATCCTTGGAATCTGAGAGTGCGGTTAAGAGGATAAACGGGATGTTACGGGTACTTTCATTCTTTTTGATCTCTTTACAGAGTTCATACCCGTTCATCACCGGCATGATAACGTCGCTTATGATAAGATCCGGTTTTTTCTGGGAAATGAGTTCTAGGGCGATTTTGCCATTTTCTGCCTTTGCAGTACTATAACCGTTGCTCTCCAGAACATGATTGAGAATCTCGGCCTGGACCCGGCTGTCTTCGACAATGAGGATAAAAAAAGGTTTTTCGGTATTTCCCGCTGCTCTCGATGTGACTGGCATAATCGAACAATAAATAAAGATGCACTACTAGTATTTATGCAAATTTCCCGGCGCTCACGAAATAATATAAAACACCCCTTCTCGTGCACGTTCACGGACGGGTGTTCAACGGTCTTGTTGCCCGGTGAATAAGGCGGGCATTTTGCACATTGAATCCGGCTATGAAGAAAAATGGGTATCTTTTCCCATTATCCATTGACTCCAAGAACTATCCCGCCTTTTCCTTAGGAGACCCGACCAGATCATCGGCAAACGTGGTGTATCTGCTGGCGGGTATATAGTATCCTGCCGGGGGAAGGGTGGACGGGGTAGCGGTGAACACCAGTTCCCTGAGCGCCCCTCATCCTATGAATGTGGACGGATCGGGCCCCTTCGTCTGCTCCTGCTCCTTTTAGATAGCAAGTTTTATTAAGCGTCCAATATAAGTGGACACTGTGCCGCCTGCGGGAGAAAAACTGAAGCCAGGACAAGCGGGCCTGATCATTCTTTTTTTAATTCTTCTCGCCATCCTCGCGTTTTTGTTTCTCCTCCCCGTTTCATCCGCACCGGTTTCCAGAGAGCCTCTTACCATAGCAAGCGGCACCCTGGATTCCTCTGTATTAACCTTGGTAGCTGACGAAAAGGGATATTTCTCCCGACAGGGGCTGAATGTGACCCTCCGGGAATATCCCGCCGGGACATATGCGGTAAAGGAACTCCTCGCGGGAAATGCCGACTTTGCCTGTGCGGCTGAATTTGTCGGGGTGGCGAACAGTTTCCAGTCACCGGACCTTCGGATCATCGCCACTACGGCAAAACTGAATAATCTCTATTTTGTTATCCGGAGCGACAGGGGAATATCAAAGCCATCTGATCTGAAAGGAAAAACAATTGCCGTTCCGAAAGGCAGTGTGGCAGAGTTTTTCCTTGGGAGGTATCTTACCCTCAATGGGATGGACAACTCTGATATCACTGTTCTTCACCTGACCCCTGCTGATGTTATAAAGAGTGTGGTTACCGGTGACGCTGATGCCGCTGTTATCTGGGAACCGTATGCATACCAGATCGAACAGCAGCTTGGCACGAACAGCACGAGATGGCAGGTGCAGAGCGGGCAACTCTATTACTGGGTTACCTATGCCCGGTCTGACGTGATCCGCGACAAGCCGGAACTGATCGTGAAGTACCTGCGTGCGCTCGATGAGGCAGAGACATATCTCTCAGCACATCAGCCTGAGGCAAAGGAAATTCTCAAGCGGCGCCTGAACGCGACGGATGATTCTGTTAACCGCACCTGGAAAGATTACCGTTTCATGCTCTCACTTGATCAGGCATTAATCATTGAAATGGAAGATGAGGCGCGATGGATGGCCGGACAGAACATGACGGGGGAAAAAATCCCGCCATCGTATCTCGATATGATATACCGGGACGGGATGCGTGAGGTCAAACCCTCGGCTGTCACCGTCATACGGTGATCCCATGCGGGGTGTCCATGAACATTAAAAACCAGATCCGGCTCAGTGTTCTCATCTCCCTGATCCTTGTGGTGGTGATATCGGCTTCCATTATTCTTTCCTTCCAGAACATGCAGGACCAGCGGGACCAGGAGGCGCTTGCAGCGGACGTGGTGAGGGGGGGTTACGAACTCACCTACCTCTCCAATGATTACCTCATCAATGCCGAACCCCGGGCGCGTCTCCAGTGGGAGGAGCGGTATTCTTCTCTTCAGCCGATCATCATCGAGCTCAAGCCGGGAAATGTTGAGGAGGCAGAAAGCCTCGAAACGATCCGGGAATACAATGAAAAAACGGGAACACTGTTCCGGGAGATCCCGGAACCGGGAACACTGAATGCCGGTGCTGTCCTGTTTCCTGCCAGCTACCAGCAGGTCACATGGAGCCGGATCAATGTCCAGTCACAGGGAATGATTTACGAGGCATGGCGGCTGCGTCACCTGTATAACGATGATGTGAGCGAAGCCCGGTTCTGGAACAATGTCCTCGTTGTTGTTCTCATGGTGCTCATGCTCATTATCATCGGTATCAACTACCTGCTCATCAGCCGCCGGCTCGTGCGCTCGATCCGGGAGGTCAATACCGGCAGCGAGGCGTTTGCCGCATGTAACTTTGATTACCGGATACCGGTAACGGCCGATGACGAGATTGGCGGGATTGCCCGCCGGCTCAACTCGATGGCAGAGCAGATTCGCAGTGTGACGGCTTCACGGGACGAACTGGACCGTGAGGTTGATCAGCGCCGGCGGGCGGAAGATGCTCTCACTGTGAAAAATACCGATCTCAAAGCAGCGTACGAGGAGATCGCGGCAAACGAAGAGGAACTCAAGGCGAACTTTGATGAACTGGTCCACAGCCAGCGGGCACTTACCGAGAGCGAGCAGAAATACCGTAACCTCTACCAGTATGCACAGGTCGGGCTCTTTGAAACGAGCCTGAAAGACGCGACCGTGGTCGCCTGCAACCAGCGGTATGCGGAGCTGTATGGCGCCGGTTCCGTGGAGGCGGCCCTCGGGCAGGATGTCCGTTCGGTCTATGTTCATCCGAAAGAGCGCGACGAGGTTGCCCGGATCCTCCGGGAGACCGGACAGATCACGGATCACGTTATCCGCTTCCGGAACCGGAAGACGGGCCGCGAATTCTGGGGACAGTTCTCCGCCCGGTACAACTATGATCGGGATGTTGCGGAAGGCACGATCATCGATATCACGGAGCAAAAAGAGGCCGAAGAGAAGATCCGTGAAACCAACGAGTATCTCCACAAGCTCATCGATTTTGCCAATGCCCCGATAGTCATCTGGAACCCGGACTATACTATCACCCGGTTCAACCATGCTTTCGAGCGCATCACCGGAAGAACCGAGCAGGAAGTTCTTGGCCATCCGCTGGAGACGCTCTTTCCGGAAGCGGTCAGAAAAGACGCTCTTGTCTCCATCAAAAGGACGCTCGAAGGTGAACGCTGGGAGAGCGTCAAGATCCCGGTCACAGGTGCTGACGGAGCACAGCACACCCTGCTCTGGAACTCGGCAAATATCCTGAGTGCGGAAGCGGAGCTGATCTCCACCATTGCCCACGGGATTGACATTACCGATAGGGAGCGGGCTGAAGAGCAGCTGAAAGCAAGCGAGCACTCCCTGACAGATATCGTTGAAAAATTAAACGAAGCCCAGCATATCGCCCTGATCGGCAGCTGGGAATGGAATTTGGTGACCAATCGTGTCTGGTGGTCGGATGAGACCTACCGGATTTTCGGGGTTACCCCGCAGGATTTCGGTCCCGGTTTTGATGAAAACAGCAGGTTCATTCATCCCGATGATCTCGAAAAATACAGGAGATCATTCGAACATTCTTTCCAGACTGGTGAACCGCTGGATGTCGATCTCCGGTTGGTTACCGGAGATAAAACGCTGAAGTACTGTCATGCCAAGGGGAAGATCCTGTACGACGCTGCCGGTGGCACACCCTCCCGTTTTGTCGGAACGCTGAGTGATATCACCGGGCGCAGGCAGGCAGATGCTGAACTGGCGGCGGCACAGCGGCAGTACCGCGATCTGTTTGAGAATGTCAGCATCGGGATTCTCCGTTCCACGCCGGGACCGCAGGGAACTATCATCGAAGCGAACCCGGCAGCGCTGCGGATCTTTGACGCCGACAGCCGCGAGCAGTTGCTGACAGTCCGGCCCAGCGATCTCTATCTTGATCATGATGAGCGCCGCAGGATCAGCGAGGAGATCGTGGCAAAGGGTGCCATTGATAGTATGGAAGTCAGGTACAAAACCTTAAAAGGGAGACCTTTCTGGGGGAGCATCACCTCTGCAAAGAGGATTGCTGAAGATGGGCAGGTTTATTTCGACAACACCATTGAGGATATTTCCGGGCGAAAGGATGCCGAGCTTGCCCTTCACCAGAGCGAGGAGCGGTTCCGTACGCTGGTCGAGCAGTTGCCTCTGGGTGTTGTTATGTCCCGGAGAGATGATACCGGTGAAAATGTGCTTTACTTCAACCGGGGTTTTTCTGAAATCACCGGCTATACGATCGAGCTGGTCCCTACATTTGAAGCCTGGGCTCTCCGGGCATTTCCGGATCCGGTTTACCGCCTTGACAGGACCCGCGTAGCTTTGGAAATGTACACCGAGGCCGGCAGGGATAATACGAGCCAGCCGAGAATTTCTCTGGTTACCTGCAATGACGGGAACGTCAAAGAGATTGAGTTCCGCTATACGGATCTGAGCGTGTTTGGTTTCTGGACCCTGCGCGATATCACGGATCAGAAACGCTCCGAAGAAGCACTCAAAGCGAGCGAGGAGAAGTTTTCCACGGCGTTCAAGACCTCGCCGTATGCGATCACCATCAGCCGTATTAAGGATGGAAGCTTCATCGAAGTCAACGATGCCTTCACACCTATCACAGGCTTTACCCGGGAAGAAGCGCTGTCCGGTTCATCGGGGGGGTTTGGCCTGTGGGTCGACGCTGAAGATCGTAAACGGGTGATCTCCACATTGCTTGATGGCAGGACTGTTAGCGGGGAGGAGTTCGGGTTCAGGAGGAAGAACGGGGAGATCATAACCGGCCTGTTCTCGGCCCGGATCATTTCCCTCAATAATGAGCCCTGCATTCTCTCCAGTGTCAATGATATCTCGGATCGCAAACGGGCAGAAAAAGCACTGCGGGAGAGCGAGGCACACCTCCTTGCAGTTCTCGATGCAACGCCGTTCCCCATCGCCCTGGTCGATGTTTTCGATAACAACATCCATTTCTGGAGCCGCAGCGCCCTCACCCTTTTCGGCCATACTGCTCCCACCGCAGCGGAGTGGTATGAGATTGCGTACCCGGATCCCGGCTACCGGCGCGAGGTGCTGGAACGGTGGAAACCCGCTCTGGAAAAGGCACAACTGTCCGGCCAGGTGGTCAATGCGGGAGAATACCGGGTTACCTGCCAGGATGGTTCGGTACGCACCTGCGAACTGTATGCGGTGTTTCTGGATGACCTGCTCATTGTCACGTTCAATGATATCACAGAACGCAATCTGGCAGAAGGAGCCCTGCGGAAGAGCGAGGAGAATTACCGCTCCCTCTTCGAAAGTATGATCGAGGGATTTGCCTACTGTCAGATGATTTACGATAATAATGGCCTGCCGGAAGATTTTGTTTACCTCAGTGTGAATCCCTCATTCAACCGTATTATCGGTATTACCACTATCATCGGTAAACGGGTAACCGAAGTATTCCCCGGGATCCGTGAGACGATTCCTGAAATATTTGAGATTTACGGCAGGGTTGCCCGAACCGGCAATCCCGAAGTATTCGATCTCGATTTCAAAGCAATCGGGAAATGGCTTCATATCTCTGTCTCATCTCCGGCAGAAGAGCATTTTATGGCGGTTTTCGAAGACATCACGGATCGCAAGCGTGCGGAAGATGCCCTCCGAGAGACTACCGATTACTTCAGAAATCTGCTGGATTATGCCAATGCCCCGATCATTGTCTGGGACACAAAGTTCCGGATCACCCGGTTCAACCATGCCTTTGAATACCTGACTGGCAGGACCGAGAAGGAAGTTGCCGGCCAGCACTTCGCCCTTCTCTTCCCGGTACTGAGCCGGGAAACCTCCCTTGAACAGATCCAAAAGACCCTTGCCGGCGAGCGATGGGAAAGTGTTGAGATACCCATCCTCCACGTATCGGGAGAGACCCGGATCGTGCTCTGGAACTCGGCAAACATCGTCGATCCCAATGGCGCAGTTGTCTCCACCATAGCACAGGGTCTGGATATCACCGATCGTAAATTGTCGGAGGTGCAGCGCGAGATGCTGATCAAGGATCTCGAGCAGAAGAATGCCGAGCTCGAACGCTTCACCTACACCGTCTCGCATGATCTCAAGAGCCCGCTCATCACCATCAAGGGGTTTGCCGGGCTGCTGGAGGCAGATTCCCTGAAAGGGGATCCTGTCCAGTTAAAAAAGGACATCAAGCGTATCATCGATGCTGCCGACACGATGCAGGATCTTCTGGTCGATCTCATCGAGCTGTCCCGGGTGGGAAAGATCATAAAACCCCCGCAAAAGATCCCGTTTGGCACGATCGCCCGTGAGGCGGTGAATCTTCTCGCCGGGCCGCTTACCGAGCGCAATGTAATGGTCAGCATCGCCCCCGATATGCCGGTGGTGAACGTGGATAGTACCCGTATCCGGGAGGTCATGGTCAACCTCCTTGAGAATGCGGTCAAGTTCCTTGGCGAGCGGCCCGATCCGGAGATCCGGATCGGTGCGGATAGTACCGGTGAGACGCCGGTCTTCTTCGTGCAGGACAATGGTGTGGGGATCAATCCCCGGTATCTCGAACGGATCTTCAACCTGTTCGAACGGCTGGATGCTGCTGCGCCGGGTACGGGTATCGGCCTGACGATTGCCCGCAGGATCGTCGAAGTGCACGGGGGCAGGATCTGGGCGGAGTCGGAGGGTGAGGGGAAGGGGACAACGTTCCGGTTCACCCTGCCGGGACCGGCTGAAGAGGGACCTCAGGAGATTCTGAAGTGACCGATACCCTGCTCATTACCGATCTTATCGTCGGCATGCTTATTATATCTGGGATAAGTATGGCCTGCCTCGGGGTGTACGGCCGGCGTTTCACGGCACGGATTCCTGCAGCTGTCCCCTACACACTGCTGATGGGATCAGCCGCCGCCTGGGCGATCCTGTATGCACTCGATCTCCTGACCGCGTCGCTCCCGCTCAAAATTCTTTTCCATATTCTCCGCTTTCTTGTCCTCCCGTTTATCGCAGTCATTGAACTCTGGCTGGTAATTTCCTATGTAAAAAAGACTGAATGGCTGCGCAGGGATTGGGCAGCAGCAGTCTTACTCATCCCGGTTGCTGCTGCCATTCTTGGAATAACGAGCCCGCTCCATAGCCTGTTCCGGTATAACTTCTCGATAAACACGTCCGGGCCCGTGCCGGTGCTCCAGTACACGGACAGCCCACTTTACACGGTATACATCTTGTATTCCCTGGCCCTCTTGGTCCTTGCCATCCTCATCCTCATTGTCGAGAGCCGGAAAAGGGGCACGCTGCGGGAGGAGCAGACGATCCTGCTCCTGATCGCTCTTGCATTCCCTACAGTAGTCAATTACCTGTATGTTTTCGGGATGACCCCCTTACCGGGCGTCAACCTGACTGCTCCCCTCCTCTGGATTGCCGCGATTCTCTACACGGTAGCCCTCTTCCGGTACCGGTTCCTCGACATCATTCCCATTGCCCGGAGCCGGCTGATCGAGACGATGAGCACGCCTATGCTGGTGCTGGACCCGGGGGGGCGTGTCATCGACCTGAACCCTGCTGCCTGTTCGCTCTTTTCCACCACGCCCGCAGAAGCTGTTGGAAGGGCGGTGGACGGGTTTTCCCCCGACTGGCAGGATTTCCTTTCGCTGTGCCGGTCAGATAGGACAAGCCATGCGGACCTAACCCGAAGTCACGATGGGGGTATGCAGTATTACACGGGTTCCGTTGAACAGATCCGCACTCCATCCGGAGAATCCGAGGGGAGACTCGTCCTGCTGCAGGACGTAACCGGTGAAATAAGTGCCGAAAAGGCCCTTCGCGTGAGCGAAGAGAAATTCCGGATCCTCTTTACGCAGATGATCGATGGGAGCGCTCTCCATGAGATGGTGTATGACGGTTTTGGAAATCCCACGGATTACATTATCCTGGATGTGAACCCGGCATATGAGCGTATTACCGGGCTGAAACGGGAGGACATTATCGGAAAACGCAGCAAAGAAGTGTATGGTGTCGATACCCCCCCGTATATCGATACCTATGCCACGGTTGCCGCTACCGGCACTCCGGAAAAGTTTGAGGTATATTTTGCCCCCTTGAATAAACACTTCTCTCTATCAGTATATTCCCCGCAAAACGGGAGATTTGCCACAATCTTTGACGATGTTACCGACCGCAAACAGATAGAAGAGCAGCGGGAACACCTGATCCATGAACTGGAGCTGAAGAATAGCGAGCTCGACCGCTTCACTCACACGGTATCCCATGACTTAAAGAGCCCGCTCGTCACCATCCGGGCATTCCTCAACCTTCTGGAGGAAGACGTAAAATCCGGTAATTCTCCCGGGGTGAAGATGGATATCGCCCGCATGGATGAATCAGCGGAAAAATTAGAGGGCCTGATCACCACGCTCCTGGCACTGTCCCGGAGTGGCAGGACCGTGGATGCACCGGCCAGCATCCCGTTTACGGATGTTGTCAGCTATGCCGTGCAGCTGCTGGATGCACCCTTAAAGGGGCGGGGGGTTACGCTGGTGATCCCTGATACCCTGCCGGTAATTGCCGGCGACCGGCACCGCCTTGTGCAGACGATGACCAACCTGCTCGACAATGCGATAAAGTACATGGGCGACCAGGATGCACCCCGCATAGAGATCGGAGTGGAGAAAGATTGCGGTATGCCGGTCTTCTTTGTAACGGACAATGGCATGGGTATTGCAAAGGAGAACCTGCAAAAAGTCTTCGGGCTCTATGAGCGTTTCAGCCCTCACGTTCCCGGTACCGGTATCGGGCTTGCCACGGTGAAGCGGATTGTCGAGGCTCACGGGGGGAAGATATGGGTGGAGTCTGAAGGGCCCGGGAAGGGGAGTACGTTCCGGTTCACGTTACCGGGGGTACCGGTGATCGCACCGATAACAATAATACCCGCTAGATAAAAGAGAGAACCTTATGGTTGATCTTAACGGGGAGCCTTTGCATATACTGCTCGTGGAGGATAACGAAGCCCATGCCGAGCTGGTGATACGGGGAATGCGTGACCAGCAGGTGGGAAACAAGATCCACCACGTGGCGGATGGCGAACAGGCGCTTGATTACCTCTTTATGCGGGGCGCATATACGGATCCGGTACAAAATCCCCGGCCAAACCTGGTCCTGCTCGATCTCCGGCTGCCCCGGGTAGACGGGCTTGAGGTGCTCAGGACAATAAAGACCACTCCGTCTCTCCTCCGCATCCCGGTAGTTATCCTTACCAGCTCCGATGCGGAGAACGATATCGCCAAATCCTATGATTACCATGCGAACAGCTACGTGGTAAAACCCCTTGACTTCAAGACCTTCACAAAACTGATGAAGGAGCTCGGGTTCTACTGGCTTGGCTGGAATGCAAAACCGCTGGCGGAATAAAGCCCGTTGGCTCCGGGACGGGGATGGGCAATGAATCTTGGAACAATAAAAACTCCCCATATTCTGCTTCTTGAAGATGATCGCGCTCACCAGGACCTCATTCTCCGGGCATTCCGCGACGATCCTGACCCTTTCCGGGTCACTGTAGCAGAGAACCTGTTGAAAGCCCGGCAGATCATTGAGCGCGATTCCCCCGACCTGATCCTCGCCGACTGGATCCTTCCTGACGGGAAAGGTCTTGATATCCTGTCACGGAAAGACGGATCCGTAACCACTCCCGTAGTCATCATGACCAGTTTCGGCGACGAACACCTGGCAGTCGAGATCATGAAGTCCGGGGCGATCGATTACGTGGTCAAGTCCGCATCGATGTTTGCTGATCTCCCCCATATCACCCGAAAAGCCCTCCGGGACTGGGAGAATATCCGTGAGAGGAAGCGGGCCGAAGAGGCGGTGCAGGATACCCAAAAGCGCCTTGCTGATATCCTCAGTTTCCTCCCCGATGCGGTCTTTGCCATCGACAACGACGGCCGGATCATTGCATGGAACATTGCGATCGAACAGATGACGGGTGTTGCAGCAGAAGAGATGCTCGGGAAAGGCGATCACGAGTACAGCCTCCCCTTTTACGGGGAACGGCGTCCCATCCTTATCGATCTCGTCCAGACGGAAGATCCCGGGACAGAAAAAAAATATTTCAATGTCCAGCGGGATGGCGACCGGATCACTTCTGAAACGTTCATCCCGACTCTCTTTGGCGGGAGAGGCGGGTATCTCTGGGGGACGGCAACCCCCCTCTACGATAATGCCGGTAACCGTACCGGTGCCATAGAAGTGATCCGGGATATCACGGAGAGGAAGCAGAGCGAGGAACTGCTGCGCCAGCGTGAGGCAACCTTAGAGACGATCCTGAATGCCCCAAAGGACACCATCGCGCTCCTTGACCTTCAGGGAACAATTCTCGGCATCAACGATGAGGGGGCACAACGACTCGGGGGTACTGTTATGACGGTAACCGGGCGGTGTGCCTATGATCTGTTTCCTCCGGATGTTGCCAGGATCCGCAAGGAGTATGTGGACCGGGTTTTTGCAACGGGGAACATTTTACGGTCCGATGATGCCTGGTCCGGCATGTACCTGCATAATGAGTTCTTTCCCATTTTCAATACGGAACGTACGGCAGTAGACCGGGTAGCGATATTTGCCCGGGACACCACGGACCAGAAGCGGGCAGAACAAGCTCTGCAGGAGAGCGAGACCCGGTTTAAGGATCTCTTCAATAACATAGGAGCCGGTGTCGCGATCTATACTGCAACCCCCGACGGGAAGGATTTCATCATCCGGGATATCAACCGTGCGGTTGAAACGATCGAACATGTCAGGAAAGACGATATTGTCGGGCGGAGTGTGCTTGAAGTCTTCCCCGGCGTTGCAGAGTTCGGGCTGTTTATGGTATTCCAGCGGGTGGCAAAGACCGGGATTCCTGAATCGCACCCGGTCTCGCTGTACCGCGACGACCGCATATCCGGCTGGCGTGAAAACTATGTCTACCGGCTCCCCTCCGGGGAAGTGGTTGCCCTCTATGAGGACGTAACGGAAAAGAAACAGGCTGAAGATGCAGAACGAGAAACCCGCAGAAAATATGCCGAGTTGTTCGAGCTGGGCAGCGAAGCAATCTTCCTTATTGACAATGAGACCGGGGCCATTCTGGAAGCAAATGCTGCGGCCTGCGAAATGTACGGGTACTCGCGGGATCTCCTCCTCACTATGAAAAATATTGACCTGTCGGCTGAGCAGGAAGAGACCCGGAAGGTCACTGCCGGAACAGCGCAGGGTACCATACTTGTTCCCCTGCGGTATCATCGCCGCAACGATGGCACGGTCTTTCCTGTGGAGATTCTCGGCCGGTTTTTCACCTGGAACCAACGTCCGGTCCACATCGCCGCTATCCGTGACATCACATCCCGGTTACAGGCGGAGGAGACTCTGCGCGAGAGTGAGGAACGGTATCTCTCGCTCTTCAACCGGTCGCTTGACTGTATCTATATCCACGACCTTAAAGGGAATTTCATCGATGCCAATGCTTCGGCGCTGGAGTTACTCGGTTATTCCCGGGACGAGATCCCTTCTGTATCATTCCAGGATCTCCTGGGGCCGGACGACCTGGAAAAGGCCAAAGCCGCAGTGGAGACCATTTCCCGGGAGGGTTCGCACAGCGGGCTCATCGAATACCGGCTGAAGCGCAAGGATGGCAGTTTTGCCGAGATCGAGACCAAGGGAACCCTGATCGTCCATGATGGCAAACCCTCTGCAGTATTTGGTATTGCCCGGGATATCACTTCCCGCAAGCGGGCAGATGAGATGAGGAAAGCCTACGAAACCCGCCTTGAGTCTGCAATGGAAATCGGCAGCCTTGCATGGTGGGAGATGGACCTACCTGAGGGGTCAGTCCGCTTCGATGCCCGAAAAGCAACCCTGCTGGGGTATCTGCCGGCAGAGTTCCGGCACTATACTGATTTTACCGCACTCCTGCATCCGGATGATTATGCACCGGTAATGCTGGCGATGAACAACCATCTTGAAGGTAAAGAAGCGCGGTATCATGCAGATTATCGTGTCCGGACATCGGGCGGGGATTACCGGTGGTTCCGGGACGTTGGCGGAGTAACCAGCCGCCATCCCGATGGTTCACCGGCGACGGTCACCGGTATTGTTATTGACATTACCTCTGGCAAGCGGGCAGAAGAGGCATTGCAGCAAAGCCAGGAGCGGTACCACCTGCTTGCCGATAACATCAATGATGTGTTGTGGGTCTTGAACCTCGAAACCGGAACCTGGACCTACATGAGCCCGTCGGTAGAGTGGCTCAGGGGATATACGGCGGAGGAGGTGCTCGTACAATCCGTTGAGGACGTGATGACTCCCGCCTCCTTTGCGCATTCCCAAAAAGTGATGCCGGAGCGGGTGGAACGGTTCTTACAGGATGAATCCGGTCCGAACAGTTACCTCGACGAGATCGAACAGACCTGTCGTGACGGTTCCACGGTCTGGACGGAAGTGGCAACGCGCTACATCCGTAATGAACTGGGGGAAATCACCCTGCTGGGCCTCACCCGTGATATCAGCCCCCGGAAACAGGCAGCCCGGGCACTCGAAGAGAGCGAGACCCGGTTCCGCTCCCTCATCCAGAACTCCTCGGATATCATACGGATTCTTGGCAGTGACGGCCGGATCCTCTATGAATCCCCATCTTCTGAAAGGATACTGGGGTACCCGTCCGGCTCCCTGCTCGGTAAGGATCCCATGGAGTTCGTCCATCCGGATGACGTTGGCCGGGTGAAGAATGATTTTGGGGAAGTCGTTGACCGGAAAAATCCCGGTATCCCGACAGAGTTCCGGATCCGCAAGGCCGATGGGGAGTATCTGTGGGTCGATTCCATTGGCACCAATCTCATGGATGTCCCCGGGGTGAACGGGATCGTCATTACCACGCGTCCGATCCAGCAGAGAAAGATTGCAGAAGAACGCATAACCATCACCATCGCCCAGCTGGAACGGAGTGAAGCCCTGCTTCGCAATGTGTACGATATTCTCCCTATAGGATTGTGGCTGGCGGACAAGACCGGCAAACTGGTCTACGGGAACCCCGCCGGCGTGAAGATCTGGGGTGCGGAACTGCTTGTTCCCGTTGAAGAGTACGGCATCTTCAGGGCGCGGCGCTACCCCTCCGGTAAAGAGATCGCCGGCGATGACTGGGCCCTTGCCCATTCAATCCGCGAGGGTGTGACGATCAAGGATGAGATCCTCGAGATCGATGCCTTCGACGGGAAGAAAAAAGTGATCGTCAACTATATGGCCCCGCTGTATGATGCAGCGGGTGAAATTGACGGTGCAATCGTCGTCAACCAGGAGATCACCGATAAAATAAAAGCAGAAGAGGCACTGCGGGACAACCAGGTCCGGCTCGCCACTGCCATGGATATCGCCGGTCTCGTGAACTGGGAGTACGATGTCCGGTCCGGCATGTTCACGTTCGATGACCGTTTCTATGCCCTCTATGAGACGACTGCCGAGCGGGAGGGAGGAAACCAGATGTCGGCAGAGACATACCTGCGGGAATTTGTCTATCCTGAAGACCGCCAGAATGTACTATCAGTGATAGAGAAACTCCTTGCAACAACCGATCCCGGCTATTCCGGCCAGATGGAACACCGCATCACCCCCCGGGATGGTAGTGTTCGTACCATTATTGCCCGGTTTGCCCCGGTCATGGGCCCTGACGGAACGGCTATCCGGACCTATGGTGCAAACCAGGATATTACCGACAGCAAGCTCATGGAGTCCGAGATACGGTCGCTCAATACCGTGCTGGAACAGCGGGTAAAAGACCGCACAGAAGCGCTTGTTGAGACCAACGCGAAGCTCGAAAAGGAGAATGCCCAGCGTCTCGAGGCGGAAGGAAAACTCCAGGCATCCTTCAATGAGAAAGTGATGCTCTTAAAAGAGATCCATCACCGGGTAAAAAACAACCTCCAGATCATTGCCAGCCTCTTAAACCTCCAGTCCCGGTATATCTCGGATCCCCAGACGCTTGCTGCCATACGGGAGAGCCAGAACCGGGTCAAGGCTATGGCGCTCGTCCATGAAAAACTCTACCGGTCCGAAGATATCTCGCATATCAGTCTCTATGACTATATCCGGTTCCTCGGTACCGGTCTCTTCCAGTTCTACGACGCCAAGATACGGGGGATCCAGTTCACCCTGGAGATTGCCGATGTCAATGTTGATATCGATTCAGCCATCCCGCTGGGTCTCATCCTCAACGAACTGATCTCGAACTCGCTCAAATACGCGTTTCCCGAAGGAAGAAAAGGGATAGTCGCCATCAGCGTGAAAAAAGAAGCGCATACCTTAACCGTCCTCTACCGGGACAACGGTATCGGGATCCCGGCTGATCTCGACTGGAGAGACACCCCCTCACTCGGCCTGCGGCTGGTCAATACGCTCGTGGACCAGATGAACGGGACCGTGGAACTCGACCGGAGTGCCGGGACCCTCTTTACCATGGTGCTGCATGAAAAGGAACACCGGGAGGAGATATGAACCCGCCCGCCCGGTCCCTCAATCGTATGTCAGAAACCCGGTGGAGGGCCATTATCGTAACGCTCTCCCTAGCAGTCCTCCTCTTCTCCGTCTGGTGCCTGATGCACGGAATCACCATCATCTTCATGCACCTCTATTATTTCCCGATCGTACTCCTTGCGTACCGTTACCGCTGGAAAGGATGTGGCCTTGCCACCCTCCTTGCCCTTGCCTATCTCGGCCTTGTTATTGCCTTTGATTACGGACAGAACGAGGTCATTCTTGGGGCATTGTACCGGTTCTTTGTCTTTGTGGGTATTGCTGTGGTTATTGCGTATCTTGCCGACAGCCTTGCAACCGCCAGGAGAACCCTGCAGCAGTCCGCAGAGCTCACTGATCGGTATCTCTCCCTGGCACCGGCAATTGTCCTTGCCCTTGACCGGAACGGTGCGATCACCTACCTCAATAAAAAAGGCGGCGAAATCCTCGAATGCAATCCTGTTGAGGTTACCGGGAAACTCTGGACTGATCAGTTCCTGCCGGAGAACGAGCGGGAACGGGTGAAGCAGGTCATTTCCCAGCTGATGGACGGGCAGGTCGAGCCAAACCGGGTGGTCGAAAACCCGGTGCTGACCTCGGGTGGCCTGGAGAAGAGCATACGGTGGTCGAATACCCTGCTCCATGATGAGGACGGGGCAATAACCGGCATACTATCATTCGGTGAGGATATCACTGAAGAGAAATGGCAGCAGGACACCCTCCGGGAGATGCAGCAGTTCCAGGAGAGCGTGATAACGAACGCCAATGTCTGGATCTCGGTGCTCGAACCGGACGGAACTCTTCTTGTCTGGAACGATGCGGCAGAAGCCATCAGCGGCTACAAAAAAACCGGGGTACTGGGGAAAAAGACGGTCTGGAAACAGCTCTACCCGGACAGAGAATACCGGAAAAAAGTGACAGGAGAGATCCAGCGGATCATCGGGCGGGACACCTTTTTAGAGAACTTCGAGACGGAGATCCGGTGCGCTGACGGGACTGCAAAGACGATTGTCTGGAATACCCGGGGACTGCGGGACAGTAAAGGCACCATCACCAGTTATATCGCGATCGGGCGCGATGTAACGGCACAGAAATCAGCCGAGTTACGCGCCGGGGAGAGCTCGCGCTTCCTGGCTGCCATGATCGAGACGCTTCCCATACCGGTCTTTTTCAAGGATGCGGAGGGGAGGTATCTTGGCTGCAATCCCCCGTTTGAACAGTATATCGGGATCACGTGTGACAATCTCATCGGAAAGACCGCCTACGACATCGCGCCAAAGGATCTCGCGGATCGCTATACTTCAGCAGACCGGGAGATCCTGGACAATCCCATTCCCCAGAAATACGAGACGCAGATGCAGTATGCGGACGGCTCCCGCCACGATGTCATCTTTTACAAAGCCCCGTTCCTCAATAGAGATGGCTCTGTGGGGGGGTTGATTGGCGCCTTCCTCGACATCACGGAACGCAAGCAGATGGAGTCCCAGCTGGCCCTGCAGAATGCCCAGATGTCGCTCGCCCAGCAGATGGCACGGATAGGGTACTGGAGTTTTGACATTGCCACAGGAAAACCCCTCTGGTCCCTGGTGATGTTCCTTGTCTTTGGACTGGATCCAAAAAAGGGAGTCCCTCACTTCAAGCAGCACCGGGATTTCATCCATCCTGATGACTGGGAGATGTTTGATGCGGCCGTACAGGGCGCTGTATCCGGTACCCCGTATGATATCGTGATCCGGGTGATCTTTGCTGATGGCTCCCTCCATTATGTGCAGACGCAGGGGCATCCCCGCCGGGATGCAGGTGGCAGGATTTCGGAATTGTTCGGAATATCACAAGATATTACCGGGCACAAACAGGCAGAAGCTGCGCTTCTTGAGAGCGAGTCCTTCAACCGGGGTCTCGTGGAGAACCTGCCTGATTATATCGCCGTGTACGGGCAGGACGGGAAGCTCCTCTACGTGAATCCTTCCTCTGCACGGGCACTGGGGTACGATGCTGATACTCTCGTAGGCACGCATGTGCTCACCTACATTGCCGAAGAGTACCGCGATACGGTAAAGGCCACCATGGCCGTCCGCCGGAAAGAAGGAGACGCTGCACCCTATGAGATCGAGATGGTCACCCGGGACGGGCTCCGGCGATCGGTCATTGTGAAAGCAACCCCGATCCAGTACCGGAACAATCCCGCAATGCTCCTCCTCCTCATTGATATCACCGAGCGCAAAGTGGCAGAAATACAACTGCAGGAGAGCGAGGAGAAGTACCGGGCTTTCTTCTCCACATCACAGGACTGTGTTTTTATCACGTCCCTGGATGGCAGCTGGGTTGATTTCAACGAAGCCGCAGTGAAGCTGTTCGGCTACGACAGCCGGGAAGACCTCCTGAAGATCAAAATCCCTCAGATTTATGCAAACTCCACTGACCGGGATGCACACATCAGGCATATCCGAAAAGAGGGGTATTCATTTGAATATCCGGTCGATCTCAGGAGAAAAGACGGAACCATTCTCCACACCCTCATTACCACGGCTGCCCGGAAAGATTCTTCCGGGAACTTCCTGGGTTTCCAGGGATCCATACGGGATATCACCGAAAGGAAACGTACAGAAGAACTGCTCCGGCAGAACCAGCTGCAGCTCGCAACGGCAATGGATATTGCCCGGATCGTGAACTGGGAATATGACGTCGCTACGGCAGAGTTCACCTTCGACGACCGGTTTTACGAATTTTACGGTACCACCGCTGAACGGGAAGGAGGATACCGGATGTCTGCCGAGACCTATGCCCGCGAGTTCGTATACCCGGAGGACATTCCCGCCGTTGCTGATGAAATCCAGAAGGTACTCCGGACAAAAGACCCCCTCTTCCAGGGCCAGATGGAACACCGGATTATAAGGAGCGACGGGGAGGTTCGTACCATCATCGTCCGGCACGCTCCCGTCATGGATGAGCAGGGAAACGTAGTCAGGACCTTTGGTGCAAACCAGGATATCACCGAGCGTAAGCGGGCGGAAGAGGCGATGAGGGAATCAAAGATCCTTGTCGATGCGGTCGTGGAAAATGTCCCGCTCATGATCTTCCTTAAAGAGGCAACAGATCTGCGTTTTGTCCTGTTCAACCGGGCAGGAGAGGAACTTCTCGGCTATGACCGCCAGGCATTGCTCGGCAAGAACAACCTGGATCTCTTCCCCCCCGAACAGGCAGCCCAGTTCATGGAGAAGGACCGGGAAGTGCTTGACGGGGAGGCCGGCATGCTGGACATCCCTGAAGAACCTATCCAGACGGCCGGAAAAGGCCTGCGGCTGCTTCATACCCGGAAGGTCTGCATACGGGGGGCCGACGGGACTACGAAATTCCTGTTGGGCATATCAGAAGACATTACCGAGCGCAAACGGGCTGAAGATGAGCTCCGGTTCTCCAATGTGATCCTGACAACCCAGCAGGAGACCTCTCCGGATGGGATCCTGATCGTTGACAAATCCGGAAAAATCATCTCGTTCAACCACCGGTTCACCGAAATCTGGGGAATCCCGCAGGAGGTTATTGACTCCCGCTCGGACGAACAGGCTCTCTCCTGTGTCCTGGAAAAGCTTTCAGACCCGCAGGAATTCCTCTCCCGGGTGAAGTATCTCTATGAACACCAGCAGGAGAAGAGCCAGGACGAGATCCTGTTTAGAGATGGAAAGGTGTTTGACCGGTATTCCGCCCCCATGCTGGGAGAGGATAACCGGTATTTCGGACGGGTCTGGTATTTCCATGATATCACCGGGCGCAAGCGGGTGGAAGAAGCGATAAGGTCCCGTGAGGAGCAGTTCCGGGCGATCTTCCACAACCAGCAGACCGGGCTCATCATGGTCGATGCAACGACCCACACCATCGCTGATGCCAATAATGCTGCCCTCTCGATGATAGGCGCTTCCCATGATGAGGTTGTGGGAAAAGTCTGCCATACCTTTATCTGTCCTGCCGAGGTTGGTAAATGCCCGGTCACGGATCTCGGTCATATTGTCGATAACGCCGAGCGTGTCCTCATCCGGGCGAACGGGGAACGGATCCCGATCCTCAAATCAGTCAACCCCATAAAAATCGGTGGCCGCCCGTTCCTTATCGAGAGTTTTATCGATCTCTCTGAACGAAAACGGATGGAAAACCAGATCAATGAGTCCCGGCAGCTCTTTGCAGATATCATCAGTTTCCTGCCCGATCCCACCTTTGTCATCGATAACGAGGGAAAGGTACTAGCATGGAACCATGCCCTTGAACAGATCAGTGGTGTTCCTGCCACCGATATCATAGGGAAAGCTGACCACGAGTACAGCCTGTGGCTGTACGGGAGGCGGCGTCCAATCATCATCGATCTCGTCCTCCACCCGGACCTGGATGCAGCCCGACTGGATTACACTGCTATCCGCTGGGAGGGAAACACGATTACTGCCCAGACCGATATTATCCTGCCGGGCAGCGGGCGCAGGACATCTTTCTCGCTTGTCGCATCCCCGCTGATGGATGCACGGGGTACGATCACCGGTGCTATTGAGTCCATCCGGGACATTTCCAGCCTACGGGAAGCAGAAGCAGGCCTGGCCCGGCTCAACGCCAATCTTGAATCCATCGTCCATAACCGGACCCGGGCTCTGGAAGAGGAGGTCACCCAGAGGATGCATGCCGAAAAGGATGTGCAGGACGCCCTCAGCTACACGCGCTCGGTGATCGAGGCGAACCCGGACCTCATCGTTGTCCTTGACCGGAACGGCACTGTGCTGGATATCAATGCTTCAGCAGAAGTGTTGACTGGTCTCACCCGGGAGCAGCTGATCGGGACACGGTATTTCGGCTATCTGGTAGATGACGGAACACTGCACGATGCATTCTCCCGGCTCCTCGAGAGCGGCCGGTTAGAGAATATCATCCAGATTCGCCACACCGATGGCCACGTAACCCCGCTCTCCGTGAATGCCACGCTGATAGGTGGCAGGGATGCCCCCGATATACGGATCATCGTGTCTGCACACGACATCACCCGCCAGAAGCACGATGAGGAAGTCATACGGGCATCCCTGGAGGAAAAGGTCATCCTTCTCCGGGAAGTCCACCACCGGGTGAAAAACAACCTCCAGATCATCATCAGCTTAGTCAACCTCCAGATGCGCCAGACCGATGATCCCGTGGTAAAACAGATCATGTCCGAGACGCAGAACCGTGTCCGGGCCATGTCGCTTGTCCATGAAAAACTCTACCGTTCCGAGAGCCTCTCCCGGATTGATTTTGCGGATTACACCCGTTTCCTTGCCACCCAGCTCTTCTCGTTTTACGGTACGGATCCCCGCAGGGTACATCTGGATTTTGCCATGGGGAAGATCATGGTGGACATCAATACCGCCGTCCCTCTTGGCCTGCTCATGAACGAGCTTGTTTCCAATGCCCTCAAGCATGCATTCTTAAACGGGAGAGAGGGAACGATCCGTATTAGCGGCGGGTACGAAGGCGATCTCATCACGCTGGTTGTACAGGATAACGGTACGGGGATCCCCCCTGACTTTGACTGGAAGAACACCACTTCGCTGGGCATGCGTCTGGTAACAAGCCTCATCGACCAGGTGGATGGCACCATCGATCTTGACAGGACAAACGGTACTGCGTTCACGGTAACTGTGAAAAAGGATCCCGGAACAGGGGGAGTGGAATGAATAGCACTGCCGGTTCACTAGCGGGACGTGAGCGATGAAACAGGACAAACCCCCTGCAAAATCCGCAAAAAAACGTGCATCTGCTACAGAACCTGCACTCGAAGAAGCACTCCGTAAGAGCGAGGAGAGTTATCATGTTCTCTTCAACACGATCCGGCAGGCGATCTATATCCAGGATCCCGAGGGACGATTTCTCGAGGTGAATGACGGGGCGTGTGCCATGTACGGGTACACCCGCGAGGATTTCATTGGCAGGACACCTGAATTCCTGGCAGCCCCGGGGCTCAATGATTTCACCTATGTATCAGAAAAGATCCGGCAGGCATTTGCCGGGGAGCCCCAGTGTTTTGAGTTCTGGGCCTGTCGCAGGAACAAGGAGATCTTCCCAAAGGACGTCAATGTCTGCAAAGGCATCTATGCCGGCAATGATGTCGTAATTGCAGTTGCAACGGATATCTCCGAGAAGAAGCGGACAGAAAAAGCACTCCACGAGAGTAAGGAATATTACCGGGCGATCATCAACACCTCCCCAGATAACATCACCATTACGGATCTGCACGGAACCATCCTCATGAGCTCTGCGGCAAGTGTAGCCATGTTCGGCTTACCGGAACCGGCTGCAGCAAACGGGAGAAAAATCCTGGAATTTATTGCGCCTGAAGAGAGGGAGCGGGCCCGCCAGGCTTTTGTATCCATCTTAAAAACGGAGGTGGCACTGGGGAATTATCACGGCATAAGGAATGATGGCAGCGTCTTTCCATTCGAAGTCCATATGTCCCTGATGCGGGACCGCTGGGGCAACCCCTGGCGCCTGGTCAGCGTTGTGCGGGACATATCTCAGCGCAGGCAGCTGGAAGAGTCATTAAGCAGTGCACTGGCCCGCAGCCAGAGTCAGCAGCAGGTGATTGCCGAGATCTCGGCCTCTCCCTTCGTCTCCCTGGGGGAAGTCGACGAGCTTGCCCGGATGATCACCGATCTTTCGGCCCCCCTTCTGGGCGTTGAACGGGCAGGAGTCTGGCTCTTTAACGATGAAGAAACCCTGCTCGCCTGCGTTGACCTCTTCGAATCCACTCCCTGCAGGCACACCTCCGGCCCCCTTCTCCGGGAAAGCGAGTTCCGGAATGAATTTGCAGCTCTCCGGTCAGCCAAGTTCATCAATGCCGACGATCCGCTGACCGACCCGCGTACCGCCGGCTATGTCGAAGGGTATCTCAAACCCTTAAAGATAACCTCGATGCTGGACGCGGTCATTCGGAGTTCGGGAAAGACGATCGGGCTTATCTGTTTTGAGCATGTTGAAAAGCAGCATACCTGGGATCCCGATGAATGCACCTTTGCCTGCCAGCTGGCTGACCAGATCGCCCTTGCAGTAACAAACCGCGAACGGAAAAAGGTGCAGGAGGCACTTATAAAAAGCGAGGAGCGGCTCAGGTGGCTGCAAGCGCGGCTCGGCATCCCTGACCAGTATTCCGGGTCTGATGCTGGTGCTGATTCTTCCATGAGGAATGCAGCAGGTGAACCGGAACGGTTATGAAGGATAACCAGAAGAACGATTACACAAGGGGTGCATGATGGAAAAACCGGCAATCTTTATTGTAGAAGACGAGGCGATTGTAGCAAACGATATCAAGGAGACCTTGAAAAGCCTGGGATATGCTGTCCAGGGCATAGCGAAATCCGGGGAGGTCGCGCTTGAGAAGGTAAAGGAACTCCTGCCCGATCTCGTGCTCATGGATATTCATCTGGCCGGCAGGTTGGACGGGGTCGAGACCGCAGGAACGATTCATGTGCTCTATGGCATTCCGGTGATCTATCTTACCGCGTATGCAGACAAGGCCCTGCTCGACCGTGCCAAGGTGACCGAACCCTACGGGTATGTCATTAAACCCTACGATGAGCGCGAACTCCATTCCGTCATCGAAATGGCCCTCTACAAGCACCGGATCGAGCGCGAGATAAATAAACGGGACGCTGTTCTTTTTGCCGTCAGTTCCGCAGTCGAATGGCTTCTCCGGATCTCCCGCGGGGATGTGCCCGCCAGCCACCAGCCCCGGGATTTCAACTCCTCGGATATCCGGGATATTCTCGAACCTATTGGTCTTGCCCTGGACGCAGGCGCAATCGGGATCTTCAAGGCACATCCCGATCCTGCGGGCCAGGAAACCGTCAGCCTGCTCTACGAATGGGGATGCCCCGCCTATCTTCCCTCTCTGTACAAACCTGAGCTGAAACAGTTCACCTTTTCCTCGTTAAACCTTACCCGCTGGCATGATCTCTTAATGAAAGGTGACGTCATCTCATCAACCCTGTCCGGTCTCCCGGACAACGAAAAACGACTGTACGACCTGCTCGGGGTGAAGGCGGCAGTCATCCTCCCCATCTTCATCCGGGACAACCTCTGGGGTTTCATTGGATTTTTCGATCTTGCCGAACGGACACGGTCATCGGATGAGATCGAGGCCCTTCGCATCACCGCAAATCTTCTTGGAGCGGCAATGGGGTACCGGTAAATGTCATGCATCCTGCCTTCCGGCACCGCCGGTGCAGCTGACATGTCTCCGATCTCCCTGCCCGCACGGGGAGACCGGGCATTTCTAAAACCCGGCCGGCTCGTACCGACCCACAGGACCGGGTGAAAATCCATGACCTCTTTGCCCGTTATCTTCATTGTCGAAGATGAAGCAATTGTTGCAAATGATATCAAAGAGACCCTCCTCAGTCTGGGATATGGCGTTGCAGGAACGGCCAGGTCCGGGGAGATCGCTCTCGAAAAAATCAAAGAAACCCAACCCGATCTCGTGCTCATGGACATCCATCTTGCCGGTCCAATGGATGGCATTGAGGCAGCCGGACATATACATAACGTGTATGGCATCCCTGTCATTTTCCTTACTGCCTATGCAGACAATGCCCTGCTCGAGCGGGCGAAAGTCACCGAGCCGTACGGGTATATTATCAAACCCTATGATGAGCGGGGGCTTCATTCCTCCATAGAGATGGCAGTCTACAAACATACCATGGAGCTCAGGCTTAAGGAGAGTGAAGCCACCACCCGGGTGATGGTGAACGCAACACGGGATCTCCTGTACCTGCTCAGCGCGGACGGGAAGATCCTAGTAGCAAACGAGATGCTTGCCGGATTAACGGGAATGTCTGCCGAAGCACTGGCCGGGACCAGTGCATATAACCTGGTGGCAAAGAAGATCCTGACCCCAAAGATGGCCTGCTGGCAACTGGTGGTGAAGGGAGAAAAGAGGATTCATCTTGAAGAACAGGTGAACCGGAGCTGGTATGATGTGACCATCTACCCGGTGTACGATGCACATGGTGCTGCAGAAAAATTTGCAGTCAGCATACGGAACATCACCCGCAGGAAGGAGGCAGAAAAACAGATGCGGGACAATGCCGAGCATTTCCGGCTGATCATCGAGGAAGCCTCTGAAGTAGTGGTTATGTTAAACCCCGATGGCACGTTCGCCCAGCAGAGTCCGTCGCTGAGAAATGTCCTTGGCTATCCGGAACCTGCTGAGCTGAAAAAGTCGCTCTTTGACCATATCAGCCAGAGTGACTGGCAAAACGCAAAACAGGTTCTCTCTGAAATTGTCATGCATCCCGGCATGGCAAAACCCGTCCGGCTGAAGTGTAAGAAAAGGGACAACACCTTCTGCGCAATCAAAGGTATTCTGAGCAACTTAACGAATAATCCTCAGATAGGAAAGATTGTGCTGAGCGGGTGGGTGGATTGAACATCATTATTTCGAGGAATTATGACTGAGAAGAAACCTGAACATCCTGGATGCATTGAAGCAGGAATACTGGAAAATGCCCTTGTCATCATCGCAGTTCTTGACAAGGGAGGAAAGATCCTTGCATGGAACCGTGCCGCTGAGACGATTACCGGCTATTCCAAACAGGAAGTGATCGGTACCGCCACCATCTGGCGACACCTGTACCCGGAGAAAACCTACCGTGACAACGTCACGAAAAGAATTGAAAAAATTCTTGCTGCAAGGGATTATTTTGAAAATTTCGAGACCCTGATCCATACCCGTTCCGGCACAACCCGTACTATCCTGTGGAATACGAAAGAGATCGATCATGACGGGATGAAGCGGGTAATAACCGTTGGTCAGGATATCACCCCCCTCCGGGAACTCGATTCCTTCCGGGAGTGTATTATTGACAATGCCAATGTCCTGATCACGGTCCTTGACCAGCATGGCAGGGTAGTGATGTGGAACGCTGCAGCAGAGGAGATTACGGGTTATGCCCGTGCTGAAGCAATCGGCAGGCGTGAGATCTGGAAACAGCTCTACCCGGAAAAAGATTACCGGAATACGGTAACACGGCAGATAAGAGAGGTAATGACAGCCCGGCGGCACTTTGCGAATCTCGAGACCCATGTCACAACAAAAAGCGGCGAAAAGAAGATCATCTCCTGGAACACCCGCCAGATCGCGTTCGGAGGCGGAGAGCACGTGATCTCCATTGGCATTGATATCACCGAACAGCGCAAGGCTGAAGAGGCGCTCGTTGCGTACATGACCGAGATGGCGATGCGTATCAAACAACCAGTCGAGATCATCCGTGACAATCTCCTGGATGTGGCAGAACTCACCCGGGCGGGAAAGATAACTCCGGAAGAGACCGCCATGCTGCTGGACGGGCAGGTCCGTAACGCTACCCAGGTTGCAGCAAATGTGCAGGAATTCCAAAAAGCGATATTAGAGAGAAACCAGGCAATTCCTCAAGCCTACCGGAAATTCCTTGAAGGTGAGTGATTGCCTCCAATAGTCCGTCCGGAAGACCTTGATAAAAAACAGATCTTCCTGATCCTTGCAAGTCCTGCAAATATCCGGCAGCGCAATATCGAACTGATCAAGGAGATCTCAGAGAACGGGTATCATACCATCATTGTGACATTAAATTTCCCGTATAATATCCTCTCGAAACTCTATGCAGAGAATGGGGTTGACTTAAAAACCGTCTCGTTTATCGATGCAGTGACACGGAACTCCATTGGCAGTGCAGAGAATGTCCCTGGCGTTGTGCGCTTTGTCAATAACCCGGCAAATTTGACGGATCTGGGAATCGCAGTCACAGAAGTGCTCAAAGAAAATTCCGGCAAGAAGGTCTGCATACTGTACGATTCTGTCAGCACCATGCTCATCTATCTCTCGTCCCAGAATATCTCCAAGTTCATCCATTTCGTCACCAACAAACTCCGGCTCATGGACCTGTCCGGTGTGTTTCTGGCTGTGGAAAAAGGGCTTGACCCCATGCTTATCAGCCAGCTGACAACGTTTGTGGATACGGTTATCGATACCGGATGAGGTGAGTACGTTTGAGAGCTGTGCAATACAGGAATGGATGGGAGATGCGTCATAAGGGGACTGGCACACCCCAAGAGACGGGGTTGTGCTTTTCGCAGTGCATGCTCTCGGAAGAGACGATCGGCCTGTCTGTTCTGTGGAGGCTTTTGGTGTGTTGAACCAGAGATATCCCATCATTACCCGGTCGGGAGCGGGAGTATATTATGACAGAATTTCGGGTTTTTATTGTTGAAGATGAAGTGATCGTTTCAAGTGATATTGCCGAGACCTTAAAAAGTCTTGGCTACGGCGTTGCCGGAACCGCAAAATACGGGGAAACCGCTATCCAGATCATTGCCGAGATCAAACCTGACCTCGTGCTCATGGATATCCACCTGGCCGGAAAGATGGACGGTGTCAGGACTGCAGAAGAAATTCACAAGACAAGTGATATTCCCATCATCTATCTCACGGCTTACGCCGATAAGGCGCTGCTCGACCGGGCAAAACTTACCGAACCGTACGGGTATCTTGTCAAACCCTATGACGAACGGGAACTCCAGTCCGTCATCGAGATGGCCCGTTACAAATACGCGATGGATAAGAAACTGAAAAGCAGTGAAGACCGGTTACGGAAACTGAATGAAGAGCTCGAAGAGCGGGTCGCCGCCCGCACCGCCTCCCTGCGGCAGCAGCTGGAATTCCTCCAGCAGATGATCGATACCATCCCCGCACCGGTATATTACAAGGATTTAAAGGGGGAATACCTTGGCTGCAACAATGCCTTTGAGGCTTATACCGGCATCTCAAAACGCGAAATGGTCAGGAAGACCGATGCATCCCTCTTCTCATCCGATATGGCGATCCTGTCCGGTGAGAAAGATTCCCAGCTGATGAGCCGGCGGGGTATCCAGGTATACCAGGCAAAATTTCCCCATGCCGATCACAGCCCGCGGGATGTCATATTCAAGAAAGCCACGTTCAACGACACTGAAGGATGTATTGCCGGGTTCATCGGTGTGATGATTGACATCACCGACCGCATCCATGCAGAGGAAGCCCTGCGGGAGAGTGAGCAGCGGTTCCGGGCAATTGTTGAGGACTTAACAGAACTCGTGTACCGCAGCAGCCCGGACAGGACCTGCGTGTTTGCAAACAACGCATTCCTCTGCTACTTTAACAGGAAAGAAAAAGATACCATCGGGTACCTTTTCGCCCCGCCAGTCCATCCCGATGATGCAAAACGGCTTATCCGGCATCTCGCTGGCTTATCCCAGGAAGACCCGGCAGCCCCGATCACCTACCGGGTGATTCTTAACGATGGAACCGTGCGAAACCTGCACTGGAACACCCGGGCGTTTTTTGACAACAACGGGGAAGTCAGGGAGTTCCAGTTCGTAGGGTATGAGATTGAGTGAGCACGATAAAAAAAAGCAGGCAGGGTATACCCTGCCGGACGAGTACGGGTTATTGGAAGAGGATCAGCATATGCCGGTTATCCCCGGAGTCCTCACGGATAATCCCGGTCTTCACGCTCACGGTTTTTATCCGGTCGCTCTTGGTAGACACCCGTGCAACCGGGGGAAAGTAATGAATGGCATCGAGGCTCAGGAGATCCTTGATCCTCTCCTCCACCGGGCCATCAGCGGTTGATGCAGTGGGGTTTACCAGTGCAAAAAATCCCTTCCCCTGCATCTCTTCTTTCGTCCATCCCAGCAGTGTTTCTGCAGCGGAATTGGCAAACACTATGCAGTTCTGCATATCGATGATCAGTCCCGCATCTGCAGATTTTGTCAGGAACAGTTCAAGGTTCTCCCGGTTCGAACCGTGACGGTTCTTCATGCGGCGCTTGTAGATGGCAAACTCGATGTTGGAGTAGAGTTCCCTTGGATTGTAGGGTTTGACCAGGTAGCTGCTGGAGTGGGTCTTGATAGCTCGTTTGACGGTTTCATCATCTGCGTATGCTGTCAGAAAAATTACCGGGATATCGGTGATCTGGTTGAGTCTTTCCGTTGTCTGGATACCGTCAATATCTCCCTTGATATGAATATCCATTAAGATGACATCGGGCTTGTGCTCCATTGCAAGAGCGATAGCCTCATTGCCGGTGACTGCAATCCCGACAACCCTGTAACCCATTTTTGTCAGTGCCCCCTGGATGGAAAGGGCCACAACGCCTTCATCTTCAACGATAAGTATCGATTTTTCCTGCATCTGTAGAACACCGCACCGTTATTCCTGGTATTATCTTAATTCTTGTAATGATACGCGGCATATTAATAATATGCTCATTTTATTATCGGCAGCCCGGTGCAAATGATACGTCCCACACCGTGCTCTTCCATGAATACCTGCCGGAACCTGAGCATGCTCCCTGGCGAGCTTTGTAACTGGCTATGCATGCCCTTTCACTGGAGGTACCCGTAAAAAATCTCCTGCATCTCCCAAAATAGGGCATCTTTTATATAATCTCACCGGTAAGTATCAGATGAGAGCACAGGGCTGTTCTGGATTTCATAGCCTAAAAAAATCAAAGAACCCCCGTCAGCCTCAGGCAAATGTGGTGTCATGAAAGATATCTCCTGGTGGAAACTCTTCTGGCTGTATATTATTGTAGTGTTTACCTTAGAGATCATCCTAGCGATCGTTTTCTCCTTAAAGAGCGGTATCCTGGATATCTTCCCCTACCTGTATATTCTTCCCATCATCCTGCTTGCCCGGACCCAGCCGCGGTATGCCATTTATTTCACTATTATCCTCGGATGGATCTATCTCGGTCTTGTTATCTTCTTCATGCCTTTTGAGATCAAGTCCTTTGCATCCAGTATCGCTTGGTTTTACGTCTTTGTCACCATCGGGGTTGTCATATCTTCCCTTGCCCAGTCCAGCCAGGAGGAGACGAAATTCCGGGAGATGTTTGACAACTCCCTTGCCGGTATCTTTACTTTTGACGTGAACACAAAGCAGCTGGTCCAGTCCAACATCCAGACCGCCGCGATGCTCGGATACACCCCCAAAGAGATGGAAGGGCGGGACATTGCTTCCTTATGGCAGGATGAACGAGAGCTCGAGGAGATCTTAAAAAAAATATCTGCAGAAAAAAAGATCGACACCATAGAACTTGCATTAAAGAAAAAAGACGGAAGTACGTGCTGGGCCGTCCTGACGGCATCTATGGCAGGTTCGGAGCGTATTGTCTGTTCTGCAATTGACATAACTGATAAAAAAGAGATCAAGGACAACCTCATCGAGTCCGAATTGCGCTATCACCTGCTCTTCGACAGCGCAACGGATGCGATAATCATTCATGAAACAACCGGGAAAATCCTCAATGCCAACGAGATTGCGTCCCGGCAGTCGGGATATCCCGTTAAAGTTCTTCAGGATCTCCGGTTACAGGATCTGGGTCTTTTCCCCAGCGGTGGATTGTCCACTGACCAGAACACCGAGTTCCAGTCGAGGGGCCAGTATCTTTTCGAATCCCATCTCACGACCCGGGACGGCACGTTGCTTCCTGTTGAGATCAGTTGTAAGATTATTGAATACAACAGCAGATCTGCTGTCCTCAGTACCATCCGGGACATCACCGAGCGGAGACGTGTGGAAGCAGCGCTCGTCGACAGCGAGACACGGTACCGGATGATCGGTGACCTGGTTCCCTTTGGTGTCTGGGCCTGTGATGCGAAGGGAAAATTTTCCTATCTGTCCGAATCCTTCCTGTCGGTCCTGGGCACTTCGATGGAGGAATGCAGGAAACAGGGATGGATGCACCTGCTGCCAAGAGAGGATTACGACCGGACCATTGCTGACTGGCGCCAGTGTATCCAGACCGGCTCATTCTGGGATTACGAGTACCGGATCATGGATATGAAGGGAAAAGTCTTCATTGTGCTCAGCCGGGGTGCACCCCATACGGACAGTGCAGGAAACATTACCTCGTGGGTTGGGATCCATCTTGATATCACCCAACGAAAGCGGTACGAGGAGCGGCTGGAGACCTCCCTCCGGGAGAAAGAGGTGATCATCAAAGAAGTGCACCACCGGGTGAAGAACAACATGCAGGTGATCTCCGGCTTTTTAGAACTGCAGTCCAACTATATTGAAGATCCTCTGGCTGTCGAAAAACTCAATGAATGCCAGCGGCGCGTGAGGACCATGGCACTGGTGCACGAGAAACTGTACCAGTCAAAGAGCCTGGGTGCCATCAATGCCGCAGAATATATCAAAAGCCTCATTGCCGATATCATGAACTCGTACTCCCTCTCCACTCTCGTCGATCTCAGCGTGGAAGTCGATGATGTCAATATCACGCTCGATATGGCAATCCCCTGCGGGCTCATCATCAATGAACTGGTGACCAACTCGCTGAAATATGCCTTCGTCGGTCGTCCGGAAGGGAAGATCTCGCTGATACTGCATCACCAGGAAGACCATACGTTTTCGTTAATTACGCAGGATGATGGTGTCGGGCTCCCTGATAATTTTGAAGCCCGCAGTGCTGCAAGTCTCGGAATGCAGCTTGTACGGGTACTGGTCCACCAGCTCGGAGGAGAGATGAAAACCCATAGTGACCAAGGGGCCCGGTTCACAATCATCTTCCCGGAAAAGTTTTGAAAGGTCAAAAAAACTAAAAAAATTCTTATGGCCGGGTTCCCCAACCCTCCCCGCCGGATTCATTTATCGGGTACATGCCAGATGAATCAGGAGATTGTACGGTCTCGTACGCATCGGTACGATCCGCTCCTAAAACCAGTTCTCCAGTGTCTTCTGCCCGGCCTTGACGGTGAAATTCTCGAGTGCCTTGTCGATCCGCTCTTCCGAGAACTCGTATCCGTCGCAGAGCATCTTTTTTATCCCCGCCGTGTCGGGGTGCCCCCATACCAGGGTATAATCGTCTGTCACCGGGGGGTGCAGGAAGAGGTCCATCACCGGGGCTGGATCGAAGCCCGGCTGCTTCTCTCTGAGTTTCTGCACAAACTCTCCTTTCTGCACGATCTTAAGACCAGTCTTTGCGCCAACGCCATCAACGCCCGGGTTGAAATCGGTCCCGATCAGGATGCTGATCTCAATCAGCTGTTCCCGGGTGAGGTGAAGTCCGGCCAGCACTTCAGAAAGAATAATCCGTTCCGGGCTGACGGTGATCTGCCGGCCCCTGATCTTCCGCTTGCCGCTTACCGTAAGATTGCGGACAAGGGTGGGGGCACCAAAGAGCAGTGTATCATAATCCTGTGACACCACGTACCGGGCATCTCCCTTTGCCACCATGTAGGATGCCTGTGCTTCTCCTTCCCCGGGTGCCTGAACGAACGGGATGCCCAGAAGCCCGAGCAGCTCTTTTGAAGAGGCGATAATGGCTGTGTCCACCCGGGTTGCGGATCTGGCCTGCCTGTATGCCTCTGCCTCATCCCCGCGCTCGATCGCTTCTTTCCAGCGTTCCCCGGCTGTGTCGCGGATCTTCCGGCGCTGCTCGACAGTCGCCTGTTTGAGCTCGCCGGGTTTTCCATCAAAGACAAAGACCGGCTTGATCCCCTTGTCCATGAAATTCGCTATCCGGAACAGGATGCCGGAGAGGTGGGAGGTGACCCGCCCGCGCCCGTCCATCAGGGGGGTGCCATCCGGCTGCCGGATGATGGTTAAGAACTGGTAGAGGGTGTTGTTCGCATCAATAGCCGCGATACCGGGGATGGTCTCCAGTGTGACCGGTGTCTTATACTCTGCCAGGATATCCCGAAGTGCAACACCCATTGTCAGTTCACCTGCTGGTACATACGTTATTTGTGCGCACGTTTAGTCTATTCGGCATGCGGCAACGGCTTTTGGAACCGTTATGCCAGAACCGGTGTATCAGAATAAGGGTGGAGATGACCACAACTCCCGTGAGCTGCATGGCGATAGGGAAATTACGAATATCGATGCTTTTAGGTGATGAGAGCATAATAATTACTAGCTTTTAAGTTTACGGAGCACCCGCATGGATACAAAAAATCTCATTCCCCTTCTTGCAATGCCCCTCCTGCTCCTCGCAGTGGAGATAGGCGCACTCCTGCTTTCCCTGCCCGTCCAGGCTTCCGGCATCGTTGCATTTGAAGATCCCACCTCGCTGGAAAACCCGGTCATCTTTATCCTGATCCTGCTGGTCTTTACCGGTTTTTTACTCATCCTGATCAAATATGATATGAAAAAAGTGATCGCAGCCGTCATCGGGCTCTCGCTCTTTTTTACGTTTGCATATATCTTTGCCGCTCTTGTCTACGTGGCAATGGGTGTTTCAGATATTGCAAACATCGTGGTGCTCATTCTTTCGATACTTGCCACTGCGCTCCTCTATAAATTCCCGGAATGGTACGTGATCGATGCGCTCGGTATCCTGATAGGTGCCGGGGTTGCCTCGATCTTTGGTGTCTCCTTAGATGTCCTGCCGGTTGTCATTCTGCTCCTCCTGCTGGCGGTATACGATGCGATCTCGGTCTACAAGACCAAACACATGATCACCCTTGCCGAAGGAGTCATCGATCTCAAGACGCCAATCCTCTTTGTTATTCCCAAGCGACGGGACTATTCATTCATCAAGGATGGCATCGGGAAACTGGGCGATGGGGGAGAGCGGGCTGCGTTCATCATCGGCATGGGCGACCTTATCATGCCGTCCATACTGGTAGTCTCGGCCAATGTCTTTTTGAAGGGGGTGAAATTTGGTGGGATCATCAACCTTCCTGCCCTCGGTGCGATCATCGGATCGCTGGCCGGTCTCCTTGTCCTGCTGCATTTTGTCATGTCAGGAAAACCCCAGGCAGGACTCCCGCCATTGAATGGCGGGACGATCCTGGGGTTCCTGGTTGGATGGGCCGCGATGACATGGATGTGATCCGGAATTAATAAGGGAAATTTCCCTCAGGTTCTTTTTTGATTGAATAAATTAGGATGAACGCCGCCTCCCTCAAAGGGCGCCCCGCGGCGGTTTGATGACAGCGTCCCTCTTTAAACCGATCTTTCCAGCGAGGCCCCGATGAGGCAGCCGGGTGACCCCGAAGGGGTGGGAAGAATCAAAAAACCGGCTCTGTTGAAATCCTAAAGTGAAATAAACAACCCCTTTAGGGGACTCCCGCAATCGTGCTTTTAGCCCCGCTGCTCATGGATCCCCCAATATTACGATGACCCCAAAAATATTGATGGAAAAAACCCCACAAAAGCGGGGGTCAAGAGGGTGCTCCCCTTGGGCTGCCTCCCCATCTGGGGGAGAGTGGGGGTCCCTCTCCTAATTGCCACAGATATTGGTGAATGATGGAATGGAGAATTTCAACACACCCGTATACCGGATAACCAACGATTACGCCAGTGCCGGCACCCCCTCCGCCCACAGTTCGACCCGCCTGAGGATCTTGTCATTCATGTAAGACGATACGGTCAACCGGTTGCGGGCGATGCTCAGGAAATACAGTTCCCCGTCCGGGTCGTGGCATTTCATGATTACTGAGAAAAGATCGGTGTCGGGGATGTGCTTAACCTTCCCGCGATGAGCAGCAATGTTCGCCATATTGGAAATGACGGCTGCTATGCCGTACTGGTATCCTTCAAGAGAATTGTACATTTCCTGCCCGGTCCCGATCCGCTTCCCGTCCGGATCTTCATACCTGAATTTTGCCGTGTACATCTCCCGCACTTTCTCAACCGGCCTATGATTCTTTCTTCCATTCCAGTAGGATGTGCAGCCAAGCGGGTTGTTCATAATGAGCGACCGGACAACGGTATCGAACGTGGTGATATCCGGGAAGGGCTTCTTCAGCTGGCGGCACTCTTGGTTCCGGGTTTCTGGTTGAAATGTGCCACGATACCTCTCGTTTAATCCTGGACTGGCCACAGGTTTTCTGGTGGTTTCTGTACCCTCTTTTGTGCCCGTCGGACGTCACAGAACGGGAAGGGGGTGTGCGGAATGAGGGGATTTAACGATAGTATATAGTGTGGGGAGCTTTCTTTTAGTTTCCGATAAGTGGGGGCAGAAAAGTCGCCCGACTACAAAGTACACCGTCCGACCCATCCAGTCCCTCTTGGTTTACACCCGGGTTTTGTATGCCATATTCCCGAACTTTTACGAGAGAGATTTTACTCGCGGATGTTGAGCTGAATAGCCAGATGAGTGAGGGGGGTCTGGCAGTGTACTTTGTGTTACCTGCCCTACCTTCGTTTTACATTTGCGATTTTATCCGATCCATTGACGGAGGATTACTTTCCAGTCAGCTGTACGAAACTAAGCGAATAACAGGAAATAAGAATTTTAACAGAACAAAAAAAGAAAGATCAGATCAATTCAGGAGTCATCCCCGCACGGGTGGTACGGGGTTTACGGTGGAGCCGTTTCTTCTTGGGTTTTTTCACTTTCTCATCTGAATCGGCATCGTCATCCATGTCCGGGTCTTCAGGTTCAAGGCGGAGTGGTGTCCGTATATCTACCGCTACACGCCGTTTCCGTTCAGCCGGTTCCGGTTTGTGTACCAATATCTCTGCGAGTACAGCTTCGACCCCGTCCCCGGACTGGGTTGACATCGTCATATAGCCTTCTGCTGCCATGATATCAGACTTGTTGGCAACAACGATCATGGGCACATTGACCATACCTTTGACTTCATCCCGCAGGTGGAGCTGGACTTTCATCGGGTAGCCGCAGTGCTCAGACGGGTCGAGAATAAAGAGCACAACATCGGCAACATTCATCATCGCGGAGAGTGCCTGCCGCTCGATCTGGTTGCGTTCTTCTGCCGGGCGATCGAGAATGCCCGGGGTATCGACAAACTGGATCCGCTCGCGGGGGAGATCCCGGTGGCCGATAATGATCCCCTTGGTGGTGAACGGGTATGCAGCCACTTCAGGAGCTGCCGAGGAGACCCTTTTTATGAACGAGGATTTCCCCACATTGGGGTAGCCTGCAATGACAATGGTAAACGCATCCTCGACATTGGGGAGATGGCGCAGGACATTTCTCACTTCGTTTAAGAAGTGCAGGTCCTTATCGATCTGGTGCACCATGGAGGCGAGCCGGGCCACCGCGCGCTTGCGCACAATGAGGGTATCAGCAGCCTTGCGGGACTGCACGGCCAGCTGGTTTCCTATCATCTTGGTGTGCTTGGCAGCCCAGCCCACTGCACCGAGGGACATCTTGATCTTTTCAATCCCGTAGAGGATATCGGCCAGTTCCCGGTAAAACGGGGGGAGTTTATCGAATTCGGGAAATCCCCGTATGATATAGACAAGGCGATCATGGACCGCCGCACCAACCGCACGGACAAACTCTTCGTTTGCGCGCTCCTTGTTGGTCTTCTCTTTCATCTTCTTTGCTGCACGGCGGAAACTCCGGTCAAGGATCTCATCCGCAGTTGGTACCGTCGGCATTTTTTCGAATTCCATAAATCGCTTACCTATATATTAATGGACAGTCATACGGTTTATCGTTATGGACCTGTCCCTGATCCAGAAAGATATCTTAATTACCTTAATCACTCTCTATCACCGTCAGTCCCACTCAATAAAAGGCGAAGATATTGCCAACCTTATCCAGCGCAACCCGGGGACTGTGCGCAACCAGATGCAGGCCTTAAAGACGATCGGGCTTGTGGACGGGGTACCTGGCCCGAAAGGAGGCTACATCCCCACGGGTCTTGCCTACAAGGAACTCAACCTGAATATGTCCGAGGAGGGAGATTACGATGTCACTATCAGCAGGAACGGTGCGGTGGTCAACGGGGCAAATGTCCAGGAGATCGCTTTTACAACCCTCTGTCATCCTGATATCTGCCATGCGGTGATCAAGCTGGTCGGGAGTGCAAAACTCTTTGAGATCGGCGATCAGGTCACGGTAGGCCCTACGCCGGTCAACAAGCTCCTCATCCGGGGCGAGGTATTTGGCAAAGACGAATCCAAGCAATCCCTCCTCATCGCCACATCCGAGATCATCTCCCTTCCCAAGAAACCGATCAGTACGTACATGAGCAGTCCGCTCAAAACCCTGACCCGTGCCAACACGCTCCATGATGCACTGGTCCTTTTTAATCATGAACATATTCATGGGGCTCCGATCCTTGAACACGGGAAACTGGCCGGTATTATCACGATGAGTGATATCGCAAAATCCATAGAAAAGAACCTGCCCCTGACCACAAAAGTGACCGAGGTGATGACAACTGAAGTCGTGGAAGCCCCTTCAGATACGCGGCTTTTTGATGTGATCAGCAGGTTTAAGGAGCGGGAGATTGGGCGGCTGATTGTAGTTGAGAACGGAAAACCCGTAGGCATTATCACCCAGTCCGATATCATCAGGGTATTTCCCGCGCTCTAAAAACAACATCTTTAGATATTCTTCAATGAAATTGTATGGGTGGAGAAGTATCCATGACAGAATTATCCCAGGCTGCAGTTGAACGTATTATAAAAAAGACCGGTGCCGAGCGTGTCAGTGCTGACGCCTGCGAGACTCTGGCAGAGCTGATGGAGGAGTACGGGACATTCCTTGCAAAAGAGGCAAAGAAGATGTCCGATCACGCAGGCAGGAAGACCATGCGTGGATCAGACATCAGAATGGCAGCAGATCTATTCAAATGACCCGAATCGGGTGATTATTCCCGAATAAATCTCATTTTTGTCTCTCTTTTTAGAATAGTTTAAATATTTATACGTCGTCACTTTTTTAATGACACGTGTATTTGCCCGCACTCTCTCGCGCAAGAAGATTATGAGCAACGACGGGAAGCTCATAGGTACCTTGAAAAATATCAGGGTCGATATTGATTCCGGACAGGTTGTCGAGATGCTTATCCATCCGGATCAGACCTTCGATACTGCGAATTATGATATGGAAGATGACAAGATCTTAAAAATTTCCTTTGAAGCGGTCAAGGATATCAAGGATTATATTGTCGTCGATCGCTTTGCAGCGCGAAGATAGTATTCATATTTTTTCACCACTTCTACAAACCCATCCCCATATTCTTTTTCTGCAACATACTGTGCCGCTGCCCTGATATCCTTATGACCATTTGCAACCGTTGCTCCGATGCCGGCGGTTGTTAACATCTGGATGTCATTGAGAGAATCCCCGATAGCAAGGAAATCTGAAGGTACCATCTGCATCTCCGTTGCCAGTGCAACAAGGGCAGTGCCCTTGTTAACTCCGGGAGCCTGCAGGTGGATAGCATACCCGGTATCAAGCACCTGTACCGGGAATTCTTTTAAAAGCATTCTCACTTCATCTACCGGGACCGTCCTGCCAAAAGCCAGATCGGCATAGCGATAGGTTGGGCTGTACAGCACCAGTTCTTTTCCCTGGGTGCGGTAATGTGCCTGCAGCAATTCCAGCGCGTCACGACATACTCCCTGCTCGCCCCTGATGTGAGGGGTGCCGGTAAATCCGACCCGGAACACCCCCCCGTTCTCAGCAATGAATGTCCCACGGGTACCGATCATTTTACAGAGGGCATCCATAAAACAGGAAGTATTCCCGCTTGCAAGCACCACTTCGATACCATCGTCCACAAGAGACCTGATGGTATCGATCGCACCGGTATTTATCCGGCGGGATGAATCCGTGATCGTCCCGTCAATATCCGTCAGGACTGCTTTTAGCACGACTTGAGACCTGCCTCTTCAACTATGAACGGTGCTTCTCCCTCGGGAAGATTGGGACTGTCCACGAGACGTGCAATACGTTTGCCTCCCTTGCTCTTGCGCAGGTAGAGCCGGAATGTGGCCGTGTGCCCGACAATGTTGCCGCCGATAGGTTTTGTCGGGTCCCCGAAGAAGACTGCCGGGTTGGACATGACCTGGTTGGTGACGAGCCCTACTCCGTTGTGCTGATCGATGAGCTTGAAGAGTTCGTGCATGTGCCGGTTCAGCTTCTGCTGGCGGGTGGCAAGCGTACCCCTGCCGGCATATTCTGCCCGGAAATGGGCAGTGAGTGGGTCGATGATGAAGAGTTTTACCGGCTTGTCGCTGTTTTTGAGTTCGTCTGCAAGATCGCGGGAGTTCTCCACAAGCAGCATCTGGTGATCGGAGGTATGAGCCCGGGCAATATGGATATTTTGCAAAAACTCATCCACATTCGGGATGTTATCCAGTCCGAGACCGTTCACCATCTGTTCGATACGTTCGGGACGGAAGGTATTCTCCGTATCTATGTAGATGGCGCTCCCGTCCAGTCCTCCCAGATCGGTGGGAAGCTGCACGTTGACTGCCATCTGGTGGACGATCTGACTCTTACCGGAACCGAACTCACCGTACATCTCGGTGATGGCCTGGGTCTCCATGCCTCCGCCCAGCAGGACATCCAGCTCCGGAACGCGGAAGGACAGCTTTTTGATGTCCTTTCTCTGTTCAAAGATGTCTTTTCCGGTCTTGAACCCGCCGATATCTGCAGCTTCTCTGGCTGCCTTGATGATCTTTTTTGCGGTTGACTCGGAGATTTCAGAGACTTCAGAGAGTTCTGCCGGCGATGCGGTAGCGATACTTTCCACCGAGAGGTAACCAGCTTCACGGAGCTTGTCTGCGGTGCTCGGGCCTACGCCCGGTAAATCTTCAATGCTTAATGGTCCTTCAGCCATTTCTTTACAACTCCTATGGCACAACAAGATGTTATACCCTTACATATAACCCCGCGGAGTGCGTGGTGTGAAAGTGTAATTTTTTAGCCTTTGAGACCCCTGGTAAATTTCTGAAGATGTGCCAGTACTTCATCGGGATTGAGGACAACCGGGATCGTCTGTTCCGGAATGATCCTGCTCCCTTTGAGGCGTCCGGATACCGTAAGCCCGGTACCGTGCGGGTAACTGCCATCGATCAGGTAACGGTCTGTCCCGTTATCGATGAAGGTGCATCCCAGTCCGTGGATGATGGTTCCGGTAAATACAATCGGCTGTACCGTTTCTTCCGGGACCCGGAATGCGCTGCCTCGTCCCACGCCCAGTTCAATACCCCCGAATCGCCCGGGTTTGGCGGTTGCATGATAGGCTTCCACCCGGTCACCTGTCCTTAAGGGGACGAGTGCAAAATCCCCCCAGAGGACCAGTTTGAGTTCCTCGCCCTCTTCGCTGATGAGGATATTTCTTACCCAGGACGCAGTGCCATTCCGGGTGGTGAAGGTGCGGGGCTGCTGCATCTGTTTCACCTGTCCCTGTACCGAGTAAATACCCTGATCGCTCACGGAACCAAGCGGTGTGTACGGAATGGAAACCACTGTATCTGTTACCGCGATCGTGCTCTTCTCATCCAGACTGTAATTGCGGCCTTCGCTTTTATGGCTGGGTTTTGCCCCGCTGATATGCACCGTGGTACCGGGAGAAATGGCACACAGCAGTTCCGGGGTCCACGCAACGAGCCGTGCTGAACCCTTGTCATCGCCAATCACGGCCTCCACCATCTCGCCGGGGGTCCCGTCCCTGCGGGTGAATGTGCGGGGTTCGTTTACGTTGATTATGATTGCATCGAGATCCACCGGGTCATCGGAGAGGCTGTCTGCACCCGCACCTTGTGACGGCAGGGAGCAGGAGACCTCGCAGCTTGCCTGGCGGATGGCAAGGGCATAGATCTCCCAGGTGCTCTTCCCCGGGTGACGGCCGATGATCTCCAGCACATCACCAATGACCACATCGATTGCCGCTCCTGCCTTCTCGTCCCAGAGCACTACCCGTGTGGTTCCCGTCTCATCCCCTAAAAGCAGCGTGGCAACCCAGCCCTTCTCGCCATCCGCCCGGTCAAACTCCTTGGGCTCGGTCTTGTCAACGACTTTTCCGAAAAAAGAAAAGAGGCTGGACTTTCCGCTCAGCCCCTTGATCTTCACGTGCTGCCGGCCGAGTTCTCCGATCACCATCATGGCGGCGGTCGGTTCATCAACCAGATCGCCGCACTCCTCAATCTTTGCATCTACGCGCCGCTGGAACTCTTCGGTTGTGATCAGGTCATCGACCAGTGCGTAGTGAAAAAGGGTCACGGGATGCTCCGCTTACCCTTGCCAGGCTGGGCGTTCCATGGAAGCGGTGATATCTGCCACCGTCTCACCTCTGCGCATGAGTCCTGCCTCCTGAGTCCCTTTGATCAGCACTTCAGGGCAGCGCGGGCGGCTGTTGTACTGGGATGACATAGCATACCCGTAGGCACCGGCATCGAGTACCGCAATGATGTCACCGGCTGCAAGTTCCGGGAGTTTCCGGTCGGGTGCAAGGATATCACCGGTCTCGCAGATTGGTCCTGTCACGGTGTATTCTGTGGTGAGCGGAACATCAGCCTTGTTTGCAACAATAACTTCGTGATATGCGTCGTACATTGCAGGCCGGATGAGCAGGTTAAAGCCAGCATCCACATTGGCAAACATTTTGTGGGCTGATTTTGTCGAGTTGACCCGGGTGAGGAGGATGGTGGAATCAGCTACGAGCGAACGGCCGGGTTCGATCCAGAGTTCCGGGGTGATCCCGCAGGCCTCTACACCGGCTTTGAAGACGGGAATGACCTTTGCGGCATAGTCTTCCGGGGTGGGTGACGGATCGGTATCGTGGTGATACGGAATTCCCAGTCCGCCGCCGAGATCGATGAACTCCAGTTTCACGCCCATGTTGGTGAGCTCCTTTGCGATCCGCACCATCACTTCCGCAGCACGGACAAAGGGTTCGATATCGAGGATTTGTGAGCCGATATGGCAGTGAATTCCCACAGGCTGGATGTTTTTGCACGCCATGGCTTGACGGTACGCAGCGGGGATCTCCTTGTGGGGGATGCCGAACTTGCTGGTTGCAAGCCCGGTTGCGATCTTCGGGTGGGTGGGGACTTTGAGTGCCGGGTTGACCCGGAACGCGATCTTGATCGTCTTTCCCGCTGCCCGTGCCGCTGCGTCCAGCTGGTGGAGTTCGTCGAGTGAATCCACGGAGACTTTCACGCCTTTTTCAACTGCGAGTTTCAGATCTGCCGGAGTCTTTGAACTGCCATTGAAGAGCAGTTTTTCCGGTGCCATGCCGGCTTCGAGGGCGAGATGCAGTTCTCCGGATGAGAATATGTCTGCACCCGCCCCGAGTTTTGCAAGGGCCCGCATGATGGCGAGATTGCCGTTGGCCTTTGCTGCAAAGAGTACCTGGACCTTGGGGTAGCGGGCACCAAAGGCCTTCTTGTAACTCTCGAACTGCTCGACAACCCGGTCTTCGCTCGTGACATAGAGCGGCGTCCCGTACTGCTCTGCAAGGGCAACACAGTCCTGCCCGTTGATCTTCAGGTGACCATTCTGCACGGTGAGGTGGTGAGCAAGTTTCACAGGTTCAGCCTCCGCATGCGTTCGATTGCCTCGTTGATCCGGGCCACCGGACGGGTGATGGCAAACCGTACATAGCCTTCGCCGCTGGCTCCAAAGCCTACTCCCGGGGTTGCAACAATGCCGGCTTCGTTGAGCAGTTTTGCCGAGAAGGCCATGCAGTCTTTGACCGGTACCCAGACATAGAATGTCGCTTTGGGTGCAGGCACATCGAACCCGAGACTCCGCAGGCCGGTGATCAGCACATCGCGGCGCTCCTGGTAGATAGCACAGGCTTCTTTGACGCAATCCTGCGATCCGCGAAGTGCGGTAATGGCGGCGTGCTGCACTGCGTTGAAAACTCCGGAGTCCACGTTGGTCTTGACCCGCCCGAGCCCGGCAAGGATCTCGGCATTGCCGACTGCCATACCAATCCGCCAGCCGGTCATATTGTAGGTCTTCGAGAGCGAGTGCATTTCGATACCTACGTCCATGGCACCCCTGGTCTCCAAAAATGAGGGAGCCCGGTACCCGTCAAAGGCAATCTCGGAGTACGCATTGTCCGAGACTACGACAATATTATTATCGGCAGCAAAGTCCACGACCTCGCGGTAGAACCCGTCGGGTGCGATTGCTGCGGTCGGGTTGTTGGGGTAATTGATGTAGAGGATCTTCGCTGCTTTGGCTACCGCTTTGGGGATATCTGCCAGCATAGGAACGAAGTTGTTCTTCCGGGTAAGCGGCATGTCATGCACCCTTCCCTCGGCAAAGAGGGTGCCGGTCCGGTACACCGGGTAACCGGGGCTTGGGGAGAGCACACAGTCGCCGGGATTGACAAATGCCTCGGCGATATGGGCGATCCCGTCCTTGGAGCCCATGAGGGCAACAACCTCCTTGCCGGCATCGAGTGTGACGCCGAACCGCTGTTTGTACCAGTCGGCAACAGCGCTGCGGTACGCGGGCATACCCACGTACGATGGATAGTGGTGGTTCTCCGGGTTCCTGGCTGCCTGGCAGAGCGATTCCACAATATGGGGCGGAGTAGCGAGATCCGGGTCTCCTACGCCGAGGTCAATAATATCGACACCTTTTTTTTGCTGTTCGGCTTTCATCTCGTCGATCCGTGCAAAAAGATACGGCGGAAGATTGCTCATGCGTGATGCGTACATAAGTACCTAATTTTGGCCGTTTGACGTATAGTAGTTAACTCTAAAACCGCTGTGTTCCTTTGTCTGTCCGCAAAAGAATTGGCATACCCTTAATACGCAACAATAAAAATAGAGCGCATGGGAGAAACGCGTAGAGGAAAGATAAATAATGGCTGTTCATCCGGGAAAGGCAGGCGCATGGAGTAGTTCGGATAAGCGATGATGTAAGGGAGAAATAATGGGATTTTCAGAGATTGTAGTTATTTTTTGTACGATACCCGCCGCAGAATCAGAAGCCATGGCCCGGGCGCTGGTAGAAGGCAGGCTTGTTGCCTGTGTCAATGTCGTTCCCGTGCATTCCTATTACCGCTGGAACGGGGAGTTCTGTTCGGAGCCGGAACACCTGCTCATTGCAAAGACGAAAGAATCGATGAAAACGGAAGTCATCGCCGCGATCAGGCAGTTGCACAGTTATGATGTTCCCGAGATCATCGCGGTGCCGGTTGTAGCAGGATATGCCCCGTACCTTGCATGGGTGCATGCCGGGACGAGGAATGATCTATGAGGCGGATCATCCCGGTTTTCATGGCGGGATGCGCAAGGTTATTGCCTGTAGTGAATAATGAAGCTGTACCAATCAGCAGGAATGGGTCGAAGCGTGACGGGAGAACCAACAACACAACCGGCAACCGCACTTCTTGTGCTCGGGTGCCCGCAGGTGCCGGTACAGACAAGTATTGCACTGTACCTGATCAGCCGGCTTAAAAAATCGGACATAGTGCCAACCGTTGCCGGCAACAAGGCCGCAAATACGCTTCTTGTGGTTGCAGATCCGGACCGGCATTACCTGGGTGAAGTCATGGATCTCGACCGGGCGGTTGTCATGATAACGGAGAAGAAACGTGACTTCGATCGTTGTTTTGTCTTTATCCATAATGATGCCGGCATTACCTATGCCGGGACGATGAGTGCGATCTCAAAAGCGAAGGTTTACGCCATTATTTACGGTGAGCATTATGAGGATCTGGTAAAACAGATCGACTTCCCCTGCATAACCATTGCGGCAAAAGCCGTACATAATCCCCTTCCGTTAAAGAAAGTAATCGATGAGGTGGCACCATGGGCTGCGTAGAATCAATGAATTACGAGATCGTACTTCGGGATGCGACGTTTAAGGAGTCCCGCGAATATATCAAAAAAACCTATGCCGAATTCCGGGATGTCGAACCCGGGTTTAAGGTCTTTGATACCCACGTGATAGGATTACCCCCTATTGCGATCGGGCTCGAGGGAGACTTTGTTATCTTCCCCTTCACCAAACCCTGCCATGGCACATTTCTCTTAAGGGTCGAGGACAAGGAAGAGGCTGCACGATTATGGGCACTCAAGAAATAAAAAAAAGTCGTTCAGACAGGATATGGTATATAAGATATTGTCAATAAATAATGAATTAACTATTCAGGTTTTTCTATGACCAGCAAGGGAAAAGTGCTTCTGATGGATGATGAGCAGATCATCCTCGATGTCACCAATGAGGTCCTTAAATTCCTTGGTTATGATGTGATGTTTGCAAAGGAAGGCGCGACTGCAATCGAGCTCTATAAAAAAGAGAAAGCTGCAGGAGCACCTTTTGACGTGGTCATCTTCGATCTTTCAGTTCCTGATGGAGTGGGGGGAAAAGAGGCAATCGGGCTGCTTATGGCATTTGATCCTGAGGTAAAAGCCATTGTCTCCACCGGATATGCCAACGATCCTGCAGTGCTGGATTTTGCCAGCTATGGTTTTTCCGGAAAACTCACGAAACCCTATAAGATCAACGATCTGAAAAATATCCTTGTCCAATTGATAAAAAAATAAGGGAGATAAACAGCCCTTCAGCTGTTTTTGGCATGAATTTTCTCAATCGCGTCTTCTGCTGCCCTTCTTACGTACTCGTCCTTATCCTGTTTTAATTGCATCAGGGGTCCAAGAGCCCTCATAACCCCGATGTTGCCGAGTGCATCCGCTGCCCCCCAGCGGACATACCAGTCGGAATCTTTGAGCGACAGGACAAGGGAATCAACGGAGGCATCGCTGCCCAGTTTACCCAGTGCCCAGGTAGCGGGTACCTGGACAAACGAGTCAGACTCCTTTAAGGCTTTTCCAAGGCACATTGCCGCTTTTTTGTCCCCGATCTTTCCTAATGCATCGGCAGCGCTCCAGCGGACGTACCAATCCTGATCGTTCACAGACTGGATCAGGGGCTCTACAGCCCGGTGATCCTTAATCTCACCAAGTGCCCATGCTGATCGTACCCGCACCCACCAGTTCTGGTCTTTTAAGGCAAAAATCAGTGGTTCTACCGCAGGTTCACCAATCATGGAGAGTGCAAGCGCGCTCCGCCACTGGAGATCGGTGTCTTTTTCCTTAAGGGTCGCGATGAGTGGCTGAATTGCCGGCTCACCAATTCCGGCAATAACGTGGGTAGCATGCCAGCGGACATCATAATCAGACTCCGACATTGCCCTGATAAGGTAGGGAATTGCCACTGCCCCGATCCTGCCCAGTGCGAGCCCGGCAAGCCATCGCACATCCTGATCCTGCTCTTTTAATGCCCTGATTAAGGGCTTTACTGCCGGCTCGCCAATATCTCCCAGTGCAAGAGCAGCTCTCCATCGTATCCCGAGATTGTGGTGCCGGATAGCTTTTATCAGGCTGTCCATATCCATGCCGCTTGTGGTATGGACATAATACGCCTTTTTTTCCAGATTTATATTTTCATGGTTTATTGTTATTACCCCCGCTTCTGTAAATGGATACCCAATGGCCTTTTTACGGGATCGAACCGCTGGCTTTTCCCGTGGATGAAAAAGCATTACCTGATCCCGCAGGAAAAAATTGGGTACTCTGTATAAGGATGATAGGGAACGCTCGTCTATTTTAATATAACTATACGAATGTTCCCCCTCCGGATGTGGTTTTTTTAATATCATTTGGTAAAAAAACGGGTGCCGGGATGCCAAATTATATAGCATCTCTGGCAGCATCAGAACATGAGGGGGAACGAAAATGAACGATGTATCTGTTCTTATCGGGGGAAAGGCCGGGGAGGGTATCAACAGTGCAGGAGCGATTGTAGCTCAGTTGCTGAACCATCTTGGCTATCGTATCTATATCTATTTCGATTACCCGTCCCTGATCCGGGGCGGGCACAACTTTGCCATAATACGCGGTTCAGAACGGGATATTGGCACCTGTCGCAATCCTGTTGATTTTGTCCTGGCGCTGAATGAGGAAACCATTGAGCGGCACAAAGAAAAACACTCGCAGAACACCGTGATCATTGCCAATAAGGATCTGGTGAAGAACGCTGCGTATGGTATTCCGGTAAAGGCAATACTCGCAGAAGAGAAAGCCCCTGTCATCATGGGCAATTCAGCCCTCATCGGGGGATTTGCCAGGGTTGCTGGTATCGAATGGGAGGTAGTGGATGCGGTCTTCCGCAGGCATCTCCCGAAAGGCGCAGACCAGAACCTTGCCGTGGCAAAAAGGGCGTTCGACCTGTTTGATCCAGTCCGCCCCATCAAAAAAGGGGGAAACCTCCCCCAATCCCTGGTATCGGGAAATGAAGCGATCGGGCTGGGATTGATCCGGGGTGGACTGGATGCCTATATTTCGTATCCAATGACTCCTTCATCCGGTATTCTTCATTTTCTTGCCGAGCTAAAAGAGCGGTTTGGCATATCCGTTGTGCATCCTGAGAACGAGATTGCGGTGATCCTGATGGCGCTCGGGTTTGCCTATGCAGGAAAAAAGTCTGCTGTTGGTACTTCCGGCGGGGGATTCTGCCTGATGACCGAAGGGCTCTCGTTTGCCGGGATGGCAGAAATTCCTCTCGTGCTCGTAGTATCCCAGCGTACCGGCCCCTCAACCGGACTGCCTACCTTTACCGGGCAAGCCGACCTCCAGTTTGTCCTCCATGCCGGCCAGGGCGAGTTCCCCCGTATGATTGTTGCCCCGGGGGATGCACAGGAAGCCCTGTTCTGGTCAGAACGGGCAATGGACATCGCATGGGAATGCCAGTGCCCGGTGTTCATACTTGCAGACAAGACTCTTTCGGAAGGCACATACAGTATCGATCCTGCTGCAGCCCGGCCACTATCCGGCCCGGGGGCATTCCTGTGGAATGGCAGTGTCCCCTATCGCCGTTATGAGAAAGCAGAATCCGGCATCTCCCCCCTGGCATTTCCCGGTACGACAGATGCAGTGGTGAAGGTGAACAGCTACATGCATGACGAAGCGGGAATCACTACAGAAGATGCGGAGAGCTCAAATCAGATGACAGAAAAGCGCTTAAAAAAATGGGAGACCCTGATCGAGATGGCGCAGCACCCCCCGTGCGTGACACAATCGGGTATCCCTGGCGCATCTACTGCCCTGCTCTGCTGGGGTTCTGTCAAAGGTGTCTGTGATGAAGCGGCAGCGGAACTCGGTATCCGGGTCGTCCGTCCCATCGTGCTGGCTCCGTTTCCGGTTGACCCGATCAAACAAGCGCTCAGGGGAGTAACCCGTTTGATCGTTGTGGAGGAGAATGCAACTGCCCAGCTGGCTGCGCTTGCAGAACGGCATGGAATCATTGCCCACGAGAAGATCCTGCGGTATGATGGCAGGCCATTTACCGTTGATGATCTGGTAGCCCGGGTAAAGGAGGCGGGTATCTGATGACACGCCCCCTCATAACCAGTGCCCAGAATACCTGGTGCCCGGGCTGCGGCAATTTCGCCCTCCAGCATACGTTAAAAAATCTGTTATCAGACCGGGAGAAGGAAGGTAAATCACTCGATGATGTGGTCCTTGTATCAGGTATCGGCTGTCATGCAAAGATCGCCGATTATCTCAATATCAACAGTTTCTACTCGCTTCACGGGAGGGCAATTCCGGCAGCTACGGGAATAAAACTGGCAAATCCAGCCCTGACGGTGATCTGCTGCGTGGGGGACGGAGATGCGTATGCCGAGGGACTTGATCACCTGATCTTCGCAGCAAAGCGTAATATCGATATAACCGTGATAGTTCACAACAACCGCGTCTATGGGCTCACTACCGGGCAGTACACCCCGACATCCCCCCTGGGCTTCAAGGGAAAATCTACCCCCTCCGGTACTGCAGAATATCCCCTCAATCCTGTTGAACTCATGCTTGCGAGCGGAGCCGGGTTCATAGCGCGGGGATATACCCGAAAGATGGATCTGTTAAAAGGGCTGATCCGTGAGGGTATTGCACACAGGGGATTTGCGTTCATTGACGTGCTCCAGATTTGTGCCACGTTCTTTCCTGCCACGGACTACTACGATTCCCATGTGTACGAGTTACCGGCAACCGGCAGCGGGAATTTTGAAGCTGCATGTGCCCTCGCCCGTGAATGGGACTACAACAGCGATGCACGGATCGCGCTCGGTACGTTTTTTACGCGTGTTTCCCCGTCGTTTGAGGAGAGGATGATTCCTGTCCCCGTGAGAAAAGAAGAACGTGAGCGTGCCATACAGGTGCTGCTTGAGGCCAGGACCTGATCGTTGTTCCGTGCAGCCCGTGTGCGCAGAAGCAACACCCGTACGATACGATAAGACCGGAATGTACATGTGATTATTCGACAAACCATGGAGGGAGCAAAAGAACCCATGAGCGAGGAGCAAACACCCGTACCCGTGTCGACCCTGCCGCATGACCCTTCTGGTCTGCGTTCCCGCGTCTTGCGCCTGCTGGTGATCCCCTTTGCCATCTATTTCATCTGGATGATTGTGACCGCCCTGTTTGAAGGAGATTGCCGGTTGTTCCGCGATACTGATTCCTGCAGCATCATCGTATACACGGTTTTTTCGTGCATCATTACCGGGATGCTCGTGCCTGTTTACTGTATACGGGAATCGTTCGTCACCGGAGCGGTGAACATGTTCCAGATTGGGTTTATGCCAGCGCGCAGGACGTTTTTTGCCTGTGCCCTGACAGGCTTTTTCGGATACATGGCAATGGAGCTGTTCTCCCCGTTTGGGACAGATCAGTCCGCATCCGGGTATTCTTTCCTGCTCCTGCTGCCGACAGCGATCGCATCGGTCATGGTCTGCTGGGTGCTTCTGGGGACACATGTGCAGGCATTTGTGCGGAGCGGGGGGCCTGTTATTTCTATCGCTGCAGGCAGCCTGGTTACCGCATGGCTGTTCTGTATAACATCCTTTGTTCACAGTCCGCCTGTCAACGCGCAGCCAGCGCTGGCGGGGTTTCTGGTGCTCGGGCTGGCAGCAGCGATCTTCTTCTTTGCTGTCCGGGACATCTATGCATCCAGTATCTTTGTTGCATTCGGGCTGACATTTGTTATGGCAAATCGTATCGGGGTATCTGGTACGCAGGAGGCAATGCCTGCAGTATGTGGTTCCGCACTCCTTGCGGTTATTACCCTCATCGGAATACACCTGTACTTTACCCGGAATTTCAGGACCGTTAAGGTACCGGGATAATAGTGCTCCGGCCCGCCGGTTCACGGATAAAAAATCTTATACGCATATCCGCCAAACGTTACCGGTATGGAGAAAAGACTCAGGAACGGACTTATAATCTGCGCTATTCTTGTTTTTGTGGTACTGATTGCCGGGTGCTCCGATCAGTCATCTGCTGGTACTGCTACCCCCGTGCCTACAACCGCCTTGCCTGAAGCAAAGTTTGCGGCAGGAGATATCATTGCCAAATCTGCGTCAGCAACAGACCAGATGTTGTATGTCATCACCCAGTACGATGCGAAGAGCGATAAGTACACCCGTGCATGGATCTACAAAAACACCGACGGATCATGGGGACACTTCACTGATAACAGGACAGAAACCGCTGAAAGAACCCTGGTAGAGAAAGTCTATCCGGTAAAACTCAATCATGTGACCATCTCCTCTGTAGCGATTGTCACACCCACAATTCCCCCGACTGTTGTCGCAACCCTTTCCGGCAGTGCACCCACAGTGACAGGTATCTCTCCTGCCAGCGGTGCCAAGGATGCAGTTGTCGGGGTTTCGATCACCGGTACGAATTTTGAGAGCGGTGCAACAGCAAAATTACTTCGTGCCGGGTACCCTTCTATTACGGCGACGGGTGTATCAGTTGCTTCTGCAACGAAAATTGACTGTACGTTCAAACTCGGCGGGGATGAGGGCAGCTACAATGTCGTGGTTACGAATCCCGGCGGGCAGTCGGATACCAAAACGGGTGCTTTCTCCATCGGGCAGGCAGCCCCAATCATCACCGGAGTATCTCCCAATACGGCTGAAATGGGTGACACCCAGCTCCCGATAACCATCAGCGGCCAGAATTTTAAGGAGGCTGTGAAAATTACCTTTGTCCAGGGAGCCGCAGAAATCAACTGTGTCACCCCGAAGTATCTTGATGCAACGAAAGTCTCCTGCGTTCTGGATATGAAGGCACCCACCGGCAAAATCGGTCTTTGGGATGTGAAAGTGCTCAATATCGATGGTCAGACATCAGGAACCTTAACCGGGAAATTCACGGTTGCGAATGCAACCCCTGCCAGTACCTGATCTCAAATCTTCATTTTTCAACGTATTTGCTCTTATAAGGCTGAGGGATCCTGTGCTTTACCCGGTATGTTGTCCTTTCTCCATCCAATAATCATATAATCCCCTATTCCCCACACTATGTACGGTGGAGTATGACGGTTGTAAAAACAATAAAAAAAGTCATCTGTCTCGTGCTTGCCATTGGCATCTGTCTTCTTGCAGGGTATGCCGGTTCCCTGTATACCTCCCCTTCCATCCCGACATGGTATGCCGGGCTGCAGAAACCTGACCTGACACCCCCGTCATGGGTATTTGCGCCCGTGTGGACCGCCCTCTATGTGCTCATGGGAATATCTCTATGCCTGATCCTGCAGTCGGGCATCAACAAAGGGGAGGTTTTAATCGGGCTTGTCCTGTTTCTCATCCAGCTGGGGCTGAATGTCGGATGGTCCTATACTTTCTTTGGATGGCACTCGATCTTCTTTGCATTCCTGTGTATCCTTGCGCTCTGGACGTTCCTGTTGTGTACCATCATACAGGTATCCCGGTTCTCTGTCATTGGTGCAGCCCTCCTCATCCCGTCCCTGCTCTGGATCAGTTTTGCTGCCTATCTCAATTATGCGATCATGGTGCTGAATCCGTAGCAGGGGTATTCTCGGGAATCGGGACAGCAAAGTTCCGCCTTTTTCCCTCAGCTTCAGGACCAATACCTTCTTTTTGTTGCAGGGTAACGAGAACATAACGGAGTTCTCATGCCCATACAGCAGGTCCATGTGGAAAATTTCAAGAGTTTTTCAGAACTCGATATTGCTCTGTCCCGCTTCAACGTGGTCATAGGATCGAATGCCGCGGGAAAATCCAATTTTATCAGTATTTTTAAATTCCTGCGGGATATCGCACGTAACGGACTGGCAAATGCGATCGCCATGCAGGGGGGATCAGAATATATCCGGAATGCGAGGATAGGAAATGATCGGGATCTGGTAATCCGGATCAGCTATACCCCTGATGAGAAGCTGGAGATTATCGATCATAAGACCGGTGAGGGTGCACTTCTGGGAATCCAGTCGTGCGAATCCTCGTACGAGTTTGCAATACGGTTCGATGCAGAGGGCGACGGATTTGAAATAACGCGGGATCGTCTCGTGATAGGATGCGAGGTCTCGTCGTGCGAACAAAAGGAACCGGGTGTCTTTAATACCTGCACTCTTGGACACGGGGAGATTCAGGTGACCAATGAACAGGGCAATGTGAAGTTTGCCGTGCAGATTCCTGAGGGTTGCCCCTTGTCTGAAGACGATGTGATCCCGGTCTTTTTCCGCGGGGTACATCTCAGGAAACGGACTCTTCTCCTGGAGAGCTCGTACGCCTATCCTCTTCCGCATGTAGAGAAATTCTTTGACCGGATAGCAGTATATGATATCGATCCAAAACTCCCGAAACGAGGCGCGGTAATCACCGGAAAACGGGATCTCGAGGAAGATGCCAGCAATCTTGCCGTAGTAGTAAAAACCATAATTGAAGATCCTGAAAAGAAACGGAAATTCTCTAATCTTCTCCATGACACATTGCCTTTTATCGAGGATTTCTCCGTGCAGAAGTTCATGGATGTCTCCCTTATCCTCACGTTAAGGGAACGATATGCCAAGAGCCATGTTCTTCCCGCCTCATCTCTGTCAGATGGCACCATCACCATCTTTGCCCTGATAATCGCGCTCTATTTCGAGGACAAACCGTTTGTTGTCATTGAAGAACCGGTACGGCATATCCACCCGTTTCTGGTCGCCCGTGTCATGGCGATGATGAAGGAGTCCTCAGAACGAAGGCAGCTGATGATCACCACCCACAGCACCGAGGTGGTCAAGCATGTCCGTCTGGAAGATATCCTGCTCATCACAAGGGACCGCGAGGGTTTCTCAGTAATTTCCCGCCCTGCGGATAAAGAAGAGGTCAGGACGTTTCTTGAAAATGAGGTTGGGATTGAAGAGCTCTTTGTCCAGAACCTGCTGGGATTATGAGCATGAAAAAGCGGCTTTTTATTCTCGTTGAAGGGGAAGATGATGTCAGGTTCTTTGGCCGCATCGTAAAACCTCTCTTTATCTCGCGGTATGAATCGATCGAGATCATCCCGTATGCCAGTATCAAGCGGGTGAAGGTGAACAATTTCTTAAAAAGTGTACGGCAGATGAACAATGATTATATCTTTGTTGCCGATATCGACACCGAACGATCAGTGCGGGACAAAAAACAGATCCTGTACTTCCATTTCAATAATATCTCCGGTCACAGCATTGTCATTGTGATCAAGGAGATCGAGAGCTGGTATTATGCCGGGCTGTCTGCGATTTCTGCCCGGGATCTCGGTGTTGAAATGCGCCTTGCAACGGATGATATGTTCAAAGAAGAATTCAACAGGCTCATGCCCCGGCACTTTGACTCACGGATCGATTTCATGTTTGAGATCCTCAAATCCTTCTCGCTTGAAACTGCGGTTTTGAAAAACCAGTCGTTCAAGTTCTTTGTAGAGCGGTATCATCTTGCTGACCCTGTTCCGGGACTGCCCGGCCATAACGCATGAACCCTGACAAGAGCGTTTGCGCACTATAGAAACGGTTATTTTAAATCTCTCCCTATCTACGTAACAACAAAAACCCTTCGGAGGTTTTTATTTTGACGGAAAAATACCAGTGTGCAATCTGCGGACATGAATACGATCCAAAAAAGGGAGAACCGGTGCAGAATATTCCCCCAGGCAGGGATTTTACTGCCATGGCAGGAGACTGGCAATGCCCGGTCTGCGGGGCTGCAAAGAGATTTTTTAACCGGAGTTGTAACTGATTGCTATGGTTTCACGGGAAATAGCACAGGGAATCTTCTGGGTGGGTGCACTGGATTTTGACCGGCGTCTTTTCGATGCTTTAATCCCCCTCCCGGACGGCACGAGCTACAACGCCTACCTGGTCAGGGGAAGCGAAAAGACCGCACTCATCGATACGGTTGATCCAAAAAAGGAGTTTGAGCTGGTATCAAACCTGCTCAAACTCGGGGTTGAACAGATCGATTACGTGATCGTCAACCATGCAGAACAGGATCACTCCGGTTCGCTGCCGATGATCCTCGAATTCTATCCGAATGCGATGGTAGTGACCAACGAGAAATGCAAAGAATTTCTCATTGCCCTTCTCCAGCTCCCGGACAACCGGTTCAAGGTTATTAAGGACAAAGAAACCCTGTCGCTGGGTGACCGGACCCTTGAATTTCATATCACCCCGTGGACACACTGGCCCGAGACTCAGGTAACCTATCTCAAAGAAGACCAGATCCTCTTCTCCTGCGATCTCTTCGGGTTCCACATGGCATCCTCTGACCTGTTCGTGACCGAAGATGCTGCATGCTACCGGTCAGCAAAAAAGTATTATGCCGAGATTATGATGCCTTTTCGCACCAGTATCAAAGGGCATCTTGAGATGGTAAAAACACTCCCGCTCAAACAGATTGCTCCCAGCCACGGACCGATCTACAAACACCCGCAGTTCATTCTCGATGCCTATGCCGACTGGACGTCTGATGCGGTGAAGAACGAAGTCGTTATTCCATACGTCTCGATGCATGGCAGTACAGAGAAGTTGGTAGAGCACCTCACCAATGCCCTGATCACCCGCGGGATCACGGTAAAACCGTTCAACCTAAACGTTACTGATGTCGGGGATCTGGCGCTTGCACTGGTGGATACAGCAACGATTGTGGTGGGAACACCCACCGTCCTCTTTGGCCCCCACCCACAGGTCATATATGCCACCTATCTGGCAAACGTGCTCAAACCCAAAGTCCGGTTTGCATCGGTTATCGGATCCTATGGCTGGGGGGGTAAAACAGTCGAAACGATAGTAAAGATGTTAGATCACGTCAGGGTGGAAGTCCTTGAGCCGGTTATGGTGAAAGGGCAACCGGATGAGGCGACATTAAAGCAGCTTGACCGGCTTGCTGACGATATCTTAATGAAGCACCGCGAGATTATGATTGTATAACGGAGATATCTGTATGACGAAAAAGCTTGAGATCTACAAATGCAGTGTGTGCGGAAATATTACTATGGTTGTCCATGCTTCCGGAGGAACCCTCGCGTGCTGTGGTAAACCCATGGAGTTGCAGGTGGAAAAAACCGATGATCAGGGAAAGGAGAAACATGTACCGGTCATTGGGAAATCTGCACAAGGTGTTCTGGTGAAAGTCGGTTCCATTCCTCATCCCATGGAAGAGAAACATTATATTGAATGGATCGAAGTGACCTCCGGAAAAAATCTCTCCGTAGTTGGATTAAAACCCGGTGAAAAGCCTGAAGCAGAATTCTGCACTGCCGATACCAATGTTAAGGCACGTGCATACTGCAATGTGCACGGTCTCTGGACAAACAAACTCTGATCCCCCCACCTGCTTTTTCACGCTGACGAGAGGCAAACACTAATAGAGCCTCAGTGGCAATTCTTTAGCGATGCACCGGTTTGAGCATCTTTCCACGATCATTGCGGATCTCGGGGACATTTTTGTATTCATTGCCCCGATCACCTGTGTTCCGCTCATTGTTGCAATCCTTTTCTCCGAGTGGAATATGCTCCTGCCCATGGCCGCAGTGCCCATGACGTTTTACCTGATCGGGATGCTCATACGAAGACTACCCCGTACTGAACGGGTTCTCCGGCTTTCAACTGCCCTGTGTTCGGTTGCCCTCTTCTGGTTTGCCAGTGCTATGGTGAGTGGCCTGCCGTTCATGCTCGGGCTGCACATGGGATTTACTGACGCGCTCTTCGAAGGAATGTCTGGCTGGACCGGCACGGCTTTTACCATGATGCGATCCCTGGAGGCCGCTCCTCATACTCTCCTTTTCTGGCGATCCTACATGCAGTGGATCAGCGGTATCGGGATTATTGCATTCGCGATTGCGATGTCCAGCAGCACCGGGCTCTCCCGGTCAAAGATCTTTCGCACGGAAAGCAGGGACGAACCGCTGATGCAGGGCGTGGTCTCTACAGGCAGAGCGCTCTGGAAGATCTATGGGATTCTTACATTCTTTGCCTTAGGACTCATCCTGTTTACCGGCCTCTCCTTATGGGAATCGGTCAATCTTGCTCTTTCTGCAATATCCACCGGAGGATTTACTTTGCATACCGGAGGGATACTGTATTACCACAGCGTTTTGCTTGAGCTCATTCTTATCCCCATCATGATCGCAGGTGCCCTGCCGTTCAAACTCTATTATCATATGTTGGAAAACCGGCGCTGGAGCCTGTTTGGCGATGAACAGATCAAGCTCTTCTTTGTCTTTGTTGCTTTGGGCACTGCTGTCCTGACCTACGATCTGGTCTTTTTTAACAACCTTGACTACCTGCCTGCCCTGCACCAGGGGCTCTTCATGACCGTATCTGCCATCACTACGACAGGATTTTCTATCGCTCATATTCATTCGTGGGCAAGCGTAACCATCCTCTTCCTCGCGATGCTGGTCTTTATCGGGGGAGCGAGCGGTAGTACTGCAGGCGGGATAAAACTGCACCGGGTCATGCTTGCCGTCCGTGCCCTGCTCTGGTGGTTCCGGCGTCTCTTTGTCAGTGGCAAGGTGCTCATGCCGTTCAGGCTCGAGGGACGGGTAATTCCTAAATCTACCGCAGAGCTTGAGGTTGCAAAGAATATGCTGGTGATCATCCTCTCGGTGGCAGTCATATTTGTCGCTACGCTTGCCATCATCCAGTTCCATCTCACTTCATTCTCCATAACGGAGATTGTTCTCGAAGTTGTCTCCGCGTTCTCCACCTGCGGCCTGGGTTCGGGCTATGTATCTCCCGATATGCCCGTCCTTTCAAAATGGATCTTTATCTGCGTGATGTGGCTGGGCAGGCTTGAGGTGATCCCGGTAGTGATGCTTATCATGGCCCTGTTTGGCAGACATGAATAATGCCCCAAACCTGCCCGGGGTCCCTCCAAAACAACTTTACTTTTGTTATTTTATTATCAACACTAACTTAACAACATTTATTTATATAGAAAAACCATACACTAAATCATGGCAAAAAAGGCAGATACGCTCACATACTACACAGTGCAGGAGTTCTGCGATAATGCCAACTGGTCAGAAGCAACAAAGAAGAATTACAAATACGCACTCCTGCATTATGCAAGATTCCTGTTCAAGGATACAGATCCCAACAAGACAAACCCAGATGCCGCACTCGCAGCATTAAGCAGCCATGTCCGAAAGAAAACAGATCCCACCAAAGATATCGGCGCTTATGCGAACTTCATGAAAGGGAAGCCCCCTAAGACGGTTGGGTTATACCTAACTGCCGTTCGCTCCTTCTATGGGTTGAACCACCACACATTCAATAAACAGGAAATGAAACGGATTGTACCTAAGACAGGGGATGCAGAGACCCGCCAGGGGGAACTGACAACGGAGATCCTGCGTAAGATGGTAGGTGCTGCGGATATCCGGGGGCGGGTTCTGGTAATGGTGCTAGCGTCAACCGCATGTAGGCTGGGTGAGCTGTGTGATGTTCAACTGGATGATGTTGATATGAGGGCCAACCCCGCCAGAATTCACCTTCGGAAAGAATACACTAAGAATGGCAGGGCCCGGACCGTGTTCATGACCGATGAATGCAAAGAGGTTGTATCGATCTGGTTGGGTTCGGAGCGGATGAAATTCTTATCAGCATCCTATCAACGTAACGAAGGCTTAAATGATCGGTTCAGGGACAAGAACCGATTGCTACCCCAAGAAGATCAACGGTTGCTTGGTATTAGCACTTTTGGAGCCCGAGCCATCTGGTACAATACAATAAGCAGAGTTCTCGACAAAGAACAATTAAAACCTGATAAAAAGACGCATATTCACCCATTATCCCCCCATGTTGTAAGAAAGTGGTGGAGGATTGCGGCAAACCAGGGATTCCGTAACGAAGATGTGGCACACCTGATTATGGGACACTGGAATAACTCACTGGATTTTGTATATGCAAGGATGGGGGATGCCGGTATTGGTAAGGAATTTTTGAAGGCACAATCCGCATTAAGTATCCTGACCAGTGAGAGTACCAAAGGATTGCAGGAGAAGGTAGATCAACAGTCCGACCGGCAGATAGCGCTTGAACGTGAGATCGAGAGAATGCAGAAACAGATCGCGCAGCTTACACGGGCAGCAGAGATCGCAGAGGGATTAAAGGATTGACTTTTTTTCGGCTCTGTGTTTTTTCTGTCTGCACTGATCACCGCATGTCTTTGCATCACTTCTTCCATTAAGGACCCCCCCACAAACGACACATCGGGGATCGTGAAGGCCCTCCCAGGTTCCTAATTCCTCAAAGCGGGATCTCTTCTCTTTTTTTGCCTTTATTTTCCTCGCGATATTATGATACACGATACGGCATTCGGGGGCACAAAACCGTTGTCTCTTATCCGTTGCCACAAACACTTTCGCGCAGCATTGACAACGACAAGCGATTTGATAGGGTAGCGAGGCTGTTGAGGGATATTTGGGATTAAGCGCCATCCACATAATTTTTTCATCGTTAAAATCTTTTTGAAAGTTTTTGATCGGAGTTGGGTCTATTTCGTGAAGGCCCCCCCAGGTCCCGAATTCCTCAAATTGATGCAGGAGCCAAAACATAGGTTTTGACTGGTGACCTTTTGTCCAATTCCAAATATCTGCCGTGCTAACATGGGGGCGCTTTGCTGAAATGTAAAAATCATGTTCTTCGTATTCGGCGGCGCTCTTATCGTATAACCAGACTATGATCCGGTTTGCTCTGATAAAAACGTGAGATCGCCCGGGGCGTTGCCCCAATGTAATGATTATTGCGTTCCGATTGATCTCTTCTAACGGAGTTTTCCCTCCTTTTCCCTCATTTTTTATACGCCAGGTATATTTTGCTTGGGGGGTTGTCACAGTTATCTGTAATGTATCTGTGCTCTTTCCGTCTTTTTATACCTATTCACACGATTAAAGAGAATATCAAACAGATTGGAGGTAAAGACTTTGAGAAAACACATTTGCATAAACCTGCCCGTTCCTTTATTGGAGCGGATCGACCTGAACCGGGGAGACATCCCGAGAAGCCGGGTGATTGAAAGAGCCCTCAGTAACCAGATGGGTATAGGGGAAACGTCTGAAAAGTGGGAGTTGAGGGATGAGTAACTTAGCAGGAGCTCTCCCGTCAACATCCCGAGCTAAGATCAACCCGGCAGCACAAAAACCCGTCTATCTCGGGCAAATGCCAGCGGCGACGTATGCCATTCTCCCGCCAAAAATGCAGAAGGCTTGCCGCATAATGGTGGAA
>JANXYM010000018.1 GCA_025350045.1 Methanomicrobiales archaeon | reverse complement strand
TTTGTCATCGATGATGGTAATGGCGTCCTTGAACCGGCCCATGTGTATCTGGGCAGAGGTGAATGATGCCTGGGGATTTTTCCCAAACAGCAGTATTGCGCCACGGGTAATTTTTCCGTCCCGGATTAACTCGAGTTTTTGCAGGAGGCTCTCAACAGATTCATCATCGCGGGCAAACGGGAGCCGGTTTTTTGCAAGTTCGAGAAAGCGTTTTACTGCTGTGGGATCGATCTGCTCAAGGGTACAGTTGTCAGCGATACTGTCCCATTGAACCCCAAGTTTTGTAATGAAGTAACGCCCGAGCTGCTCTGCCGGGATCTCGCGGGTTGTGTTGCCTACGCGCTGAAAATACCTGCCCCGACATGTGGCAAGAGTGGTACCGGGCCTGACTTCGATAACAAGCACGGATTTTTTCTTTTCCTGCTGGACAGAGACCGATGGCTGGACCCGGAGAATTTCGACAATCTGGTTGATGATGGTTTGCTGTGCCCGGTCATCACCGGTCCAACCAATGACCGTTCCGTTATCCCTTACCCCGATAATGAGGGCCCCGCCCTTGGTATTGACAAATGAGGCGAGTGCTTCAAGACCGTGGTCGTTCCACTGCTCTTTGAATTCCACGATCTCGCTTTCGCCGTGTTTGATAAGTGCAGTGAGATTGTCCATTGGGCAGCTACTCCTGTTTAAAATCCTGTTTTTAAAGATACGGGTTCGTGTGTTATTGATTTATGCATAATTGCAGGAAAATGAGAAGCGGGTCGCGGAGCCAGTGTGAGCACGTCGAAGATGTACAATGAGAAAGGTTTTATTAACCCCTTGGTGCCACCAGTGCCGCATTTGGGAGGATAAATGAGATACGATCTTTATGACCAGAACGGCCAATTAAGAGAAAGGAGATGAAAAAATGGATTATCATATAGATGACGCATACGGATATATCGGAGAATTCGAAGCCTTCGCGGGAATCGAAGCATTGATGGATTTTCTGGGAAACAAACGACGTGTCTTTCGGGAATTGTTTGATAATGGTTACACTGAAGATTTAGTCACACTCAGAAAGGCTTTGAAAGGAATTTCTTCAGAAAATGAAAATTTGAACAACGAAATAGTACATTTCCGTGAAATGGTATCCAGATGCAAAATTATTCTGGTAATCAATGACGGTTGTAATGACTATTATCAGTTCCAGGCACAAGACCGGGGGGGCATTGATTCGGTAGAACAAAATTGCAGTCTTGATATTTTTAATGATTTCAAATATCAGGATATCAAAAGTGCACACCCTCCGGAAAAACCCGGTGTTTTTGTTATTAAAGTGCAAAAGCGAGGGACAGATGAATGTGAGATTTCCAATGAATTGACTGGGGAGATCTGCGAGATCAAATGGAAGGCGATGCAACACGCCTTTTCCCACCGCCTGGATCAGATTGTACATATGTCAAACTGTCCGATTTTATATATCGGTCATGCAGGGACGAACCCGGAAAGCCGGCAAACCCTTGCAGACAAATACCGGGAACTTGCGTATTGCCACCCTACTCATTTTTATGTGTGGGCATTGCTGAAGTATAACTGGAAACTGGACTTTGGGTGGATGGTCTGTGACTATCCAAAAAAATACGCGGCTGAATTAAAAACAGAATTCGTAAAACACCATGGTCAAATGCCTTTGATGATAGAAAGAGAAGAATGGTAAATTCCTTTTTTGGAATAATTGTTCGAAGTCAAAGGAAAAATAAATAATTTCAACTCATGTTGGTGAATGGAAGGAAGGTTAGTGGATAATCAACATAATCAATCCTACATTTATGTATCAGTTGTGTAATTAAAAATCAATAATTCATTCCCAAAATAAATAAATCCAAAAGGTTAAGCATCTCGGAATTAACAAGCACAGTATCAGAGGTTGATTGTTTGATCATTACCAGAGAGATGGTATCTGCCACCATGGATCTCGCGAAAAATTTCGAGAAGATAGATACTCTTGTCCAAGAAAATTTACACAAATACAAAACGGTCTACAAGCCAAAAATTGAGAAATTTAAACAAAAGTATGGCAAGACTTCCAATTTAATCCTGGCAACTTATGCAAAAAAGTATGTCAATGACCATAATCTTCAACTTAATTTCAAAGTTCAAAGCTTTCATTTTCACCCGTCCCGAATGGTCTTCGCCACCACAGAAGTACGTATATACAGCAATGTACCTATTAACGAGAAAATACCCGTCCGATTTTTTCCTTTTCTCCAAATAATGATTGGACCCGATTTTATTCGTATTGGTTTTAGTTATGGTAGTTTGGTGGAAGAGGATAGTGACTACGTTCAACGAGGGAGAGAATGGACGAATGAACTAAGGAAATTATTTGATTATTCACAAAATGATGACAAAATTATAATTGAATCAGATGGTAATCCCATAAAAATTGTTACATTTGAGGAGTTAATCAAAAATTGGTCCAATAACATTTGGATTGGTAAAGAGATTTATCAATCCGATATTGATGATACCATCGAAGAAAAAATTACTGAAACCTTCGATAATTTGCTAGAAGTTTTTAAAATCACTTCTTTACACATTAATCCAGTTCCCCCTCGATATTATTGGCAGATTTCCCTCGGGGAAAATGCAACAATGTGGGACGAATGGAAGAAGAACAAAATCATAGCTATTGGTTTTAAGGAAGTGTTCCAGTCGGCTGGTGAAAAAATTCTTGGAATGTCAGAGGATGAAATAAAAAAACTATATAAAGATGCATATCCCGAAGATCCAAATTCAGAGAAGGAAACCGACAACATCATAAATTTTTTACAAAAGATGAAAGAGGGGCACTATGTACTTATCGATCACGGAGAATCAGATTTGGGTTGGGGAATTATCAAATCTGGTCCAATATATGGTTACTCTCAAGAATTTCCTGTGTATCGACAAATTGAATGGAAAAACACTGCAATGCAAGAACCTGTAACAGATGATAATATGGAGTGATTTTGTATGGGGAAAACAGAACCAGAAGTAAAGTCAATTTCTGAGAAGGAGTTCAACGATCGCATTCGACAAAAACCGCGACAACCTGCTAATCCAATGTTTACAAAAATCCAAAATGTTCTGGATTATAAGAAACAGGTTATCCTTTATGGCCCGCCCGGTACGGGTAAAACCTGGATCGCAAATAATTTCATAAAATCAAGAAATATTCCCGATATAAGTGTGATAAAGATTGATACTGACAAAAAATTCTTCTGGTTTACTACAAAGTTAGAGAGTTGGGATGAACCTCAATCATTAGATGTTTTATTGGAAAAACAGGAAGAAAGCGAAATATGGTATGGGCAAGAACACCGTGCTTATGACGAGATTACAGAGGGGGATATTGTAATTATTTATGTTCCTGGAAAAGGTGGCCGATTATATGGACTCGCTACCTGTTCTCGAAAAGGATTCTACGAAGAAGGTGTTCCCAACGTATTTATTCGAGGTATTAAACCTGTTCAAGGTCCTGAATGGAAAACCATCTCTGCTGATTCTGTTCTCCAGAATTCAAAACCTGTACGCAAGAAAGCATTAGGTACATTGTTTTCTCTCACACCCCAAGAGGGATTGCGACTCCTTGAATTAGCTCAAGTTTCGTTGAATGATCTCGATATTGCAGTTGTAGAACAGACTGAAAAAATAAGTCCCTGCAACTTCGTCACATTCCATCCGAGCTATGCATATGAAGAATTCATTGAAGGTCTCCGTCCAAATGCAGATGATGGGGGAGATATCCGTTATGAAATTCAAGAGGGCATTTTCAAACGTGCATCTCGTGAAGCACTGAATGCTCTTCTTGATGTTGCAGAAATTGACAAGCGATGGCAGGATCAATTCCCGGTACCAACATTCTCCCTGGAAGAAATAGAAAAAATCAAGGGAGTAGTTGAGAGGGTCCCGTGTTATCTCGTCATCGATGAGATTAATCGCGGGGACATTTCCCGAATATTCGGGGAACTTATTACTCTCGTAGAATCTGATAAGCGCTTGTTTTCTGATAACGAAATCCGGTGTATACTTCCCTACTCCAAAATGGAATTTGGTATCCCCCCTAACCTGTTCATCCTGGGGACGATGAATACTGCTGATAGAAGTATCAGTCTTATGGATATTGCCTTACGACGAAGATTTGGTTTTATTGAATTATTACCGGATTATGACGTACTCACGAAGATACTGATAAATGATCAGAACCGGTCTGAAGATGTGAAGGAATATCGACGTCTCGCCATCCAATCTCTCAAAAGCGTGAATGACAAAATAACAGAAATATATGATCGAGATCACCAGATTGGTCATAGTTATCTCGTGAAATTATCACTGGATACCTCAGTTGAAGAAACGAAAGAAACCTTGACAAATATCTGGAAATATGAAATAATCCCGCTTCTCCAGGAATACTTTTACGACAGCCCTGAAAAATTGCTATATATCTCCAATAATCGATTCTTTGAAAAAAGAGGTTCATCTTTTGTTTTGAAAACGGAAGATGACATCATCGAAGCACTTCAAGCCGTGACAATGACGAAATAGCCTGGTGTGAAAAATGGAAGATCTCATAACGCTCCAGGAATATGGAAGGATCGTCTACAGGGTATGTAAGGATCCAAAAGATGAGGGATTGAATAAGGAAGAAAATGCTGTATTCATTACCGAAAAATCCTTGGATCAACTTGAAATTCTCACAAATGATGTAAATTTTTTAGAGATTCACCATGATTACCTTAAAGCACGTAATTTCGCGGGTGTTGCAAAGATTGGTAATCTAAAAATTGAGATTCTTCCAAAATTTTTTGAAGACGGAGATATCCAGACCGATAAAACGAAAATAATGAATAATCTCCTCTACATGCTGCAACATTCAAATTTATTCAATTTCAAAGAACTGGATAGCGCTGATCTGGATATAAAAAATGATTTCCTGGAAGTTTTTATCTACCTTTTTGCGAAAAATCTTGCACATCTTCTCAAGAACCAACAAGATCGCCAATATCTTAAACATGATGATGAATTGCGTTTTGTAAGAGAGAAGATCATTACTGCTCAATATTCTTCGAATCCTGCTCGTCTTCATATAATTCCCTGCAGGTTTCATGAAAGAAGTATGGATACACTCCTGAACCAGACAATAAAATACACAGCATTTTTATTGTCAAAACAAGTAAAAAGTCAAGAAACGAATCGATATTTGAAATATATCATATCCCTTTTGGATGCTACAAATTTAACACAAATTCATCCATCAGAAATCAAGAAGATCACATTTAACCGGCTCAACAAAACATTCGTTCCTTACATCAGATTTTGTGATCTGTTCTTACGTCGTTCGACGCTCACTCTCCAGGCATCCCAGGTTGAATTTTTCTCACTCATGATCCCCATGGAGAAATTATTTGAAGAATTTATTGCACAAATGCTCGTTAATAATCCGGAGATCTTGCCGTTGGAATATCGTCAAAATATCCATATCCAAAAAAGGATTGGCGCTCTGGTCTTTGATGAAGATCGTGAATTATTCCAAATGATGGTGGATGTATTCCTCAATGGGCCGCAACGGATTATCCTCGATACGAAATACAAAATGCTTGATTCCGAGGATAGTAAAAATAAAATCTCACAGTCAGATCTCTATCAGATGTTCACATATTGTAAAGAATCCGGATCAAACACTGCAATACTTCTGTATCCTGAAGGAATTAATACACAAATTGACCGTATGCTCAAACTCGGAGTTAAAAAATCAATCACGCTCTATGTGAAAACGATCCCATTGCATTTTGATTTATCAAAAGAGGAGGAGGTTCAAAAATTCATTGGCGAACTCTCTAGAGTTTTTGATTTTTTATGGATAGGAACGGAAAAATCTTTGACGAGAACATCGGTTGAAGAAATGGTTGCATAAGTCGATTTCTGAAAGAAAAAGTCCGCTCGTATCTTTTTTTCGTAATCCTAGCCGACTCAAGTTCTCTAACCTCAAGCCTCTCCACACCAGTACTCCCAAAATCCCCAAAATAAATGCTGCTAAATAGATTTATGGTGTGCGCCGTATGAAAATGATTTACATGCGCTGTTTACGATTTGAAGCCCATATATCCTCTAAAACCGATACTTGATAATTAAAATAAACCCATAATGCTCCAAAAAAAAAGGTGAAAAATTTTAGAGAGCACAAATCAAATACCCGGTCACTTGTGCGTATAATACGCCACAATCCCCTCATCCCCAACCGCATCAATCTTCACAAACCCGACCCGCTCAAACTGGATAACCTTCCCGAGTTCCGACCGTACCGCAGGCTCGCATGCTCCCGACATATCCCCCTCCTGCGTCTTGATCGTACAGGCAATCGTTGCCTGTGCCGGCAGCCACTGCACAATGTGGGCCTTCGCAGCCCGGGCATCCGCAAGGGAATCCCCCGCGTAGGTAAAGGTAGGCGTGTCACCATTCCAGCTGATCTTCACGTTGAAGAGATCCTTGAGCCGGAGCATCGTAACGTCCGGTGAGATCTCGCTCTTCGGAAGGAGCACCGTACCGGTAAACTCCAGCGTCCGGGTGCCCCGGGCTGCATCGCTCGGGTGGAGCATCGCGTGCGCAGTATGGGGCCCGGCTCCCTCAATCTTGGCCGTCACCGGCTCAGGAACAAAGAAGTACCGGTTCGCGATCGGGTCCACGATCTTCTTGTTCTCGGCATACAGGTTGTCCCACGAGAACGAGATATCCGTATCCCCGATGCCGATCGCCAGCATCGCATTCTTGACGGCCTCAGGGCTGATCCCCCTCCGGGCAAGTGCCCTCATGGTGCCGAGATGGATATCGTCCCAGCCGGAATACGTGCCGTCATTGATGCCGAGCCGCATCTGGGAAGTCGAGAGCACAACCCCCTCGATACCCATCCGGCCATAGTGCCGGTATACCGGCACCTTCCAGCCGAAATGATCGTAGATGTAGCGCTGGCGCCGCGTGTTCGCGATATGATCCTTGCCCCGGATGACATGCGTGACCCCGAGCAGGTGATCGTCTGCAACCACCGAGAAGTTCATCAGCGGGTAGACGTGGGCGATGACTTTCGGGTGGGCGGGTGCGTCCAGGATACGGAAAGCGGGGAAGTCCCGCATGGCCGGGTCCGGGTGGAGCAGGTCGGTCTTGATCCGAACCGATGCCTCGCCTTCCTTGAACCCGTGGGTGAGCATCCTGTCCCAGAGCACGAGGTTCGTCTCTACGGACTGCTCCCGGCAGGGGCAGGCAGTCTTCTTGTTCTTGAGCTCCTTGAAGACCTCGTTATCGCAGGTGCAGACATACGCCCCGCCCCGCTCGATCAACTGCGTGCAGAGCACATAGTACAGGTGCAGGCGATCGCTCTGGGTAACGGTGTCGGTGATGGCGAGACCCAGCCATTTGAGGTCCTCGACTACCATCTCGTAGGCTTCGGGATCAACCCGCTTGGGATCGGTATCCTCGATGCGCAGGATGTAGCGCCCGCCGTACTGCCTGATGTAAGCGTCATTGAGCGCTGCCGCCCGGGCATGCCCGATATGGAGCGGACCCGAGGGATTGGGGGCAAACCGCATCACTACGCCATTTTCAGCTCCTTCGAGATCCGGCAGCACCTTCTTGTGCTCGTGCTTCTCGGAGAGGGCCGCAAACATTTCCGGCGCACGGGTCTGGAGTGTCGTTACCCGCTCTTCAGGAGAGAGCGCTGCAACGTCGGCAATCGCTTCCTTTGCAACAGCAGATACTTCCTTGGCCCGGCTCCGCAGTTCCGGATGCGCACCCATCACCATGCCAATCACGGCCCCCACCTGGGGAACTCCGCCATGCTTCACGGCGTTCTGGAGTGCACATAAAAAGAGGAGCTCTTTTGGATCTTCCCCTGCCATTTTTAATAACTCCGGGTGACAAAAAATTCGCCAATATCCATGAGGAGCTGGCGTTCTTTTGAAGCGGGGAGTAAGGAGAGATGCTTGTTGCTGGAGGCAACAAGATCCGCTGCCATTGTTTTGACCTCGTCGATCACACCGGCTTCGGTGAGCTCTTTTATCGCCGCATCGATATCGGCTTTTGACAGTTCGCGCCGGTATTTCTGCAGGTCGATACCCTTCTCCCGGGCCTTGATCATGATGATCGTCTGCTTGCCTTCCCGGAGATCGGAAGCCTGGTCCTTGCCGCTCTTCTCGGAAGGGGTGAGCAGGTCAATGAGGTCATCCTGGATCTGGAATGCAATACCGGTATTGAGCCCGAAGTTATAGAGGGCCTTTACCTGCGGGGCAGTGCCCCCGGCAAGAATGCCGCCGATACCGGCTGCTGCTGCGTAGAGCACACCTGTCTTTTTCCTGACCATCTCGATGTACTCGAACTCATCCACATCATTGCGGCGCTCAAAGGACATGTCCATGTGCTGCCCTGCGCAGATATCGGCACAGGCATTGGCTAGCATGGTGACCGAACGGACTTTTGCCTCGTCTGTAGCGTTGGCCTTGCAGATATACTCGAATGCCCGGGCATAGAGCACGTCTCCGGCAAGGATGCCGGTCGGCATATCCCATTTCGTGTGGACCGTCTGGACTCCCCGGCGCAGGGTATCGTCATCCATGATATCATCGTGGATGAGCGTGAACGTGTGCGTGATCTCGAGCGCGAGTGCCGCATGCATAATATCGTCGGAGCTTCCGCGTTTTACTGCATCAGCCGAGAGCATGACAACCGCGGGGCGGAGCCTCTTGCCGCCGGCAGCGAGCAGGTGGGCTGAAGCCTTGTTCAGTTCACCAACCGTGTCAACGAAATACCGGTCAATCATGCGGTCAATATGTGCTGCAACCGATTCCAGGTACGGGGAAAGTTCCGACATCGTAATACCTCGTGGTTAATTGAGCTTGACCCGCTGGCCGTTCTTCAGCATGTGGACGGTGGACTGGGCGGTGTATCCCATTTCCGATGCAAAGTCCGTGTAACCGGCCGTCATCTTCAGGTGCCCGTGGGCAGGGATGATATGCTGGGGGTTGAGGAGCTGGATGAACTCATAGTGATCCTCGCGGTAGGCGTGACCGGATACGTGCAGGTCTTCAAAGATGCGTGCACCGGCATGCTTGAGGTGCTGCTCGATCATGTAGCGCTGGCCGAAGTTCATGGGGTTGGGGATCACGTTCGCCGAGAAGACCACCTTGTCACCCTTGGCCAGCTGGTAGGGGGTATCCCCTACGGCGAGGCGGGTGAGAATGGAGCCCGGTTCGCCCTGGTGCCCGGTGACGATGGGGAGGAACTGTTCCTTGCCATCCTTCATCATCCTGCGCATCTGCCGGTCAACGGTCCGCCGGTTCCCAAAGACACTGGTGGTCTCGGGAAACGAGCAGAGTTTCATCTGTTCTGCCGTGACCGAGTACTTTTCCATGGACCTGCCAAGGAGCACGGGTTTCCTGCCAATCTCGTGGGCACATTCCGCGATCGTTTTGACCCGGGCAATGTGGGATGAGAAGGTAGAGACGATGATCGCGCTCTTGTCATCCTCGTAGCTGGTGATGACGTTCCTCACGAGATCCCGGGCAATGCGTTCGCTCGGGCACCGGCCCGGGCGATCGATGTACGTGCTCTCCACGATAAGGGCGAGCACTCCCTCCTTGCCGATCTGGCGGAAGCGGGCAAAGTCCGGCGGTTCGCCAATGACCGGGGTCCGGTCAAGCTTGAAATCACACGCATAGACGATCGCACCGTGGGGGGTGTGAAGCACCGGGGTGACGGTGTCGATGATCGAGTGCTGCGTGCGGACGAACTCAAGCACCAGGTTCTGGGAGAGCGTGTAGCGCTGGCCGGCCTTGAGGGCAAAGAGCTTGTTGTTCACCCCGAACTTCTGCTCACCGGATATCTGCTGCCGGATGAGTTCGGTGGCATACGGGGATGCGATGATCGGCGCATTGTACCGGTGTGCCAGTTTGGGAATCGCCCCGATGTGGTCGAGGTGCCCGTGCGAGCAGACGATCGCCTTGACCGTGCCTTCGATCCCATTCATCATGGTATCGTCCGGTATTGCCTTGATCTTGATTAAGTCAAGGGAATGCATATTCTCAATTTCAGCGTCCTCGTGGATCATTATCTGGTCCAGCCGGAGTCCCATGTCAAAGATGACAATTTCCTTTCCGCAGCGGACAGCGGTCATATTCCGACCGACTTCGTCGTATCCGCCCACTGCAATAATTTCTATATCCATTTTTTTATCTCCTTACTTGTCTGTATGTTATTCTGCCTGAAGAATTGCCCGGTCTGGACAATTCCCCTGATTAAGGTTATCGCTTGATACGCGCCGGATTGTCCTTATCGATCATCTGGCGCGTCGGACCGGTGAGATACATCGGGGCTTTCCTGAGTGCAGATACCCGTGCAGAGCCGGTCAAAAACATGGTGACCTTAAGCTGCTGGTGTATCACATCGATCGCATTACCAAGTGCCTCGTCGCTTTCCATCGCCGGTTTGAGCAGGGGGAGTGCCATGCCGCAGAGATCCGCCCCGAATGCAAGCGCCTTTGCCATATCAATGCCGCTCCGGACACCGCCGGACGCAATCACCGGGCTGCCCGTTGCAAGCACTTCTGCAAGACTCACTACGGTGGGAATACCCCAGCACGCAAAATCCTGCCCCAGTGACTTGAGGGCATGGTCCTTTGCATTCTTACTCTCGTCGGCCCGAACGCTCTCGACAGCAGCCCAGGACGTCCCGCCCCAGCCGCCGGTATCGATCGCACTGACACCTGCACCCCAGCACTGCCGGGCTACGGGTGCAGAGATACCGCACCCGGTTTCCTTTACCATGACCGGTTTCTTGAATTCCCGGCAGAGTTCCTCGATTGCCTTGAAGCAGCCGATCGCATTGTGATCGCCTTCCGGCTGAATGGCCTCCTGCAGGAAATTTAAGTGAATCGCCAGTGCATCCGCCTCGATCATCGAGACGGCACGCTCCGCCCATTCGATCCCGTGGTCCCGTAGCTGGACGGCCCCGAGATTTGCTACCAGGAAGGCATGGGGCGCCTCGTCCCGCACAACCGAGAAGGTATCGTCAAGCTGGGGGTTCTCGAGTGCAGCCCGCTGGGAACCGACACCCATGCCGGCCCCGAAGCGCTCTGCTGCCCGGGCAAGCCGGGCATTCACGTCTTTTGTTCCCGGGTGGCCACCGGTCATCGCCGAGATGAACAGGGGGGATGAGAACGAATGGTTCAGGAACCGTGTGGAGAGATCGATGGCTCCCATGTCACACTCCGGCAGTGCATTGTGCACAAACCTGATGCCCGCAAACCCGGCATCCCCGCTCTCGACTGCCTCTTCTGCACAGATGCGCAGGTGGTCGAGCTTGCGCGATGACGTAAACCGCTTCTTGTCACTCATTTTTTCATCCCCTTAACTATGGTCCCGCCGTGGGCAGCCCCTGCAAGGAAGTCTGCCACCCGCGAGACGTGAAAGATATCTGACCCGATACCCGCTTGGCTGAGTTCGAGCAGTTCATTGATCTTGCCTCTCATTCCACCGGTGACATCGGTATGTATGGAGTTGCCGATGCGGAGAGTTGGCAAAGTGTCCCGGTTGATTTCGGGAACAACCCGCTCTCCATCCAGCACTCCCGGTACATCGGTGGCGAGCCCCACGCGGCTGATTGCGAGTCCAACCGCGAGATACCGCACGAGCTGATCGCCCGATACGATACAGGCTCCTCTCGAAAGGTCCATCACCACGTCACCGTGGATCACAGGGACCATCCCGAGTTCAAGCATTGTTTCCAGATGCCTGCATTCAAAGTTGACAAGCCTGCCATTATCCGCAATCGCGGTATGGAGAGGGTGAACCCCGATGGCGGCAACTCCCTGTTCACGGAGGGTGGCTACGACCTCGTCGTTCAACCGGCTGACTGCCCGGTGGGTGACGTAGATCCCCTCGGTCTGCCCGGTAACGGCACCGACATCAAGGTGGTACCGCTTCGCCTCGGGATGCCCGCAGGAGCCGGCGCCGTGGATCACCGCAATGCCAGCGGTTCGTGCCCGGGCAATCGAGCCGGCAATGGATGCCAGCTGGTCGCGGTTGATCGCACAGTCGGCACTCTTGTCGGTTATGACACTCCCGCCCAGTTTTAAGATCAAGCGGTCAGACATTCTTCTCCTTGCGTGCCCCTTCCGTGTCTATGCCGGTAATGATTGCCCGGGCATCACATGCCTCAATGGCGCTGGCAATCCGGTGTTTGATTGGCTTTGGGCAGAGTGCAACCATGCAGCCCCCGCCACCGGCCCCGGTGATCTTGGCCCCGAAGGCTCCTGCCGAACGTGCAGCTAAGACCATCTTTCCCAGCTGCGGGTGCCCGACCCCCAGCACTTCGAGCAGGGCATGGTTCATGTTCATATATTTCCCCAGTTCCTTGGGATTGTTGAGATGGTGAATCGCGCTCATACTCACCCCTTCGATCGCATCAAGAACCGGATCGACAATATTCGGATGCTTCTTCTTGAGTTCGCTCACCTGCTCCACCATCTTTGAGGTGCTGTGGGAGACGAGCGAGTCCCCGATCACCAGATGAATATTCTGCGGGGGCAGTCTCCTGCGGGAGCCTCCACTGATAAGAACGATCCCCCCGTACGCAGAAACGGTCGTGTCGGTGGGACTGGCCCTTCCTTTCTGCACGGTCTTTTCGATCTCAAAGGCCATATCGGCGATATCTTCCCGGGTCTTATGCAGGGAAAATTCATCGTTGATGGCAGAGAGCGTGGCAACCGTGACTGCGGCAGATGAGCCCAGGCCCGAAGAACTCGGGATCTGGGAGTTGATGTAAACACTGCCCGTCACGCCCAGGGCTTCGAAACACCCGTCAATATATGCGGATTTCGCCCGCTGGGGACGTTTGGTGCTTCGTACGGTGACAAAGACCCGGGGCTTTATGGCCATGGCTATGCCGGGCTTTCCATATACCACTGCATGCTCACCGAACAGGAATACCTTGCCCGGTGCACTCCACGTTGCCAACTTTATATCACCGTAATGGCTGCATACCCCACGACTTCGCGGGTGTCTCCGGTGACATCCCCGCTGGTCGCATACCGGATAAGCTTTGCCTCTTTCGCCCCAAGCCTGCTGCAGGCCGTCACCATAGCGGTGATCGGGCCGTACCCGCAGGCAGTTACGCGTCGCTCCTCAATCCTCCGGTAGAATTCTACCGTATCGAGAGTAGTTAAGGGCTCGATCGCATAAAGATCATCTGATTTCGCTTTCGCATCCGGAACATAGTGCGAGAAGTCGCTCGATGCTACGATCCTGATATCCCGCTTCGTTTGTCGGACTGCTGATTCTATCTTCTCTGCAAGCCGTATCGCGCTCGCATAGTCCTGCGGCCCCATCATGACCGGTGCAATCCGGGCACGCGGGAACCGGTACTTGATCAAGGGCATCTGCACTTCCAGCGAATGCTCATCCTTGTGAGACAGTTCATCGGTCTCCATATCAAGCGCCTCGACAAACCCGGTGTCCGTATCAATAACACCGAGCGGCGTCTCCCAGGGAACGGCAGAAACACAGCTGATATACCCGCGATGGGAAGGACCGATCACCACAAAGGTTCCGGAAAAATCAGAAGCGATAGTGCCGAAGGCATGGGCGGCAACCTGTCCCGAATAGATATATCCTGCATGGGGCGATACGATACCCAGAGGTGCTCCCTCCACCCGGGTGCCGGAGAAATATTTCTCGAGCAGCTGTTCCAGATGAGAGGGATCCCGCGGATAAAACATGCCGGCTACTGCGCATGTACGCATTTTCATCGAATCAACCCTCTGGTTGAACTATTATATCTAACGATCGGTCACCTGAAAAAAAGGTGAACGGATCAGAACTCTGTTTCGAAGTCCTCGGCAGTGAGTGCTGTCGAGATACCGCGGAGACGGAGCATCTCGCGGGTGAGCAGGAAGTAGATCATGGAGAGCGCTTTTCTGCCCTTGTTGTTGGTCGGGATGACCAGGTCAACGTACTTGGTCATGTTGTTGGTGTCGCAGAGTGCAACAACAGGAATACCGCACTGGACTGCCTCGTTTATCACCTGTGCATCTCCAATCGGGTCAGTGACAACAATCACTGATGGCTCGATGTATTCGGAGAGGACGGGGTTGGTCATAAGTCCCGGGATGAAACGGCCGGTGGCAGACATTGCACCGAGAGTATCGGCGAACTTCTTTGCCGGGTACTGGCCGTACTGGCGGGAGGTGACAACGAGAATGTTGGGTGCCTCAAACTGGTTTAAGAACTTGGCCACGGTCTTGATCCGGGCATCGGTCTCGCGGATATCAAGGATATAGAGTCCATCGCCGCGGACGCGGTAAATGAACTTCTTCATATCTTTGCTTTTCTGCTGGGTGCCGATGTGGACACCGGCTGCAAGGTACTCTTCGACGGGGATGAGCGGCTCTTTTAATTCAATTTCCATTTCGTTTACAGGGTTCATAGCTGTTCCTCTATGCGTATCAGTTCGTTTAGTTTGGCAATGCGTTCTCCGCCAACGGCTCCGCATTTTAAGAAAACACAGGAGAACGCAGTTGCAAGGTGGGCGATTGTCGTATCGGTAGTTTCGCCGGACCGGTGGCTCATCACCGTGTCCAGGCCATGGGTGTGGGCGAGCCGCACTGCATCATAGGTTTCAGTGAGGGTTCCCACCTGATTGGGTTTGATGAGCACGCAGTTTGCGGCATCCATCTCGATGCCCTGCGCGATCCGGTCAACCTGGGTCACAAAGATGTCGTCCCCGCAGAGCAGGCAGCGATCACCGATCTGGCGGTTGAGCTCGGAAAAGGCGTCAAAGTCATTCTCAAAGAGAGGATCTTCAACATACACAAGGTTATACGTGTCGACCAGCTCGCCAATATAGGCAATCTGATCTTCAGTTGAGCGTGTCTGGTTGCGGTACTTGTACCCTTCCCCGGTCCACATCTGGCTTGCCGCAACATCTATCCCCATGTCGACTTCTACATTCAGTTCGTCGGCAACAAGTCCGGTCGCCTCGGCAATGAGCTCAAATGCGAGGGCATCGTCAATCTGCGGTGCCCACGCACCCTCATCACCCTTGCCGCAGGATTTCCCGTTCTTCTTCAAGAGTTCCTTGACATGCCGGTGGACTGCCGCATTGGCAAAGACTGCCTCTTCGGTATCGGCGGCCCCTCCCGGCACGACAAGGAATTCCTGGATCTCGGTCGCGTTTGCTGCATGTGCCCCGCCACCGATGATGTTGCCTAAGGGCAGGGGCATCTCTTTTACAAATGCCCCGCCAAGATAGCGGAAGAGCGGCATATCGCTTGAGGATGCTGCTGCCTTGGCATTGGCCAGCGAAAGGGCTACAGCAATATTGGCCCCAATCTCAGAGAAATCGGCAGTCCCGTCGATATCACGGAGCTGCTCATCGAATGCTTCCTGGTCACAGGCATCCATGCCGATGAGTGCGGGAAGCACATTCTGGTAGGCGTAGTCGACCGCTTCACGGGGGGGTTTGACTTTTGCCTCAAAGGCCCCGGTGCTGGCACCGCTGGGCGCTGCGGACCTTCCAAAACCGTTCGCCGTGTACACGTCCGCCTCAACGGTCGCATTTCCCCGGCTGTCCAGGATTGTCCGCAGTTCGATAACCTCTATGGTCGTCATAAGAGTCCTCTATTTCCTTTTTACGGTAATGGGGATGGTGTGATTGTTGAATTCCTCGATGGCGATCTCAAGGGGATCGATCCGTGTCGTGGTGACTAGTAACGGAGCACCCATTGATATCTGCAGAGCCCTTGCTCCAATGATCCTTGCCCGTTCAAACCGGGAATATGTCTGCGTCTGCATTGTTCTTCCTCTCAATGATGATTTAACTGGTTGTTGATATATGGGGTCGCTGAGATTCGAACTCAGGTCACTGCGTCCCGAACGCAATAGGATGGTCCAGGCTACCCTACGACCCCTCGTTCATCTGGTCAATCTACTGGTAAGGGTTGAGCTCGTCTATGATCACTTTATGTGTCAGCAGCATGCGCCTGCAACAGTACCGGGTAATATTAAGATCGGTGAGGATCTGTTTGGGATCCTCGCCTTTCTCCCGCCTCTGCCTGAACTCTTCCCACGCAGTGGAAACAGGTTTTCCACAGGTGAAACATCGTACGGGTATCATAAATTTAACCTTTCATCATATCTTTTATCTTAACGATAAGACTTTTGGAACTTCGCTCTGGCGCCGGAACCGTGAGGCTTCTTCGCTTCTTTCTGTCGCGAGTCGTTGACAAGGAGCGTCCTGTCATAGGTCAGGTAGATGTCCTTGATCTGGGGTTCGTTGTGCCAGAGGAGGATGCCACGGGCAAGTGCGGTCCTGACCGCCTCTGCCTGTCCCATTACTCCGCCACCTGCGACATTGATGGTGACATCGATGCCGTTTACCGCATTGGGTACCAGGAGGAGGGGTTCAGAGATCTTCATCCGGGTAACGTCCGAACCATACGCTTCGAGGGGTACGGAGTTGACCCGGATTACGCCTTTGCCTGCCTTTAAGGTTGCCCGTGCAATTGCAGTCTTGCGTTTTCCGCTTGTGTTAATGATCTTTACCATGGGAACCAGCCTCTAGAACTTTGCTCCGAGGAACGTGCTCACTGCACCGAGCGAAATAAAGCTCGGGTTGTTCAGACGGTTCATGTGTGCGTCTTCGAGCACTACCATCTCCTTGCCGACTAACTCAACCGGAACACCGACGTAGCATTTGATGCGCTTCATCGCCTCAACACCACGGGGGCGTTTGTACGGGAGCATGCCGCGGATCGTCCGCTTCATGAGGTGGTCGGGCCGGCGGGGTACGAACGGACCCCAGCGATTGCCGCTGGCACCGCGTTCAACCTTGTGCTTGTAGTTGCCAAGCACCCGTGCACGGCTGCCGGAGATGATTACTTTTTCTGCGTTGACAATCGCGATCGTTTCGCCGGCAAGCCCGCGCTGTGCGACAAGGCTTGCGAGACGCCCGAGAAGCAGTCCGTCACCGTTGATAACTGTTACCATATCTTCTTCACCTCAGGATCCGGACACCGCTGCCTTTCGGGTTGTCCTGCAGGAGCTGCTCAATTGTCATACACTGTCCCTTTGCGTCCTTGATCTTGATGGTTGCTGCTTCTGAAAAGTTCAGCGCGGCAACCTTGACGGACTGCTCCAGCAGGCCGCTGCCCAGGACTTTGCCGGGGACAATGATCGTCTCACCATTCTGGGCGTAGCGGTTGATCTTTGACAGGTTGACCTCAGCATAATTCCTGTTGGGAGTCTCTAGCCTGCTTGCAATCTCGCGCCAGATCCGAGCCTCATTCTCCCGTGACTTGTTCTTCAGGAGTAAGATAAGGCTGGTAAGACGGGGGTTCGTCTTTTCTACGATTCTTGTCATTTCTTTTCATCCCCTGATATTTCGCCTAGCTGGTGTTCCAGCTCGTCTGCGTGTTCCTTGATAAACAGTAGTGCACGATTCATGATCTCTTTAACCGTCAGTGAACCGTCGCCTTCGACCACGAAAATAAAGCGGTCTGCTTCGGCGGATACACGAATTGCCGGTTCATCACCGATACCGCTCGCAATGCATGCCTTTTCACAGAGCCTGCACATAGAGCAGTCGGGAAGTTTGCCGTCTACTACTTCGACTTTCTTGCCACGAACTGCAAGCACCCTGCGGGGACATTCTTCCACGCACATACCACAGGCATCACAGGCTTCGCTGATCGAGACTACGGGGTGATTCTTGTACCCGCAGACAAGGGTCGGCTGCCATTTTGCATGCTCCCTGCCGGTATTGAGGACTGCTTTTGCTTCAAGGACAAGGGTCTGCCCTTTCGTCAGCTTGACGATGGGCACATTGTCGAACACCGGTACCGCTTTGGGGTCCGCCGGGATAAGGTCATTGGAACTGACCATGCGGGGGCCTTCGGCGCTTAAGGTGAAGGTCACCGTGCAGCCCGGGCATCCTGCCCCGCCGCACGTACATTTTGCCTGTGTCGAATAGGATGAGAGATCGGTCTTGATGGGGATAAGCCCGAGGCGGTGGGCCAGCATCTCGTCAAAGAGCGCACTGGTATTGTTATAGATGCGCACATCTTCGATTGCAAGGGTTGGCACTTCGCCGATCATTGCCCGCCGGAAGGCGTTGGCAAATGCAGGGCTCGCTCCCGAGAGAGTGAATCGCGCCAAGGAATCGTCCAGACTGGCGAATTCTATCTGCATCACACTCTCCTGCCACGTCGTCCGCCTTTAGCGCGGCATGAGTCGTGGGGAACGGGTGTAACATCTTCAATGCGCCCTATGCGCATGCCTGCACGAGCGAGTGCACGGATGGCTGCCTGGGCACCGGGCCCGGGGCTGCGCTGCTTACCCTGTCCGGGTGCACGCACCTTGACATGGACACCGACTATGCCCTTTTCACGGGCTGCCTGTGCAACGTTTCCTGCCATCTGCATGGCAGCATACGGGGAGCTCTCATTGCGATCCTGCTTGACGACCATACCACCACTGCTTTTTGTGACCGTCTCTGCACCGGAGAGGTCAGTTACCGTGATGATAGTGTTGTTGAACGACGCAAAGATGTGAGCAACGCCCCATTTTTCCTTGTCATTTGCTGCCATTATCTACCTCCCCTTTGGTATCCCTGCTGGGGAGCTGCCTTGGGGTTGCTTGCCGGTTTGGCAATGCGGGTCCGCTCTGCATTTGATTCGCTGACGAAGGGGGACGGTCCATAGTAGGAGATCTGTCCTTCTTCGATGCGGTTGACGCGGTATCCGGGGATGGTGGTACGCCTTCCGGCGATTGCAATGTGACCGTGGGTGACCATCTGCCGCGCCTGTTTCGGCGAGCGGGCGAGTCCCTTGCGGTGTACCATGGTCTGGAGCCGGCGGTCGAGCTGGGCCTGCACCTTTAAGGAGAGCACAGTTTCGATATCCGCATCGACACCGAGAAATCCTGCGCGCTGAAGGTGGCTGAGAAGCTCGTCTTTCTTGGCCTCGAAGATCTTCTTGTCAACACCGCTGGATGCGAGCACGAGAAGGTTACGGGCACCCTTGCGGTACTTGCGCATCTCTTCCTGTGCCTTCCAGACTTCACGCTTGTTGCGGAGCCCGTATTCGATGACAAGGCGCGTTTCTGATTCGATACGCGTCTTTTCAAAGGGGCGCTTTGGCGTCTGGTAGGACTTGTGGTTCTTTCCGGGGTATCCCATGATTAGTTACCTGCCTTCTTCTTGCTCACGCCAACAGTCTTGCCGGTTCTGCCAGTTGACTTGGTGCGCTGACCACGGACTTTCTGGCCGGTCTCATGCCGGATGCCCTTGTAGCACCGAATCTTCCTTAACAGGTTGATGTCTTCATCGTTTGCGAGCGTGACATCAGCGCCAAAGAGGTGCTTTGTTTCGCCGGTGTACACATCTTTCGGCCGGTTTGCCATCCAGGCCGGAATCTTGGTGATGTACTCTTCAACAGCGACCCGGAGCCGGTTGACCGACTCCTCTTCAAGGCGACCGAGTAACGCGTATTCGTCAACCTTCGCCATGCGGGAAATAACCGTGGAGGTATGCCTGCCGACACCCTTGATGCCGGTGAGGGCAACCCTCACGGATTTGGTACCATCGAGATCGGTGGTTCCAACCCTTACAAAGTATTTTATATCGTTTTCCTGAGCCATCCAATCCCCTCGATTGGTGAGATTGTCTCTTTAGCGCTGAGGGGGAGATTTGAACTCCCGAGTCCTTTCGAACACAGGTTTAGCAAACCTGCGCCATACCAGGCTTGGCTACCTCAACAGAGGAATCTCGCATCTTGTAACAGACACTCGCAGTGGATGATCACTGCTCCATGAATGGTGCTTTATAATATGGGCAGAGTTGGGTAATAAGCATTGCGGGCAGTCACCTGAACGCGGGATGGACGGGTGTGCCCGGGGAGAAGAGGATCCGGGATCTTTTGTGATTGGCAATTATTTTTCCCTGTATGTATGCCGGGTTTCCGGGAGGTTATTGTTAGTACCTTAGTATGTGTGCATTGTATTCAAAAGGGCCGGGTCCGGATATCTATCATGTTTATTGAACCCACCATGATCCGCCGCGGGGGCGCCCCTTCGGGGGCGGCGGGGTTCATCGTTACCTTTCACCAATAACCAAGTTGAACGGAGTCTACGGATGACGAAAGTCAATCAAAATCGATCGGTAGTGTTCAGATCGGAATCGGGGGCTAAGACATTGTGTCGAAACCAAGGATATATTTCTACGGTCAAGAAAAATGGTTGAATCCTGTCAAAGCTATTTTTAATGCCCTAAACGGGTTTCCACTTATCCCTCAAAGATGCAGGGATGAGTAAATACAAAAACTATGAATTGGACAATTGATAGATCGCATCGTAAGTCTGGCTTATAAAAACGATATGATGCAAAAAAAGGAGAGATTAATAGACGATGTTGAAAACCTGAATTACTGTTGGTGCATTCCTAGCGAAAGCAAGCGATTGACCCGTTACTGGTTTGACGTCAATCACAAATCTGTCGTTCTTATAGATGCCACCGACCGGTTTGATAACGATCTCAAATTGTTCGTTTTTCTCAAGGACCAGATTACTGCCACCGGTATCATTCCGGATGGCAATAATATTCCAAAAGCCTTCAGTGACATTTGAGGAAATGGGCGATTCCCGCTGGAGCAGCTGGTACTCAGACAGGTTCTGAGACTGGTTCTGAGACTGGTTCGTGTACACTATTGTTATCTTTTCAAAGTCAACGGCATTTCTACCTGGTGCAAGAGCAACCGTGAAGTTAACTGAGGTAATCTTTCCATCGGTCCCGGTAGCAGATACATTGCCGACAACATACAGTGGGGAGGATGCCTGATGTGGTGCACCCACCCAAATATGTTCCTGGCTTTTCTGGGGTGTAAAGAACCCGGCGCACCCCGCCGCCAGCAGCACCGCCACCATCACCAGCACCAGGGCAAGCGTTACACGGATGCAAGTCACGGCTTACTCCCTGCTTTCTCATCCACCTGAATCATCCTCACCAGCGCCGTTGCGTTTGCTAATCCGTACCCGCAGCCGTTAACATCATCCGCTGGATCCGCCGATCGGTACAGATATTCCCTGACCTGATCGGGGGTCAGGTCCGGGTAAGCTCCCCACACCGATGCAAAAATACCGGCAATATGCGGGGCAGCTGCGCTGGTTCCGATGAAGTACCCCGGGTTCACCGCGGGAAAACCACCGGCTCCGGAAATACGGACATCCGTGATCCCGCAGATATCGGGTTTCTGCCGGTTCTCTGCAACCGGATAGGAAATGATTGCAGGTCCGCGTGAGGAGTAGAATTCCGTTGAACTGGGATGATCCGCACCGACTGCACCAACCGTGATGACCCCGGGGAGTGCCTGGTGACCGACAATCGATCCGTTCTTGACGGAATAATCCGACCGTAAGATACCGCCGTTATCGTGGATGAACAACTCCAGGTTCCGGTTTTGTGCGGTTCCGTTAACGTTAACAATACGGATCTCTGCATCAATCGGAGTTTTTCCCGGGTTTTCGTACCCCAGAACCTCAAGGGGATCCTGCGTTCCGGTCTGCGAATTGTCGCTGTATGCCAGAAGTTGCCCGGTGTTTTTGTCGTACAGGTAAAGATCGTAATTATTATCTGAAGCTGTGAAACGATCGTTCCATTGCAGTACTACCGTGGCATCGGCAATCCGGTTGAGAGTGAAATCAAAGGACCGGTTTTCTCCCCTGCTGAAGTCATGGTAATGGTTGCCGTTGTCCAGAAATGCGCCAGAATAATGCTTGTTCGCGGTGTTGCCGGCCGATGAAACGTACATCACATTGTTGTGACTGAGGATCTCACTGATGTAGGATCCAACATCACCGTCCTCGTAGAATGGTTCATATTTCCAGTTGATGTCGTCAACGATTACCGTGCATCCTGCCGCCACCAGTTTGTCGATTGCATCCATGAAAGTGTAGACATCGCTGCCACAGTCATGGAAATAGAGATCGGCACCGGGTGCCATGTCATGCACAATCTCGAGCATGGCGGTCCCTTCATCCCCTGCTGATGTGTTGAGCACATGGATATTGGCAGGAAGGTCCCCGGTATCCCGGGCGACCTGCCAGTTATTCACACCGTTTGAGATGACACCGACTTTCACCCCGGTGCCGTTGTACTCCAGAGAGATGTTCCGCAGTGACTCAGTGCCATGAATTCGATCACCCTCTGAAGTGACCACTCCCATAGAAAATTCCGGGGGTTCTATGGGCCTGATCGCCCGTACCCCATTCAGTGCAGCAAGATTTTCCAAGTTGGCGACATCAACCCATGCGACGACGACATGATACTGTTCTTTCCGGTTTATCACAACCGTGACATACGGGTCGACAACCTTCGTTTGTGTGCCGGGAGTGAGGTAGAGATACACCGGGACGTGGTCATTGAAGGTGTTATCTGCCGGCTGGCTGACATTGAGCCGGGATGTGACATCCTTTGCGGGGATAAGGAGATTTTTCCGTTGCATCAGGTTCTTAAACTGCTCCGGAGTCTGGCTCGCGGGGATGAGCCGGGTATCGATAAGCTGGCGCAGATCGGTTGAGAGTTTCTGTGTGGCTTCTGGGGTGAGAGTATGCGGTTGGGAGGATAGCGTAGAGATGGGGGGGTTTCCCGCACACCCCGTCGCCAGCAGCACCGCCACCACCACCAGCATCAGGGCAAACGTAACACGGAGGGGAGTCATGGGGCGGTCAGCATTCAAGGAAAATTACCTGAACAAAAAGTGAGTTCCATCGGGTAAATATATTGTGAAATATTTTTGAACCCGGTCATTGAACCGCCGCGGGGGCGCCCCTTCGGGGGCGGCGGCACCATCCTAACGTATTAGCGAGTCTTACCTTAGTATGGCGATTCGCCAGCAAGAAATTGCACATACTAAGTATGTGTGTGAATTCTCGGACCCAGAACACGACCATACTCTTTTTCCCAAAGGGGGGTGGGGACCCCTCCAGTAAATGAGGGGTATCCCCACTCCAAAACCCGGGAGAAGGACCCCTACCCCCTCTTCTGCGCAAGACAGGCATCCCCCACCCTTGTTTTACACACACCCGACCATCGCTTCATTTGGAGTTACGACAGTGATTCAACTCCATCATACAAATCTCGGAGGGGGGTGGTACCCTGTCGAAAATATGAGAGGGGGATACCCGCCCCATGTACGCCTCTCCGGGAAAAGACAGGGTACCCCCTCTCTTGACCAAGACAGGGTACCACCCCCCTCCCGCGGGTCCTGGTGATTTGATACAAGAAAAGAAATGTTTGTTTTTGGATCTGTCACAACAACGACCAATAAAACCGGACTTCAGGAAAAAGAGGATGGTGAGATTTCTGCCCAATACTCCCGCGTCTATCCCAGCTCAAACGATGTGACCCCGAAGATCTCGTCAAGCGGAAGGGGCACAGGATCCGGCGTGGAATAGAGCCGGGCCGTGAAGAAGACCGGCGTCATCTTCCGGTCCTGCACCAGCGCAACCGCTGCGGCATTCGGAACCGGAATATCAAGATAAAACTGCTCGCCGGGGATTCCTGCAACCAACCCGTCAAGGATCATATCAGCAGTTGCCCGGTCACGGGCAAAGAGCGGGCCGATCTTGTGACCCGTGTGGCAGACCCGCCGGATACCATACCCAAGGATCTTCCCGTCGCCGTCCAGTTGTGCAAGACCGTAATGCCCCTTCTGGGCAATCCAGCACCGAAGGAACCGCTCCCTGCGGGCAGGGAAGTGCGCTGCGTCATAGTCAGCCAGCATGTTGAAATCCACATCCTGAACCGGTGTCAGTCCCTCTGGCACTGCACCTCCGCCAATACCCTCGTACCGGGCATTGTTGTAGTGCAGGAAAAGCCCGCCATCTTTCTCGTACTTGTCCACCATTGCGACAACCCCGTCACAGGCCACCACCCGGGTACCGGCATGCCGCATTGCAAACCGGTAGAGCTGCATCCCAATCCCCTTCGCACGGTAGACGGGATCAACAACAAAGAGACCGTAAAATGAGAAGCGGTCATCGTAGTTGACTACCGAGACCATACCCACAATCTTCCCGTCAAGTTCCGCACAAAAGAACCCTTCCGGATCGGCAACTGCGAAACATGCCGCATCTCGAAGCCCGGGGTTCCAGCCCTCACTGGCTGCCCACGACACCGCGACTGCAACTCCCTCTTTCGTCATCACACGGAACTTCACGCCAGCCATCTTTCCTCATATCCTGGTACGGTTATTGGCAGGAAGACTACATACGCGTGACGGTTTTTTAACAGATTCAGAGGGACATCTTTCAGAGTATGTTATTACTGTGCGATCCGGTCCATGTTGGTTCTGCTGTACTATAGTACAATACTAAGGTACAATATCGGAAAAACACATGAAAAAAAAGAGGAGGGTTATCCTACATCGCATTGACCAGCGACCTGCGGGTGATGATGCCGAAGAGTTTGCCCTTGTCCATCACGGCAATCGAACTGATATTTTTCTTTATCATCGTATCGATCACCCCGGATACCGGAGCTGTGCGTTCCACTAGTAAGAGCGGAGCACTCATGATATCCTTGACAAGCAGGTTCCGGATCCGGTGATCCTGGTGATTGTCCCCAACCGCTTCGCGGAACTTGCGCATCGCGATCGCTACATCCGTCTCTGTTACAATGCCGGTGAACTTCTCGTGCTCGGTTACGATAAACCGGGTGATATTATCATCGAGCATCCGGCGCCGCAGGTGGACCACACGTTCGTTTGCTTCTATGGTGACTGCCTTTTCTATCACCTCGTCCATGCTGTTCTCGGGCCGGACCTTCCTGAGCAGGTCAACCATTCCTACCTGGCCGATGAGTTTGTGATCCCCGTCGTACACAACTACCAGCTTGTAGCGCTGGAGCAGCGGTATGAGCACGTTGATGCTCTCATCTGGATAGACGCTGGTGAAGTCTTCCTCAATGACACTGGCTACATGGATTGCAGCAGGGGCGAGATTGGCATTCTGTCTGCTCCCCAGCTTCTCAGCGATTGCCTGTCGTGAAACCGTGCCAATTACGGTACTATTATTAACGGCTATCAGAGGGTCAATGCCTTCTGCAAGCATCTTATCGAGCGCTTCGGTGATCGTTGCCGATTTGGCTATGGAGGTCGGTTTTACCATTACATCTTTGATAAAAACTTCTTTTGTCATTTCGCCACTTCCTTTATGATATCATCGCGTTTTATGATCCCGGAAATCGTGCTGTTCTCCATGACAACAAGGCTGTTGACATGATGTCTGTCCATCAATGCGATAGCTTCCTGGAGCAGGGTGGTCGCAGGCACCGTGATAACGGGACTCGTCATCACGTCTTCTGCAATCACCGAGGCGACCATGAGCGAACTCGTGCCCCGTGCCCCGTCCGCCTTTTCACGTCTCATGAGGGCTACGTCTTTTCCAACTACACCTGATATCTTGGGCTCATCTTCATAGAATGCAAGGTTCGTTTCGGTGATGATTCCGGCAGGCTCTCCATCATCCATCACCAGCACCTTGTCATTGCGTTCACGCATCACGCTGATCACATGATCGAGCGAATGGTAGCGGCTGACCGTCACCACATCCTCCATCACGTCTCTCACCGGAAGGCTCAGGCCCCGGACCGAGACGGATTTCATCAGATCAGTCTTGGTGATGATCCCCACAACGGATCCTCCTTCAACCACCGGGACGCTGCTGATGTTTCTTTCTGCAAACAGCTTTGCGATCGTCTGGATCCCGGTACCGGGATCGACTGTCACGGGGTTTTTTGTGGCAAGGGCGCCCACCGGGATCCGGTCGAGCGGGCGCCGCCTCCATGCCGGTTCGCCCTGTTTTAAGCGATAGGCAATATCTTTTTTTGTAAGAATTCCTGTCAGTTTCTCATCTTCCATGACCAGGATGCGGGAGATCTTGTGCCTCACCATCAGGTTCCGGGCATGCGCTACGGTTGCATCCGGGGAGACGAAGAAGACCGGTGCGGTCATCACATCGCGTGCGAACATGGCAGTCAACCCCCCGTAAATGCCCGGACCAGGTCGAACTCGGTCACGAGCCCGATCAGGCGCGAACCCTCAATCACCGGTAAGGCACCGATATTCTTATCCAGCATCTCGCGAGCTGCCTCGTTGATGCTACGGTCTGGTGTGGTCGTGGAGAGATTGCCGTTGATCAGTGTCCGTATAGGCAGTGCCATCACTTCCGAGACATTCCCGGTGGTCAGCCGGGAAAAGACTTCCCGGTTGCCGAGATAGCACATCAGATCCGTAGCGGTGACAATACCATAGAGCACATCATCGCTCACTACCGGAAGCCGGCGGAAACGGTATTTCGTCATATCGTGGGTAACCGTGGCAATCGGACAGTCCGGAGCAGTCACCCGCAGGGACGTGCTCATGATGTCTTCGACTTTGAGCCCGCTCTGCTGTGCCCCCAGTACCCGCATCACATCCCGTTCGGTCACGATACCCTCCAGCACCCCATCGTTATCAACAATGGGAAGCCCGCCGATCTTTTTTCCAACAATCTCTTTAACCGCCTCCCGGATGGTTGCATCGTGCGAGAGCGTGACAACCTGCTGGGTCATGATCGTGCGAACATTCTCGTTGACCGCCGCAAGAAGGTTGCCGCCATGTTTGACCTGTACGAGCCGGTACTTGTCACCCCCGCCCATGAAATTGATCACATCGCTGGAAGTGACGATGCCCCGCAGTTTCCTGGTGCCGGCATCGGTGACAGGAAGCCTCCGGAAGCCGCACTTTGTCATCTGCTCCACCGCCCCGATAATACTCGTGCTCGGGGGAACGGAGATAACGTCGCGGGTTGCGATCGCCATAATCTCACCTTCCTGCTCAGCAATATGTGATTTGAACTCAACCGGCCCGCGGTCAAGTTTTCCCTGCATCTTTAAGAGCCGGTCGCCCTGTTTGATGCCCCTTTCGTTCTGGTGCATTCTCACCTCGTTTACGGATCCTGCGACCCGCCTGCCTGATTAGTCCTGAAAGAATCCTTCCAGATCGTTTCCTTTTCCCTTTTTTATCCTGCCGACGGAAAGCGCGGTTTTAAGCCAGTGCAGCAAGGATATCGTGCCGGTCAACAATCCCGACCAGGAGCTCCCCGTCAATGACGGGCAGCCGGCTGATATCATGTTTGACCAGCAGTTCTGCTGCATGGCTTACCGGCTCGTTCGGAGTGATGGTGACGACATCGCGGGTCATCACATCCTCTATCGTTGTATGGGCATGCTGTGCAACCGCTGAACGCACCCGCCGGGTACTGATCAGATCACGCCGCGAGATAAGCCCAACGAGCCGCTTCTTCTTAGTGACAGGAAAAGCTGAGAACCCACTCTCGATGATCAATGACTGGATCTTCTGGAGTTCATCCCCGGGATCTGCCGCAATCACCTTACTATTCATACATGAAGCTACGATCCCGTGCAGTTCATTGCGCGAGATGATGACCGGGAAGAGTGCCGAAAGCAGAACCCCTCCCTGCATATGGTGCATACCATCAACCACCGCAGCACTATCCGTATGGAAGCGTCTCATGGTTTTTGCCACCTGTTCGATTGAGTCCTGTGGATTTACCATAGGTGCATCCTTGACAAATCCCTCAACCGTCACATTCGATTTCGTTGCAGTCACCCGCAACCCGTCCGTGAGATCGATATAGCCGATAAGAGTTTTCTTCCCGTCAACGATATAGACTTCACGAAACCGGCCATCCCTGAGTATCTGCCGTGCCTTTGTTATCTGGTCATTGTTTTTCAGCACAGGGATCTCTATGAGGAAATCCTGTGCTGTTTTCATGTGATTTTGTCCTCGTCACGGCAGCCTGGGCAGACCATTGCACCATCCACCCGCTTAAGGTCATCAGACATCTGGTTGCAGCGGTCGCAGACCCCCTGCTCAATGATCTCCTCACGGTTGATCTCCATGAGATCCTCTAACAGATCATTGAGTTCGGTAGAGACGGTAAGGAGATCCCGGACCGTTACAATACCGATCACCTGGTGGTGGTCATCCACCACGGGGAGTCTCCTTACCTTGTGCTTGACCATCATATGGGCTGCATCGCCGGATGTTTTATCAACACTCACCGTAATGAGTGGCGTGCTCATGATTTCGTTCACGTGTACTTTGCTCGGTTTGAGATCCTTTGCCACCACCTTGCAGTTGATATCTTCCTCGGTAACAATGCCGATGGGCTTGTTGTGATCAAGGACGATTACGCTGCCGACTCCTTCCTGGCACATCACCTTGGCTGCCTTTGCTACCGTGGCGGTTATGTCGATCATAGTCGGATTGCGTTTCATCACTTCCCCGATAGGGACGCGGGTTTCAAACCGGATTGCGTCGTTAGTCTTTTTCATGAGTCACCTCCTTGGGTGCGTTTTTGTTCTGATGCTTTACAATTAGCATACTCCCATCCCCTTGTATAAATACAATTTGGCAGGGGCAGGTACCAATGCACGGCAGTAATAACGGGAGTACTTCGCATACGGGGTACCGTTTGTCCTCCGGCGACTCCCTGTTCTCAAAATACGAGAAACCTAATAAACTGCGTATTCAATACACTACTAACGAATCATGGTGAATTCTTTGTACCCAGGTACGATGCGTAGCCAACGAGGTGTAGAGTGAAAATATTTTATCAGACGTTTGGTACGGCAAAGAAGAAATTTTCCAATTTCCTCAACTCATTTTTCAAGAAGAAACGGACCCGGATCGGCATTTACGGTCCACCCAATGCGGGAAAGACCACGCTGGCAAACCGTATTGCCCGGGACTGGTCCGGCGATGCTGTCGGGCCGGTAAGTGAGATCCCCCACGAGACCCGCAGGGCCCGGAAGAAAGAAGATATCATCATCTCGGGCGCGAACGGCAGCACGGTAACGATGGATATCGTGGATACCCCGGGGGTTACGACTAAGATCGATTACCATGAATTCCTGGAATTCGGCATGGAGAAGGATGAGGCGATCATCCGCGCCCGGGAAGCTACCGAGGGTGTTGCTGAGGCCATGCACTGGCTGCGCGAGGATATCGACGGGGTGATTTACATGCTCGATTCTACGCTCGATCCGTTCATGCAGGTCAACATCATGATGATAGGGATCATCGAGAGCAGGAATCTTCCGGTCATCATCGTAGCAAACAAGATCGACCTGCCCGGTGCCGCACCGGCCCGTATCCGCAGCGCTTTCCCCCAGCACCCGGTTGTTGCTATCTCAGGTCTTGAAGGCAGGAACGTGGAGGATCTCTACGAGACCATGCTCGAATACTTCGGGTGAAGACCATGCCGCACAAGTGTACGAAATGCGGGCGGGAATACAAGGATGGATCAACCGAGATCTTACGAGGGTGCGCAAGCTGCGGCGGCAAGAAGTTCCTCTACATCAAGGAAGCTGAGCTCAACAAGGATGTACTTGAAGAGAAGTCCATCGAAGAGATCGCTGACGAATCCCATGAAGAGGTGCTTGAGGTTGTCGAACCCGGGTCCACAAAAAAGGAAGTGGAGATGTATGACCGGGTTGAGACCATCCGGATTGTTGCGCCCGGCTCGTATGAACTGAACCTTGAGAAGATGGCAAAAAGCGATGAGCGGATCGTGAGCGTTGGCGAAGAAGGCTCCTATATTATCGATCTCATGTCCATGGCAAAAGAAGAGCCAAAGAGGAAGCACAGGAAGAAGTGAGGGTAAAAATAATCTTCTTTTTTTAATAATCGCAATATTCGTTCTCCTCGTCTGGTTGCGCAGCACATCTCCTTTTAAGAGATGGGACTTACCCGGAGAGATGCCTGAAAATTTCTGATGATTTTCTTACACGATTCACCTTCGCGGCGAGTATAACCATGACAATTTTTTTTTGATAATAGGGCACTGTTGAAACGCACATGAACGGGTGTTCGCACCCGGACCATGAAAATTCCCGATAATGCGAGGGTTCCCCGCCTCAGGGCCTCTCTTTAAGCACGGCAGGGCAAGGAGTGTTTTAGCATTTTTCCATCATTGAACCGCCCCGGGGGCGGCGGAGTTTATCGTATCCGGGGGTATGAGGGTCTCAACCCCCCACCACAATTCCTGAAATAGATAATTTTCATGGGATACCTTAAAGAGAGACACACAGCCGCTCATGAGGGCTCTTTGCACAGAGTACTTCTGCCCCTGCCAAACGGGCATCCCCCGGTATTGCGATAGATCTCAGAATATTAGATTAAAATCCCAAAAAACAGGGGGTTAAGCGGATGCTCCCTTTGGGCTGCTTCCCTCTCCCGGGGAGAGTGAGGGGTACCCTCCCGGCAGCCCTAAAATAATAAGCGACCACGGGAAACAGAGGGTTTCAGCAGAGCTAAAATAATGCATTGCTCAACAATGCCGGCTTTTTTAAAAAAGGAAAATCTTCTCTGACCTGGCAGACAAAAAAATGGTTTTTACTCTGCTCTGAGCGCTTCAATCGGATCGAGGTTTGCTGCCCGCCACGCGGGGTAGACTCCCGAAAAGATACAGATGGCGATGCCGATTGTCATTGATACCGGGACGTAGATCAGGCTCTGGTAGGTGAAGAAATAATCTGTCGTGCCGACCATGGCAAGCACGACGAGCCAACCTAAGATGACACTCATGATCGCACCGATACCGGCGCCGACAAGCCCGAGGATGATTGCCTCGTAGAGGAACATCCTCCGGATCTCGCTTTTCTGCGTGCCGATGCTGCGCAGGATACCGATCTCCCGGATACGCTCGGTCACGGACATCATCATCACGTTGAAGATCGAGATCGCGGCAACCAGCAGCGAGATGCCGGCAATTGCCATGACAAATGTCGTGAGCGTTCCGACCGTTGACGTGATGCTCTCCAGCATCCTGCTGCTGTCCTGGATGCTGACGACATTCTTCTTACGGTTGAGCTGGTCTGTAATGGCTGATTTTGTTGTGTTTATGTTCTTGATGTCGCTGACAATTACGTTGACCTGGTCGTACTGCTCCATTCCTCCAACAATCCCGACGTAGGACTTCTCGGGCATGATGATGCCGTTATCGCTGTTGAGGTCCATCGACATGCCCTTCTGTTTGAGAATGCCGACAACACGGAATTTCTGTACCGATTCATTCTTGGTTGCATCGCCAATGGTGATACGGCTCCCAAGGGTAAGCCCCTGGCGATCCGCGAGCGTTGGGCCGACCACGACAGAGCCTGCGCTTTTCGGCAGTTCTCCCTGATCAACGATAAGGACCGATGCCATATCATCCTCCCGCATCCCGTAGATGGCGGCCCGGCCCTGGTTGTCCCCCACTTGTATCTTATCGCTGGTCTGGTAAAGAGGATACACCGTGCCATATTTACCGGCAGCACGGAGGAGATCATCAAACTCCGATTTGGTGATGTAATCTTTAGTACTTACTGAAGACGATGATGTTTTTTTGGAGATGGTGCCGGATGACTCTCCCGGTCCGCCTCCAAAAAATCCCCCGCCACCCCCGGTATCCGCTTTCACGACCAGCACGTTGGCCATGGCAGAGAGCTGCTCAGTGACTGACATGGTCATGTTCGCCCCCATCATGCCCATGGACGCGATGGCAACCACCCCGATCACGATGCCGATGGCAGCAAGCACGGAACGGAGGAAGTTGAGCCGGATACTGCGTACCGAGAGCTGGAGGATGATATCTTTCTTCATGATCCCTCCACCTTCCCATCCTTGATCCTGATGATCCGCTCCGCCCGCTCCCCCACCAGGGGATCGTGCGTGACGATGATGACCGTTCTTCCCTGTCGGTTGAGATCGGTGAGCATGTCCATGATCTGGCCCCCGGTCTTCGTGTCGAGGTTGCCGGTCGGCTCGTCGCAGAGCAGGATGTCCGGATCGTTCACGAGTGCCCGGGCAACGGCGACACGCTGCTGCTGGCCACCCGAGAGTTCTGCCGGCTTATGTTCTGCCATCTTCCGGTCAATCCCGACATCAGCCAGCAACCTGCTGACCCGCCCGGTGGTATCATTGTCCCGGTGCTTGAGGATATACGGGTATTCGACATTCTCGTACGCGGTGAGGAGCGGGATAAGGTTGAACTTCTGGAAGATATACCCGATCGCGTTGAGACGGAGGTCCGTGAGTTCAATATCCGACATGTGCCGGATGTTCTTCCCCGTGATCTTCAGGACGCCGGAGGTGGGGACGTCCAGACCGCCAATCTGGTTGAGGAGGGTGGACTTGCCGGACCCGGAAGGGCCCATGATGGCAACAAATTCCCCGCGATCTATCCGTATGGACAGATGGTCAAGTGCAACAACATCTCCTGACAGCAGGGGATAGATCTTGCTGACGTCATTGAGTTCGATAACCGGAATGTCCTGCATGGGATTATACCGTATCGTTTGGGGGAATTACCGCTCCCGCGGCTGACTTTCGGGGAGGGGGTCCTTCCGGAACTTATTTGCAAGGCGGCGCAAAAGCCCTTTTCTCCATGCAACCAGGAGAACGACAATCGCAATGAGACCGATGACAATTTCGGTCACCGGGATCTGGCCGAAACCGGATCCAAACGAACCAAACAATCCGCCGCGGCGGTTATTCGATGGACCGGCTGCAGATCCAATGGCTGCATTTGGCACTCCCGCGGCGCCCGGTACACCGGTGTTCGTGCTTGCACTGAAGGAGAAGGATTCATGAAAGACGCTGCCGTCGGTATCCTTGAATTCAACAAGGATGGGGACAGGACCGGTACCTGTCGTAGTATAGGTCACTTCGAAACTGGAGAAGTCATCGGGTTGAAGATTGCCGATCGCGTAGACCGGGTTCGGGTTGATAGGGTTTGCAGGGCTCCCCACGGTCACCAGGACTGACTTTGCATCGGTCAGCCCGTTGTTGGTCACATCTCCCTTTAAGGTGGTCGTTCCTCCGGAAACTGAACTCGCGATATTATTTACTACCAGTTCGGCACCCATCTTATCCTCGCCAAGGGCTAGGGGGAGAATGAGATCGGTTGTATGCTTGTTATCCCCGTTGCGGAAACTGACATGGAAGGTGAGATCGGTCGGCTTGCCGGGGGTGACCTGGAACGGGACCTGGACAGAACTTCCGGCTTTAAGAGTGCCGATATAAGACTCTGACGGGGATACATCAACACCGGGTCCTTCTGGAATTATCAGGACATCGGTGACATCCCCGTCGCGTGGGTTGACAATGCTGACATTGACCGTATCCTTTTTGGAAAGCGAGAAAGCATCCGGTTTTTTTGCTATACTTGCCCTGACATCAGTCGAGTCCACTTTGACTTTGAGCGTGGAATGTATGGCCTGAGCACCCCACGCGTCTGATGAGACGGTAAAGATGGGGAAGTGGGTTCCTTCGGGGGGATCTACGGTGACAAGAAACGTGTAGTCAACCGTAGATCCCGGCCCAATGTTTGTCGTGGTGCTGAACGAGTCGCGGTTTAATATATGGAAATGGTCATCAATGAGATTCGGCTGGGAAACCCCGACCGATGCATTGGCGGCATTCGTTACATGCACGGTGATCGTACCGGTTTCATATGGATAGAATACCTGGGGATCGGATTCGTATCCCGATACGTAGACGAGCGCGGCTGCATCCTGGGGATTTGTGGCGGCCACGGTTGTGGCGGCACTGGCTGCTGCCACAAGGCAGAAAAGCAGGATGAGAGTGGATATCCAGAGTCTGTAATGCATAACTTCTCCCTTTTTTGTATTTGGAAACACCGGGTTTTTACTGAGAGCCCAATGCTATGATCATGTAATTTATTTCTTACTTAATGTAATTTAAAAGTTACTTTTTATCAGAAAAAAACTTCATGCCCGGCTTCGCACGCAATGAAATTCTGACATGGGGGGGAAAACCGGTGTGAAAGCTTCCCCCCCCTTCATCCGGGGGATTCGTCCCCGGATATGCAGGAATTCCATCATCCAGAAAGTATGGCGAAGCTCCGTTACGGGGAGCGGATACAACCGGCCCCGGGCCGGGGCAGTTCGTCCTTGTGCGTTTCCATGAACTGCTGCATCAGGGTGCGGACGGTTTCCCGGTCACCACTTGCAACAGCTGCACGGATAGCGGATACATCGTACCCCTTTGCTTCAAGCTGGTCGAGATGGTTGCCCATCATGCCGGGTCCAAAGCCGGGCCCATCCCTTTCGGTTGCATTCCGGGCGGGAAGGAGATCCTTGTGTGCTTCCATGAACTGCTGCATCAGGGTGTGGACGACATCCATATTCCCACTCTCAACAGCCGCACGGATTGCGGATACATCAATGCCCTGCTCTTCGAGGCGGTCGAGCATTTTTACCGGCCCTCCATGTGCGGTCTTGTTGCCGAAACAGCTGCTGTCAGGGCCTGATACCGCTGCTGCACCCGCTGTGCCGATGACCAGCGCGAAGGTGCAGAAGAGCGCAAGTGCGCCGAAATATAGTTTGGGTGTTTTCATAAGTATTCCTCCATAGGAGAAGCGGAGTGCTGCAGGTTTTCGTCATCTGCCGGTTACCGCTTACGTAGCTTATGTATTACTTAATGTAATTTAAAAGTTACTTTATGTATTATTGAAATTACCTTATCCAGGAAATAAAAAAACAGGGAATTAAAAAGGGGATTATTTGAGATCTGCCTCTTCGCATTCGAAGATCTCTTCGACATTCACATTGAAATGCCGCGCAATCTTGAACGCGAGGGTAAGGGAGGGAACATACTTGCTTTTTTCTATCGCTATGATGGTCTGGCGGTACACTCCAAGCGCATTTGCCAGCTGCTCCTGGGTAATATTCGCTTTTGCCCTGAAGACCTTGATGCTATTCTTCATCGGTATCCTCCCCGCCGTACTTCCGCTCGTAATAGAACTTAAAGCCGACATAGAGGAAGATGATTATACACAGGAAGAGGAGCTGGATAAACCCGGGGTTCAGGAACGGCCGGCCAAACTCCATATCCGTGGGGTTGTGCTCGCGCATAAACCTGAATGGCGGGGTCCTCTCTAGACCGAAAAAAATACTGCTGGTCCAGACAATAAATCCAAGACTGAACGTGAAAAAGACCACCCAGAAGATCTCGAGGGTATGGAAAGCAGCTTTCTGGGAGATGGCGATCGAGCGCTCGTCTGCAATGATCCCCACAACCCTGCTCCGGGCGAGGTACAGCATGATAATGCCGATAATAAATCCGATCTGGATCGGGAGTGCATTGTTCCACTCCAGTGAAAGCCAGAAGATACCAACGAGGGCCGTCACCACGAGACCGGTCAGGATATAAAATGCGTTCTGCTTCATAGGCTGTGTATGTAAGGTATACCTTACATCGAGTAAAAGATATCTGTCAGGGTCTTTGGTTAACGTACCGGTCCGCAAGAGTCCCGCTTTTTCTTACCGCGTCCTCATCTCGCCCCGTATCCCCTCGTACGGCGCCGGCAGTTCCAGCCGCCGGAAGAACTCATCAGTGAAGATCAGGCTGTTGACTACTGCCCATTCTGCACACCCGTGTCCTAAACATTTGTCGGGGAAAAATGGCTGATTTTTTGAGGCGAGCGGGTTTATGGCGAACTTCTGACGGAGGATTTTTTCAAATTTTCCGCCGGTCGTTTCTTCGCCGGCACCCCGGGACACCCCGTCCCCGATGACCACCCATTCCCGCGTGTAGTGCATTAGGTGATTGCGAATCTCAATGAGGATCCGCAGGTTCGCAAATGCCTGGTCGCCCTCATCGAACGAAGGCTTTCCCGCTATGAGGAGAATCTTCTGGTATTTTGATAACAGCGGGGCACGGTCGAAGTTCTTCTCGTTCTTCCATTTCTCGCCAATCAGCTTCAGGAGCGCTTCGTGCTTCTCATCGGCAAAATAGTAGGCCTCGTCAGCCACATCGGCATAGAGTTCATTGATGGTGGATTCGAGGAACGACACAGAAGACAGGACCGAGTTGAGGACAAAAACCTCGTGCCGGAGCGGGAGATCCGCTGAGATCGCTTTTGTCTCCCGGTATTCCTGCTCTATGGCAAACGCGAGCTGGCAGAGGAGGGCGGCCGACTGGATATAGCGTACGGAGAAGCAGTCCCGGAACTGGATCGGGGATTCATCGCCACTCGTTTCAAGGGGGATCTTGTCCATCTGTACTAGTGCCTTTTTCTTTCTGAGGTAAAAAGGGTGAGGGGATCAGCGGTTTCTGGCGCAGTCAATCTCATCTGAGTACACCTTGATATCAATGACCGGTGTCCCGTCGAATGCATCCAGTCCCCGGACTTTCAGGATACCATTGTTCACTTCGAGAAGATCCACCATGCAGAGCGAGACGGGGTTCGGCCGGTCCGGTGATCGTATCGAAAACACACCTTTCTCTGCTGAGGTTCCTGGCGGTATTGCCCGGAGCACGGTCCGGTCCGCCCGGTCAAACCAGCAGAGAACCCAGAGATGTTTCCTGCCTTCCATCTGCCAGAGAGCGGGAAGGTAGCATTCAAAGATCACGATCTCGGAAACGGTTTCCGAAAAACGCCCCTGTCGAGGGGCATCGCCCTTTTCCTTGTAGGGGGATCGGACGTAACCTACGGGGTGGAGCTCTATGGGCTGGGGGATCATATACAAACAGAGATTGGGGAGAGGGAGTATTTACGAATAGTGAGGGACAGTCCAAGGGGTTTGTTTTTGGTTCTCTGTAGAAGACCTATGAACAAGATAGCTGTTTTAAATAAATTTCAGATTAAAATCTGAATACGAATTATTTTTAATACAGAATTTTACAGCATTAAACGGTGAACTGGATGAATTACAGTAAAGCCATAAAATCCCTCGATACGATTCTCTTCTGGTGCCTTCTCGCCATCCTCGTCCTGTCAGCGTTAATGTACTCCTTTGTCTTCATCATCAACTGGGAGGACTGGTTCTTTGGTACAAAACTAGCCGGGTTGTCGGCAGGTATGTACCTGCTGGCAAAAACGGTTACTGCAATCGTGTTGACCGTTCTCCTTGTTCAGTTCCCGAACTACAAAAAAGTCATCACCCTCATGGCGGTTGCATATTTCGGATTTATCCTGTCCGATTCCGCAACTACTATCCAGAAAAATACCGGGGGGCGGGTATCGTTCTCGATCGTGCTCGCCATCTTTTTCCTCATCCCTGTCCTGTATTTCATTGCCAATACTATTGCCACCCGGTGGGACACGGGAAAGGAAAAGGGGGACAAAGAGACCCCGGCCTCTGGGGCAAGCGCTCCTGAACATGAGATAAAACCCTGCACCATAACGATTATTATCGGGATAGCGGGTGTTATAGCGCTAATGTTCATCTGGGCGATTTTGATCCCTGTCGGTTTCTCCCTCATCGCGTCGCACATCCCTTTTTTTAAGGATCTCGGATTACCCAAAGCGCAGGATACCCTGCTCATCAGGGTCAGCCAGAATGGTACTCCAGAGTGGCAGACAGTCCTGCCCGGATACAGTCTCGAACCGGTTAGGGTAAAACCACTACCCGAATGTGGATATATTGTCTACGGTACGTACTGGATGCCCGGGGAGCATTGGATTGCAATGCGTGCCATCAACGTGGATTGCAGGGGAACTGTTGTCTGGGATATACACCTGCCGATTGAGCGTGAAGCTGAAAATCCCGGCAGAATTACATCAATCGATCCTGTAGAAGGGAAATTTCTCCTGACTATATCCAATGGCAAGACCCTCCTGCTGGATGCACAAGGCAAAATTCTGAGTCGGGGTGTCGTTGCAGAGGGAGAGGGCACAGCGGTTGAAAGTCCCGGGTTACCCGTCGGTTTTTATACCTCAACCCTCCCTGCATCCAGCGTCACCGTGAGAACACTGTCTGAAGGGAAATTGAGGGCTTTTTTTACCGTTGAAAATACGGTTACCGACAAGGAAATTGCCAGCATCTATTCGGTGAACCCGACACCGGATGGTGGTTACCTGGTTTCCGGCACCGTGAATCCTTAAGGGGTCTTTTCCCTCAGTTACCCTTATTACACCTCCCGTCGAATGGTGATCAGCACTTTTAACAATTGTGCTGGCAGATGTAAGTCCGACGTGCGATATAACGCATGGCCTCAAACAAGGCTTTGGGATTACAGAGAGTCAGTAATATACTGTACTTTTCTGGACTTACGTTTAGTCTATAAGGAGGCTATACTATGGCACGAATGCATGCTCGAAGAAGAGGCAAGTCATGCTCAGTCCGCCCCTACCGCAAGGAAGCTCCCGCATGGTCCAACAAGGACGTTGCAGGGATCACAAAAGTTATCCTTGAACTCCGGAAGGAAGGCGCGTCGAGCAGCAAGATTGGACTGGTACTCAGGGACAGCTACGGAGTTCCCGATATTAAACTTGCCACCGGCAA
>JANXYM010000017.1 GCA_025350045.1 Methanomicrobiales archaeon | reverse complement strand
TCATGGCCAATCACCACGTCCCTCGGAAGCTGCATCCACTTGGACTTGTCAAAGCCTTTGGGTTTAAGTAATTTTATTGCATCCGCGCTCATTCTAGATCATGGATGATTAGTGATTTCTTCTACAAATATTACATCGATCCCGTACGGTACGAACAACCCTATAATGCTGTTGAGACCATCACCTACGCCCTCATCCTCATCGCAGCCCTCTATCTCATCTACCACTGGTTCAAACGATCCAATATCGTCATTGACGGTCCTTTCGTTATTGCGACCCTTCCGTACGTAATACTCGGCGGAGTACTCCGGGTAGTCCAGGACACCCATATGATCACCTCCGATCTCCAGTTCCTGCTCGTCACCCCCCCGATATATATCCTGCTCTTTTTTTACGGGGTGTTTATCCTCTTCTTCTCAAAATACCTTGAGAGACTGGGACTCTGCAAGGACTACCTGAAACTCTACGCAGGTGCCGGCCTCTTCACGTCGTTCTGTGTTGTGCTGCTCCTGACCTCGTGGGGGATGACCCACACCCGCATCGATCTCTTCGTGCTCGCCATCATCCCGCTCATGGCCATCGTCGCAACTGCACTGGTCTTTGCTTGCATGCGCTATGTGCTGAAATGGGAGTATGTGACCGATCCGCTCTATATGACGCTCCTCTTTGGCCAGCTGCTGGATGCCAGTGCCACCAGTTATGGCATCGATCTTCATCCCTCAATCAAATATATCGAACAGCACGTGGTCGGATCCTTCTTAATTGACTGGACGGGCACGGCATTTGTGATGTTTCCGTTAAAATTAGTCGTGCTCTTTCCCGCAGTCTACATTATGGAGCAATACCGCAAAGAGGCAAATCCCGCATTCTGGCACCTTGTCCTGCTCGCCATGATCACGGTCGGCTTAGCGCCGGGGATCCGGGATATGACGCGGATGGTCCTGTATGTCTAACTCCCCGCTCACCAATGCAATCATCATCACCTTCCTCCTCTTTTTTTCAACCATAACCGTTGGCTGGGTTGGATCCATTTATCATCCGGAGATGGGCACAAACCTGATGCAGCTCTTTGAAAAAGAGGTAGCAGGCCAGATGAATATCGACAAACCGTTTGACATGTCCGTCAAGCTCTTTATCAACAATTTTGGCGCATGCCTCCTGCTCTTTTTAGGAGGTGCGTCCTTTGGCATCCTGACGATATTCATCATGAGCCTGAATGGGATTGTGATTGGCGCAATCATGGAGATCATCCACAAGGATCATTCATGGGTATTCATTGCCGCAGCACTCCTCCCGCACGGCATCTTTGAGATCCCGGCCTTCATTATCTCGGGGGCTCTTGGCATCCTGCTCGCCCAGTCACTCATATCAGAATGGTACGGCGGGGCGGATACTGCAGGGGAGGCACAGAAACTGGCCCGCATCTTCCTCCTCTATGTCCTCCCGCTCGTAGTGGTCGCAGCATGTGTCGAGGCTTTTATTACGCCGGTAATCATACATTTAGTATCTTAAAGGATCAGCATCATGGACGACGACCTCGGCACCCTGCCGCAAAAAGGGGACTTTTCTGCATGGTATAATGATATCCTGTGGCGGGCGGAGATCATGGACGTCCGCTACCCGGTCAAGGGACTTTACGTCTGGTACCCGTACGGGTTTGCGATCCGCAAGCACGTGTATGCCCGGCTGCGCACCCTGCTCGACCGGGATCATGAAGAGACCCTCTTTCCCCTCCTCATCCCCGAACAGGAGTTCATGAAAGAGGCTGAGCACATCAAGGGATTCGAAGATGAGGTCTACTGGGTCACCCACGGGGGCACAACACCCCTTGACGTCAAGCTGGCACTCCGCCCGACCAGCGAGACTGCCATCTACCCGATGTATGCCCTCTGGCTCCGCTCGCACGCCGATCTGCCGATGAAATACTACCAGATCGTCAACACGTTCCGGTACGAGACCAAGCAGACCCGCCCGTTGATCCGTCTCCGCGAGATAACCTCCTTCATGGAGTCGCACACGGTCCATGCGACATGGGATGAGGCAGAAGCGCAGGTGGAATACGAGCTCGCTCTCAGCCGCGAGTTCTATGATGGGCTCTGTATTCCCATCATCATCTCGAAGCGTCCCGACTGGGACAAGTTCCCCGGTGCGGACTACACGATGGCGATCGATGCGATTATGCCCAATGGCAAGACCCTCCAGATAGGCACCGTCCATCATCTCGGCGAGCATTTCTCCAAGACGTTCTCGATCACGTTTGAGGACAAGAACGGGGAACAGAAGCTTGGCAGCCAGACCTGTTATGGCATCTCGGAACGGTGCATCGCCGCCCTCATCAGCATGCATGGCGATGACAAGGGGCTTATCCTTCCCCCCGTCACCGCACCGGTGCAGGCAGTGATCGTCCCGATCACCATAGGAAAACGCCACGAAGATGTGCTCGCAGCGGCAGAGAAACTGAAAAACGACCTGACCGCTGCCGGGTTCCGGGTGAAGATCGATACCCGGGACATGCGCCCGGGCGCGAAGTACTACTGGTGGGAACTCCGCGGGGTCCCGCTCCGGCTTGAGCTCGGACCCAGAGACCTCGATGCCGGCAAGGTTATGGCAGTGAAACGAACCGGCGAAAAGACCCAGATCGAACTCGCGACCGTGACCGATGAAGTCACCCGGGTGCTCGGCGAGATCACCGCAGCGATCCACACCCGTGCCGAGGAGCACACGCAGTCACACCTCTGTACCGTCGCTTCCTTGGACACACTGGTTGCAGCCCTCAACGAGGGAAAAGTGGCAGTTGTTTCATGGTGCCAGCATAAAGGATGCGGGGATGTCATCGAAGAGAAGACCAATGCAAGCATCCTCGGCACCAATGCACGGTCGCAGTACGTCTCTGCAACAGACAGCGTATGCATAGTCTGCGGCAAGCCGGGCAAGGCAACGCTGGTAGGCAGGACGTATTAATTTTTCTCGGATTTCGCCCTTCCCACTACAATCATACACTAAAACCCACTTTTTTTGTACCATTATCGTATCAACCGTCTGGCTTTTTACCCGTTGCAGATTATATAGTAACAGATTATCACACGAGGCGGCAGCAGTGAGCACCAGTCCAGATGACCCCGAAGCGACCTATCTTCCGGAGCGTTACCGGCAGCAGGTAAAGGCAAAGAAGCAGCGCCGCCTGTACAAAAAACTGGGGACAGCCGTAGGGGTGATTGTGCTCTTCATTGTCGGGTATCTCCTGATCAGCGGGATGCTGCTGGCTCCCCTGTCATCCCCTCCACCTGCAAACCCGGTAACCCCGATTCCGGCCATGGGGGTACAGACACCGGCTCCGGGAGCGAATGTGACTGCTGCAGTCACACCGGGTTATAGTATCGGATCGGGTATTTCTGCCCTGCACTCAAAGGAGGTGCTCCCGCTTGATACGGCCGTGTCATTCATTCGGGAAGAGTATCCTGCAGACACCTGGACGCTGGTCAGCGTAAACCTGACGGACAGGTATTCCGGCCGCACATTATACGAGTTTGTTATCCTGCCGGGGGATCGTTCATCCGCTGAAACCCCGTTCACCGTCTTTGAAGATGCCGTGACCGGCGATCCCTTTACCCGGGGACAGGAGAGCGCCCGTATCACCCAGAAACAGGCACAGGATCTTGCAAGGAAAGCATTTCCTGAAATTCAGCCGGAACTGGTGAGGGTAAGGTATAGTACCAGCCCCGATACCGTCAGAGCCTGGAATTTTATGTTTGTAAAAGGTACCAGCCCGTTACTTACCGGTAGCATGGATGCCGATACCGGGCTGATCCCATCCTTTGCCTATACAATCCAGAAAATGGGAAGGCCGGCGAACCCGGTGCTCGACATGCCAGCCGCACAGAAGATTGCAAAACGGTATATCTCCGACCAGAACGGCCCGGTAGCGGTCAATATGAGTACCGGCCGTTATTCCCCGTTGGGTTCACCTTCCGATCCTGTGGCCGGGCAGTATCTTTTTATCTTCAGCCGGGTAGTAAACGATATCCCCTGCGATAAGGACGGGTTTCTCGTGGGTGTCGATGCAGTAAAAGGTGAGATTACGGCCTATGAACGCCACTGGGATTCACCGGATAATGCCTTTTCCGTCACCTCGGAACCGCTTGTGCTGAAGCGTGAAGCTACCTTTTCTGCCCTCCTGCGGGCAAAGGAGACCTATCCCGAATCGGTGAGCGGACTGCGTATTGTATCGGCAGATATCCGGTGGAAGGACCAGCACGCGTACGGGGTTACTCCCCGGCTGGGCAGTATTCCCCTTGCATGGAAAGTTACCTTTGATGATGATAGCATCCGGGCGAACCGTTCTGCACAACCTGCAGTTGCGTGGGTGGATGCGCAGACCGGTAGTATCATTGATTTTGAGTACCGGCACTAATCTGACATTTTTTGCTCAGGAGACTTCATCCGTTTTTCCCGATGCTCTTTTTGGTCATGCCTGCATATCCCCGAAAGGGCGTTCAGGAAACTTTTGCGCCCTTTAAACCGAATCTGCCCGGCAAAACCACGACGAGTCGGCCGAGCGACCCCGATGGGGGGTGAAAGACTTTAAAAAAAACTATAAGAGGGGGGATCCGATTTTCGTTGTACAGGTGTGAACTCCCGTTCATGTGCGTTTCTGCAGAGTTTTTAAACAAAAAAAAGCACTGAAATATACTATCCCTGTAAGAGTGCAATGTATGAATAGAAATAGTTAATAATAAAGGTTGTTCAGCACTTGTCGCAGACGTACTCGACTGCGATTGCTGCCTTGCGCATATCGCCTTTGATCTGTTTTTTCCCGCCACGGAAGAACAGTTTTTTACAGCTGGCACAGTATTTGGGCCGGATACGGTCCAGCAGGTTCATGGGGATCTCGAGGGTAAAACCGGTCCGGTTCCACTCTTCGGGGGGTTTTTCCGCGTTCTGCTCGTAGACTGCGACAAACTCCATGATCTGGTGGGGTGGCACCCCTAAGTCAACGAATTTTTTGAAGACAAAGTAATTGAAGATAAGCCACGAGAGATCCGAGCGATCGAGGATGCCTTCATACTCCCCGAATGCCTCGTCGAATTCTTCTAAGGAGCAGCCGCAGAGCGGGCATTTGCCTCCTACGAGCTCGTCGAGAAAAACCTCTTCCTGGCACCCCGGACAGGTCGTGTGCGGGGATTGCATGCGTGATGTCATTCGTATTCACCTAAGGTCAAAATTATTCATATTCATATGTACGGGGGAGGAAAAACCTTTGCAACAAATGAGTAGTATGATTAGTGTTTCGCGGGAGTGCACATATAGGTATCACCAGTGCACATGCACCCCGATAAGAGTGTTGTGGTCAGGCTGAAAAAATCACTCAGCGGACAGGTCTTCGCGCTCCATGACGAGCGTACCATAGACCACTTTTTCGAGCACCTGCGCAACATACTTGATGTGCATTGCCTTTTCCATATCCTCGTTCCGGTGAATATCTGAATACAGCTGGAGTCGTATGAGAGAGAACCGGAACCGGTCAAGGGTCTCATCATCCATGGTCATCGCTTCGCGGTAGATCGGTTCGACCATATCGGGAAAGACCAGCGGATTCTCAAGACAGGCGATGATCCCCGTGTAAATGGGAAGCGGTTTTTCCTTCCCGGTGAGAATCCGCAGGTAGTCCATTGCTTATCCCTCAACAACTTTGATGAGTGATTCCATTACCTGGTCAACAGCAGTCCAGGTAGGGCTGTTGCCGGTACCGCGTTTGATGATGAACGGGCGACCCTCATCGCCGGCCTTGCGCATCTCGATATCAATCGGGATTGCCCCGAGGAACGGCACCTTGAGTTCCTCGGCGATCTTTTTCCCGCCACCCTTCCCGAAGAGTTCGATCTCCTCACCGCAGTGGGGGCAGAGCATGCCGCTCATGTTCTCGATGACCCCGATGACCGGAAGTCCGAGTTTCTCGATAAACTTTGCCGATTTCCTTGCATCCATGGTGGCGACATCCTGCGGGGTTGTCACAATAACCGCTCCACGGACATTCGGCGCCAGTTGGGCGATGGTGAGTGCTTCGTCGCCGGTGCCCGGGGGGAGATCAACGACAAGGTAGTCCAGAGAGCCCCAGTTCACTTCACCGAGAAACTGCTGGATCGCCGCCATCTTCATTGGCCCGCGCCAGATAATGGGTGTGCTGGTATCGGGCAGCAGGAATGCCATGGACAGAACAGATAACATGCCCGTGACGTGCACCGGCTCGATCCGGTCTCCGGAAATTGCGAGCTTGTGGTCTTCGATGCCCAGCATCTTGGGGATATTGGGGCCGTGCATATCGAGATCGAGAAGACCTACTTTTTTGCCATGGTTCGAGAGAGCGTAGGCAAGATTCACCGAAACCGTTGATTTTCCCACGCCGCCTTTCCCGCTCAGCACCATGATGACATGCTTGACATCCATTACTGCTTTTGGCGGCAGGCCGGCCTGTCCCTTCTTTTCCGATGAGCAGGAAGAAGCTGTCGCACAGCTGGAGCATTCGCTCTTGCACTCTTCCTCTGCTTTTTTTGACTGGGTATTGTTCTTTGCCATGGTATCCCTTTTGATAAATTCTGATCGTTTACTCGTACCAGTTGTCACCCTGAGACAAATAAAGATGTGGAAATCACCCCTCCCTGCTGCAGGAAGGACCTTCTTCCTTCCGGCCCGGTACCGGCACAGGAGAAAACTGCATCTTTTTATAACCTGCATGCTCACCGGTCATAAATGACACCAGGCCAGAGATTCTGTACAGAGTGCGGTGCACTGCTGATAACCGGCAACAGGTTCTGCGGGCAGTGCGGCCGCCCGGTTGAAGAGCGGATTCCCGCAAACCCTCCCGCAACCACAGGAGTTGTATCCCCGCAACAGCACTCCTTTGCACAGGCAACCACCATGCACGCCGGCCCGGGGCAGATCCTCGGTATCGTCCCCTTCGTGGAACAGGGCCTCCTCTCGGTGATCCACTATACCCTGCTTGTCACACCACAGCATCTCATCTTCTGCACATGGAACCCGGGCACCGATGAGGCAATGTCCGATGCGAACGATGAAGTGACGCAGGAATCCTGCAACATTGCAGAGACCTGCGATGAGATCACCCATTTCCGGGCAAAGGACTGGGCAACCGGCCCATGGCAGCGGTACCTGTCCATGCCCATCGATACCATAGCTGCCGGCGCCCCGGGTTCCATCACGATACCTGTGGCCGGCATTTCCGAAGTGAGCATCATCTGCGAGACAAGGAACTCCACGCAGGACACTCTCTCAATCACGGAGGGGGGTCGCCATCACACGTTTGACCTGATGTATTCCCAGGGGCCGTTCCTCTTTGGCATACTCCGGCCCCTGCTTATGGAGAAGGTGCATATCGCCGATCATCTTCACCGGCGCCATGGACTCGACCGGCTGTTGACCGGCCAGGAATACAAGTAAACCCTTTCAACCCCTGCGTACCCGGGCAGGGGACCAGGCATTTCTTATTTTACCATCCTTTACGTATACTAAATTTAATGCCCTTCTTGCCCGGGAAAATGTGAAACTCGCCGGACCAGCCTCAGACTATGACCTGACCGCAGACATACGATATGGACAGGCCCAGCCCACGGATGCCACGGTCTCCCGTGAAGAACTGACGTTAATGATGCAGGCGACCAAGGACCGCTGAAAAACATGCAGGTCAAACCCGGGAATAACAACAAGATGGAGATGTCTGCGGATGCCGATCTCCAGAGATTCGGTAATCCGGTCAAAGGTCCAGTCTGCCTGAAAGGCACCTTTGGGAAACCCGGTTCCGGCTCAGTAAATGTCATAGGTAAAGAAAGAAGTCCGGGACTTAATTCCTGTACCAGGAAATATATTACAGCAGGCAGGAGACGGGGTTGAACAGCAGATAAATCACCCGCTTGGCAGCATGCCCGGCATGAGGATCGACACGCTCGAGATCCAGAACGGCCAGCTGCATTACACCGGGGCATTCCCCCGGTCCGCCTCCACGTAATGGTTTTTCCGGCGGGCTGGTTTTATCTTTTTTACGGGAAAAATCCAGGGTAACAGCGGGTTACGGGAGGGGGGTATTTTTATACAGAAGTTCCCGTCATTCAACCACTCAGTCCCCCCGTCAGTTCGCTCCATTTCCTTATATGCGGAGGGCCAGTTCAACCAGATCACGGTTCACATTTCCCTGTGCGTCAGGATTAATACATCCCGGCACAGATAGACGTGCAACATGAAAAAACGGGATACATTGCGGTCCCTGGACAGGGGGATTGAATCCGCGATTCGCACCATGACGGGTAAGCGGGAATCCCTCCTCTCCCCTCTTGCCGCGACCAGCGCAGATGCCATACGCCGCCACAACCGGATAGCAGAAGATATCCGCACCCCGTATTCCCGGGATGCTGATCGGATCATCCATACCCGGGCGTATACACGCTACATCGACAAGACGCAGGTCTTTTACCTGGTCGAAAACGATCATATCACCCACCGCGTCATTCACGTCCAGCTGGTATCGAAGATCGCCCGGACGATCGGGCGCTGCCTCCGGCTGAACGAAGATCTCATTGAAGCGATAGCGCTCGGGCATGACATAGGCCACATCCCGTACGGCCACTTTGGCGAAACCTGTCTTTCCACCCTCTGCGAGCAGTACTGCATAGGGAAATTTTTCCACAATGTCCAGAGTGTGCAGTTCCTCGACCGGATCGAAGACTGCGATCTGAGCATGCAGGTACTTGACGGCATCCTCTGCCACAACGGTGAGGCAGATGACTGCCGTATCGCCCCCGTACCCTGCGGGAGCTGGGCTGCGTTTGACAAGAAAGTGCAGGACAATGCCGATGGAAGACGCACAGGAGCTGCCATGACCCTTGAAGGCTGCGTGGTCAAGTTTGCCGACACGATTGCCTATATCGGGCGGGATATCCAGGATGCAAAAGAGATCGGGCTGATCGATGATTCTGTTCCCTTACCGGAAGAATGTACCGCAGTTCTGGGGAGTTCCAACCGCGTGATTATCAATACCCTGATCTACGATCTGCTGGAAAACAGCGAGAGCGAAGATGAAGGATACATCGCATACAGCCCTACGGTCGAAATGGCTCTTATCGGGCTCCGTAAGTTCAGCAGGAAGAACATCTACAATAACGAAAAACTCACGAAAGAACGGCGAAAAATTGAACGAATGTATGCCACCCTGTTTGGCACATACCTGGAGGATCTGGAATCCGGGCGCAGGAACACAAAAATCGTATCAGATTTCATAGAAACCGGCTGGATCAGTCCGCGATACCTGGAGACGGCAACGGACGCCGAACTCGTGCGGGACTTTATTGCCGGCATGACGGACAGGTATTTTGCCAGGCGGTTTGAAGAGTGCGTAATCCCGGCAAGGACAGATGCAAAATTCTCCTGATCCAAGTTAAGGATCAGTCGTACTTGCCCTTAGGTCCTGCCCATCCGGTGAATCCGCAGTAAATACACCCGGCACCCTCGCAGTGCGGACACTGCCGCTTGGGCGCAGTAACCAGTACAGTACCGGTTTTACTGCAGACCGTGCACCCGAATCCCTCGCATGAAGCACATACTGCAGGTTCGTACGTTTTTTTCCCGTCACTCATCAGATCACCCGGTAAAACGGCATATTGCGCACAAAAGGGAACATGTGCAGGGATTCACTCATCATCCTCGTCCAGGTACCGGGAGAGCGCATCCAGCAGTTCGGCCGATGACTGGTAACGGTCGGCGGGAAGTTTTTCCAGGCATTTTAAGATGATCTTTTCAACAGGCCCGACATCTGCAGTGTACTCTGACGGGGGGATGGGTTTTTCCCGCAGTATGGCATTTCCCACTTCAACGATACTTTCGCCGCCAAACGGGATTGAGCCGGTGACCATTTCATAGAAAACTACCCCGAGCTGGTAGATATCGGTGCGTTCATCGGTCCTGCCAAACTCCGAAGGAGAGACCTGTTCCGGGGCTGCATACGAGAGAGAGAAACCGGCAATGCTGGATTTTTTCACATCTGCAGCAAGCACCTTGCTCATCCCCCAGTCCGTGATCTTCGGTACAAGATCTTCAGTCATCAGGATATTGTGCGGCTTGATATCGCGATGGATGAACCCATGCGTATGGGCGTAGCTCATACCATCCGTGATCCCCCGGATAATATGCACCGCCTTCCAGACGGCCAGGGGTTTTTTCAATTCCTCCAGCGAGCCGGGCACAAATTCCATCTCGACATACGGGACGGGTAAAATATTGACACCAAAAACCTCTACAATATTCGCGTGCTGCAGGGTTTCCCAGGCCTTGATCTCGTTTAAGAACGACCTGCCCGTCATCTCGTCAAAACTGATCGGGATCTTGACTGCCACTTTTAAGCCATCGGTCTTCCGGACCGCAGAAAAGACCCATGCTATGCCCCCCCGCCCGATAAAAGCAATGTCGGTATACTTGTTCTCCAGTTCCCGGGGGAAGTAGTATTTCTGCTCAGAGGTTGTCGGGTAATATCCCTCCGGGATACTCTCTTTAGGAAGTGCGGTATCCTTACTGGAGCTTGTCACCGGGGCCCGGGTGCTGCGGGAGATCACGGTTGCTTTTGCCGGGGGGAGATCTGCGGGTACAGCTGCAGGTACATTTTGAGGTACATCTTTGGGTGCCTCGGGAGTATCTGCTGTCACGGGTGTTTTTTGTTTCCGGTATACCAGGAAGATCGCTCCTGCAAGCACGGCAAGGATGATGACTCCCAGTACCGGGAGGACAGTTCCCGCGGGTAGTCTGTCCCCGGGATCTATCGCTGATACAATATTGGGAGCAATTTCGGAGACAACGGGCACGGGCAGGGACGTGTTGAGGGATGCCGGTGTCGACGAACCAGTGGCTTCAGGAACTAACGGGGTCGGGGTCAGGGACAGAGCTTTGACCGGGACCGGCAGGATTCCCGTGAAATACTCCTTTGGATCCATGAGGGGGAACGCATCGATGATATTCTGGGCTGATTCCAGGATCGCTTTTGGGTTACCACCCAAATCAATTGAGTAGGGGGAGTCCCCGATCCCGTCACCATTTTTATCCCTGCCGCGGTAATCACTCCAGTAGTTCCCCATACGGCTCTGCTCTTTCTTCCCCAGGTAGGTGTAGGTCAGGGGGGTTGTTGTGCTCCAGATCGAAGTCGCGCTCTTTGAGACCACATTCTGGGTGTTGAAAAAATTGTTCCGGAAGATCCGGTTCGAGAGCGAGAATTCATCGAGGTTAATACCAAGGGTATTTGCGCTGATGATATTGTCTTCAATCAGGTTACCATTCGAACCCTCAAGTACAATGCCGGTTCGCCGGTTGTTGTTGATATTGTTTCCCGAAAGGGTGTTTTTCTCAGCAGAGGCCAGGGTGATTCCCTGGGAATTATTACTTATCGTATTTTTCCTGACAGTATTCTGGCTGGAGGAGATACGGATACCACTGAGCAGCTCACTGTTCCTGAGGACAAACCCTTCCACCGTGCATCCATCTGTACGAATATCCACGGCATTTCCTTTTTTACCCGGATCAATTACCGGCGCACCATTGCCACTGTCAATGCCGATGAGCAGAATTTTCTTTTCCATGCGGACGCTTTCCGGATAGATACCGCTCTCAACCGTAATCGTATCCCCGGAGGAGGCCCAGTCAATCGCAGCCTCTATGCTGGTAAACTCGGCTCCTGAGGGGGCTACCGTGTGTTCGGCAGCGGCTACGGTTGCAAAACCCGCCGTACAGAACAGGAGGACTATGAGAAGGATTAACCGGCCAGATTGAAAGATGGGGGTCATGGATACGGTGAACGTTTTTCTTTGTGTACTATTATGATAAGGTCATCATTATTTGTTTTTTATTATCATAAAAACCCTGATCGTTTCTCCATCAAGCACCGTGGGGGATGATCAGGACAAGTTTTACACCGGATATTCCTTTTGAAAGCTCAACAAGATCCCCGTCATGGACCGGTACACGCGCACGATCCTCGAGTTTCTTGTTGTTCAGCTGGGTTCCTCCGGTACTTCCGCAGTCCTCTATATACCAGATGCCGTGTTCGCGGCAGATGTGTGCATGGGGTTTTGATACCCGGGTAACCGCGGTATAACCATCCGCAAGAACAATATCCCTGGCCGGATCGAAGGAGGTCGGGTGATCCGGATCGGTCCTGCCGATAGCAACGGTATCTGTTTTTAATATGAACGCCTTCCCGTCATCAGGACCCCCAAGCACAATCGCAGCAGGATAGTTACCGAGTACCTCTTTTGAAAGGGTGCCTTTTACTTCTTCTAACCTGCGGGAGATCTCCCCGCCAACGATCTGGACCCGGGCATTGGAGAAGAGTCCCAGGTTCCTGATGATCGCTTCGAGCCCCCCCGGAACGACAGAATATTCCCAGACAGGGTGAATGCCTTTTGAGGTCGGGGCACCGAGACCCGCCTCCTTCTTGATCACACCAATACCCAGCAGTTTATCGAGGTGCTTTTTGGTGTTCTCGTAGCTGGTTTCGATCTCTTTTGAGATCGCCCGGGCATCCCGGGGTTTTTTTTCTAAAAATTTTACTATCCTGAGCCGTGCGCTGCTCGACAGAACATCAAGGTACTCTGATAGTTCCACAAGAGAATCAGACTCTTCGTGAATAATTATTGTCGGGGATTTGTCCGCAGGGTTCATGGGTACTTCACCAAAAAATTTCTGTTTTTTTCTACCAACCATTAGGTAACCGGTAGATAAGGGCATGACGGTTTATATTCTCTCTCCCTCCCTGCTATCCCGTAGGTTCATTACTGTAACCCGGGGGTTCGATGCTCGAACCGTAAGAATTTGGGGAATATATAAGCTCAACCCCAGACACTATAACCAGGTGATACACGATACGGATTCGGCGTGTCACCGACCCATGCAGAACAAAGGAAAGGAGAACCAAATGGATACCGGCAAAATTTTTCTGGGGTTTGCGCTCATCGCTTTTTCGGTTGCCATGGTGATTAATCCCGCCAATGCAGCCGGGTGTGATAATTCCGGCTCTGTTGGAAGCGGGATTATCTTCACTACCCATTGCGTGAGTGCCGGCGGTCCAGTGCTGGATCCGGAATATACCGCAGATTCCGCGATGCCTGCCGGCCCCGCTATCATCCCGGGAACGATGCCGTATCCACCGAGGTGATCTCCCCCATGCCACACATCAGTACGAACGATGAATACCCCATGCACATCAGCACTTCCCCATCCCCCCTCGGGGGGCCATTGGAATGATGGCCAGAACACCCGGCACATCAACAAAAACGGGCAAAAACCGGCCATCTCTCATCACAGAGATCCCAAAAATGGAGTCCTCACCGTTTTGGGAATCATACATCGAAAAGCCATTCAATACTTTTTTAATAAAAAAATCCTGAAATATAGGGATATTTTCGCAATGCATGAATAAGGGCATTGTAGAAACCTCAAAAATGAGACAAGAAGTCGCTCCGGGGAGTCCTTTGCCGGGTAGTCTTCCCACTCCCGCAGCTCAGAGATACCCCGTATGGGGTTGAAAACAGCGATGAGGACAAGGTAGATCGCCTGAATGCGGTTTCCCCCACCGTGAGAGTAAGGGGGTACTCAGAACTGCCGGAGAGAAATTATCCGTAACCGGGGATTTCAACAGAGCCTTAAAAAAAGGTTTTCCCCGAGGGGTATTTACTTTAGTTATTTTTCCTGGCACTGATGTAACAGAGTGCACCGCAGATGCCAAACGCAACTACGGGAAGGAATCCTGATGAGGGGGACTGGGGAGTACTTGTCGGGTAAGGTGTCGGGACGGTCATCTTCGGGGTAGGTTTTTTAGTTGGTGTGACAGGGACCGGCTCTGTGGCTACGGGCTGGGTTTCAACAGGTGTTTCAATGACGGCAGCTCCTGCGGAAGGGACCGTAAGACGCACGTTATCGAGATAACCCTGAGCGTAGATAAATGTGGGGCCATAATCTCCCTTTGATCCGAGGAAGATACGGTTCAATTCCTTCATGTTCTCGGTGCCCTGGATGAAATAGCTCCAGATCTCATTTCCTGATTCCGATTCCCGTACTTTCATTGTCGTGACCCGGGTCTCATCATTATAGTTGACCGTCACATGGTAGGTTTTATTGACATCGTATTTTGCCGTCGGGCCCTTGTAGGCATCAGGTCCCATCTCCACTGCCGCGTTCTGGCTGTTCATCTCCACCATCTTGCTTCCGGGAGTGACGATATGAAGCCACATGATTTTGCCGTATTTTGCATTGGTGAACAGGGATACAACATTGGGACCCTTGTTGAAGTCCATCTCAGTACCGGATAATCCCATGCGGAAAGTTGCACCGTCGTCAATCCTGTTAAGGATAAAATCATAGTCCAGGGTGAAGGATCCCGAGTCGAACACCACCGGGGTGTAGACGTAGCTTCCCGTGCTGGGCTCTATGGAGAAGTGGTACATCCCCAGGTTCGGGTCCCAGTAATTTGTTGACGGGTTGTTGGTTTTCCAGAGGGGATCGGAAGCAAACGAAGTCTGGTAGATCACAGTCTGACCTTCGCTGCCCTGCGCCAGAGCCGGCTGTAGTACAAGAAGACAGCATGCGGCAATGATAAGGGTTAAGACGATATTTTTAGTATTCATTACAGTTCTCCAGGGTTGTCGTTTCCCGCAGGAGAAAATACCGGATGACCGGCCTTTTGAACCGGATTTTTTGGGTATCTCTCGTTAAGATCAGCCTACACAAGCTGGCGGGATTGTCTTTCCATATACGTATGCAGTCAACCATTTCTTAAAAATAACTGATTGGACAGTCCGAAAGCGGGATATATTTATTTCCCGATTCGCGCAATATTAGAGAGCATACGAGAAATGCGCGATAATAGTCTAGCGGTAGGACAGGAGCTTCCCAAGCTTCTAGCCCGGGTTCGATTCCCGGTTATCGCATAGGAAAAAAATGGAGACGGAACCCGAACGCCTGGCCATGCGGATCATTGCGGAGAACCGCAGGGGTGTCTTACGTGACATAGCCACCGTGGTTGCCGCCCATGACGCAAACATTGTGATGATCAGCCAGGAAGTATTCGAATCCGGACCCTATACAGGAATGGCAGAACTCTATTTTGAATATGACTCGGCTGACGCCCACGACCATGACCGGCTCTTAGAGGATCTCAATGCGATCACCTCTGTTAAGGATGTGAAAGCCTACAAGCCGTTTGGCCATATATTCGGTTCCCGGGTGATCATTATTGGTGGCGGGGCCCAGGTGGCCCAGGTGGCAATGGGGGCCGTGAATGAGGCCGACCGGCATAATATCCGGGGCGAACGGATATCGGTAGACACGATCCCGCTGGTTGGGGAACGGACACTCGCTCTCGCAGTGGATGCCGTTGCCCGCCTGCCCCGTGCCGCGATCCTCGTGCTTGCGGGTTCGATCATGGGCGGTGACATCTCAAAAGCAGTGGACCGCGTGAGGGAGGCCGGTATCCCGGTCATTTCCCTAAAGATGGCAGGTACTGTACCGGAACACGCAGATCTCGTGGTCACGGACCCGATCCAGGCAGGCGTTTTTGCCGTGATGCATGTCAGCAGCAAAGCGGTTTTCGATATCAACCGCGTGCGTGGACGGGAGTTTTAATGGATATCATAGAAAAAGCTGTTTCTGTCCTCATGCATGACGGTCTTGTGGTCTACCCGACCGAGACCGTCTACGGGCTCGGGGCCGATGCCTTCTCGGATGAAGCGATCTATCATCTCTACGAGGCAAAACACCGACCCTTGGGTATGCCGGTCTCAATTGCAGTAGCGGATTTTGATATGCTCGCGACAGTGGCACATGTCGAGCCGTGGATGGAAACATTCATCCAGACGTTCCTGCCGGGCCCGGTGACGATTGTTCTGGAATCACGGAACTGTGTTCCCGAGATCCTGACAGGCGGAACGGGGATGATCGGCATCCGTCTGCCGGCCCACCCGCTCGCCCAGCAGCTGGTGGAGCGGTTCGATTCCCCCATCACCGCAACGAGTGCAAACCTTCACGGGGCAAAGGATCCGCAGGTTCCCGGGGAGTGCACGGTGCACCATGAGTTCCTGATCGATGGCGGGAAACTGCCCGGCACGCCCAGCACAGTAGTAGACCTTCCCGCCCGCACGATCCTTCGCGCAGGTGCCGAGGTTGACGCGATCGCCCGGTTCCTTGTTAACCTGTGAGACTGCCTTTTATGACACATCCTGTCCGGTTACGCGACTTTATTGAAGACAGGGAGGGCTGGATCTACGCGGTCTCCACGTATGACAATGCGGACAAGATCGGCTGCGTACTCCGGTATGTCCCGGATCCTGACGGCGAGCGTATGCATGCCTCCGGCACCCGGTACAGGAAATACGATTTTGAAGACGCCTACGCGTTCATTGCCCGGCACAAGCCGCAGTATGCCGATCTCCTCCAGCGCATTCCCTACGGGGATGTGAAGCGGGTATGGAAGCCGGATGAGGAACTGCCCTCTATCGCCCGCAGGCACCCGAGAGTGCAGAAACTCGTCGATCTCTTCTCGCTTCCCACCGGTACCATCGGCTGCACGGGCTCGCTGCTCTGCGGGCTTGAGAACGGGGAATCCGATATTGACATGGTGGTGTACGGGCAGCACTGGTTTACTGTGCAGGCACTCGTCCGGCAGGGTATCCTTGACGGGAAAGTCGAAGGGCTCTCGGCAGAGATGTGGAGAAAGGTCTATGACAAGCGCAAACCTGAAATCCCCTACGACCAGTTCGTACGCCATGAGCAGCGCAAATGGAACCGGGGCCAGATCGAGGGTACGTATTTTGATATCCTCTTCACCCGCTCATATGATGAACTGAAGAGTGCCCATCTCGGGAAAGGCACGGTGATTGGAAAACAGACGATCGATGCAAAAGTCACCGATGCCTCCCTCTCGTTTGACAACCCGGCAATATATTCGATAGAGCATGAATCGGTGAGCCGGGTGCTCTCGTTCACCCATACGTACAGCGGGCAGGCGCTCGCGGGCGAGATGATCGAAGCATGCGGAGTCCTGGAACAGCACGGGAACGAGCGCTGGCTGGTGGTCGGGACGACCCGGGAGGCCCGGGGCGAGTATATCGTGTCGAAGACGCTGCTTGGGTTGTGAGTCCCATAATTACCAGGACTGTTTTTCGCAGTTTTTAAAATAGGTAAAATAGGTCACTCAAAAATTCACTGACGATGCTCACCCGCCTCAGGGCTGCTATGGATATCTTGTATCCATGGGTTCCTGTGGCCCGACGGTCATGTATACATTCCGAGGCACGGCGGGGCAATGAGGTTTCATATTTTTAGTCACTGAAACCGCCGCGGGGGCGCCCCTTCGGGGGCGGCGGGGTTCATCGCATCCGTAGGTATGGGGGCATCAGCCCCCATCTTTGTAATCCTTGATTCCAACCTGACACTCATTCAACTCAATGCGGATACTTTCCAACATCTATTAACAGAACCACCACCCATCCTCATTCATGGCGGTGAAGAACCCCTTCAAAACAACCCTGATTGCACCCTATGGCATGAACTGTGCTATCTGCATGGCGTTCCTCCGCGAGAAAAACCACTGCAACGGGTGTTACGCCCCCGACCGCAGGTGCAACCAGCGCTGAACCATTTCTGCCTGCGACAAGATACAGGGCAGGTATCATCATACTTGTACTGAATTCCCCTGCAAACGGTTGCGCCATCTGGACGAGCGGTACCGGAAGAAGTACGGTATGAGTATGATCGACAATCTTGAAGCAATCCGGAGAGATGGCATCCGGGCGTTTGTCAAAACCGAGCGGGAACGCTGGACCTGCACAGCCTGTGGAGGGATAATCGATGTGCACCATGAGGAGTGTTCGGTCTGCGGGAAAGAGCGTGAGTAAAGCCGGATTCGTGCAACGGGCTGGTTTAACTGGATCCTAATTTGAATTTTTTAAGCAGATTTTGATTTGGAATTTGCAACCGGATCCTGATTGAAAAGTTCTCAGCGCAAGCATGATCGTGTTTGAAAACCTGATCCGGATCGATCGAACCTTGATTTTGATTTTTCAACCGGATCCCGATTCGCAATCGCGTTTGAAAACCGTTACCGGATCAATCAAACTGCGATTTCAGATTTACAACCTGACTTTGATTTTGGATTTTCAACCGGATCTTGAGGTAAAAATTCCGGGCAGAGTTTGATTATAATTTTGGTAATTCTCTCCCCTATTTCATACTAAGAATCTGCCGGACGGTCAGCAGCCATTGCAGCTCGCCCCGTACCGGATCCAGTTGGGCATTCCGGATCTTCGCCAGCCCGCCTTTTCCAAACGCAATGGCTGCCTGAGCTCCTCCGGTGATCATGTAACCGGTGAACTGGCCTAAGAGCGGCTCGTGCCCTACGATGAGCAGGGACTCATCTTCCGGCCGGCTGGATATCCGCGATTCAAGCGCTTCAATACTGGCACCCGGCATCAGCTCCTGCCACTCGGCAAGAATCCCGCGTTTGCCAAGTGCCCTTGCCACAATCTCTGCGGTCTCCTTTGCCCGGACATACGGGCTTGTGGCTATGCAGCCGAACACCACATCACGCGATGCAAGAAACTCCGCAACACCGAGAATTTCCGTGCGTCCCTCACCGGTTAAGGCCCTTCCTTCATCCCCACGGACTGACGGGGCACGTTTCTCCGCCCTGCCATGCCTCAGTATATATAAATCCACACTGATGAGATGGCAGCCTGAAGGCAAAAAGGTTATTGTCCCTAGAGTAACTCCGAAAGCCGCTTCCCGACACTGCTTTCGCACCGCTCCCTGTACTTGCACCGGTTGCACGGGGCATTGAGCGGGTGCCGGGGCATTTCACCGTCACGGATGGATTTGATCGTGTGCAGGGTTGCGATCACCTGCCGCCGGTCCCGGGGCTGGACCTCGTGGAAACGTGACACACCGTCCGGAAGATACTCAATAGATCCCCCCTTCACATCTGATCCGGTCATCTCCTCCAGGCAGAAGGCAATGCAGGCAATGCGGAGCCGGTCTGCGGCATAGGTGCCAAACGGCATCGCCCCGGCAGCACGGACGATCGAGAAGCTGCCATCCGCTGCCATGCGGTCGATCATCCCGACAATGCCGTGCTTTTCCGATACCACCTTCACATCAGTCTGGACGGCAGGTTTCCATTCGCTCTTGTTGCACTTCGTGATGCAGAGTGCCAGGAACTCCCGGAGCATGGGATCCAGTGCCGGGGATACCGCGAGGATCTCCTGCCAGATCACCTCCTTATCCAGGGGGGTGCCCAGATGATACGAGAGCTGTTTGCAGACTGCGTACCGTTCCGATTCGAAAACAGGGTCGTTTTTTTCGTAATAAAACCGGACCGGACACGCGTGCACCCGCACCAGGTCCGAGACCGTGACATGCTGCCTCTGTTCTGTCAGGATAGTTCCTCGTATGTAAACGTGGGGAACCGGGCTGATTAACCTTTTTGAAACTTTTCTCCCGCGTACCATACAGTATGCAAACTTCAGGAATGCCCGGTCAAAAAACAAAAACCAATATTTGATAGGGGTAAAAGACGAACCTCATTACCATGACAGGACAGGAAATTTCAGTTAATATCCCGCAGACGCTCGATCCCGTGTACAGCAATATGATCCAGATCGCCTACAAGGAAGACGAGTTCACGTTCCTCTTCCTCCACCAGTTACCGCAGGTGAACCAGGCGCGGGCAAAGGCAATTGTCTCGATCACCCCCACCCACGCCAAGAACCTGCTCGCCGTGCTCACCAAGACCATGGCTGACTACGAAGGAAAGTTCGGCACCATCGCCCCGAAGGAGCAGCAGGGGCCCCAGAGCGTTACGACCTTGAGCGGCTACTCATAAAAACGGATTTCTTCGTGATTGAAAACCGCAATGCATCCGGAAGAATACGAACCGGTATTCATTACTTTTATTAACGCACGAAGCCGATATTGTGGGGTATTGCGCCGCCGTGGCTTAGCGGCATAGCGGCTGATTCGTAATCAGCAGGTCGAGGGTTCAATTCCCTCCGGCGGCTTATGCATGCAGGGAGTTACCCCCCCCATTTTTCATGATTACATAACCGGGAAGGCACACTTCCGATAAAAAAAAGAGATAATACGGGATCGGTTATTTATTCGCTCGTTCCGACATATCCCGCACCGTGCTCATGACGGCGGACATGCCGAAGTACTCGGTGATCCTGCTGCTGATCTCAACAGGAATTGTCGTCCCGTCCTTCTTCTTCTGCACCGTATCATACAGCATGTGCCCGCGGGACTGGAAATGCTGGATCTTCTCGGGAGTCAGCAGGAGCTCCGGATGAGTATCGAGATCATGCAGGCGCATCTGCATGAACTCCTTTTTCGAATACCCTAAGAGTCGTGAGGCGATCGTATTGGTCTCGAAGATCCAACCATCGGTATCGTGGAGAAATATTGCATCGCTCGCACCGTCAAAAAGGGTCCGGTAACGGAGTTCGGACTCGATAAGTTCATCCTTGATCCGTTTGCTTTCCGTGACATCCACCACAGAGCAGATGACGAGTCCCTCTTTGGTCATGGATGCGGTAGCGAGCACCCAGATGACAGTCCGATCTTTTTTGCGGAGCGCAACCTCCATATCGGTAATTTTTTCATCCAGCCGGATCCTTTTTGTAAACTTTGCTTCCTGGGCATCATCGAACCAGAGGGAAGAGAAGAGATAGTTTCTGAGTTCTTCAAGCGTATAGCCCAGGATATCTGCCGACTGCTGGTTGACCTCGATGATCTTCTGGGATTCCATAGCGAACGTGAACATCCCGGCCTGGGAATTCTCAAAGATCTCCCGGTATTTTCTCTCCTGCATCAGCTGCCCGGAAAAGGCCGAGATGACGATGCCAATCGTAACAAAGACATAGAAGAACGCACTGCTCGCCGCATAGAGCCGGATGTCCACAGGACCATACAGGTAAACAAGGGCTAAAAAGATCCAGCCAAGAATGATGGTAAAATACACCGCATAACGGGGGTAGAGGTACGCTAAGAGGATGATAGGCAGTATGTAAAAATAGGGGAATATATCGAAATAACCACTTTTTATTGAATAGATCGAGATCAGGATTATGACGACCGTGAGGAGCAGGGTAACCGAAAGCCACAGGGTTTTTTGCGGAGATATTGTCTTCATGGGTACTTCATCTCAATTCTGCTGGTACAAGGTTGAACTTTGCTCGAATAGTGTAATATATGTTGTTATCCGGTCGGGCGATCCGGCGAAAAATATGTTTTTTTTAGAGATAAAAACCATAAACCATTGTACCGGAATTTAAAATCTCCCATGCCGGGACTATTAATAGCCTTCAGCACCACTGCTAGTTACTATAAAAATGATAAAAAGCGTACAGCAGGCCCGGATACGGGATCTGGTAAAAACCCCCCTCTACCTGTTCACCGGTATCGTGCTCATCCCGGTAGCCATTGGATCATGGTACCAGATCTCCCTCTGGCACATGCTCGGCCTCGTGGGATCGGTGCTCATTCTCCAGCCGGTGGCAGTAGTTGTCGGGGTTGGACTGGGTATTCCCCCAATTCCCATCATGCTCATCATGATATCCTTTGGGATCTCCGTCATCTATGGGTTGTTTGCGGTCTGTGATACGTTTGCAGAACACTCGGCCTGGCTCCGCAGACACCTCGACTCAGTCCAGGCAATTGCCGGGAAATCAGCAGCGTTCCAGCGATACGGGATAATTACCCTTATCCCGTTCATCTGGATTCCCGGCGTAGGGCTTTACGGCTGCGCTCTTCTTGCGTGGCTGTTTCACTGGCGGGGGGCAAAAGGAGTGGGTGTGATCATGGCAGGCTGGATCCTTTCGTCACTGCTCGTATTGGGGGCATCGATAGGAATCATGAGCAGCATCCAGTAGAGCAAAAAAGTACGAATAACTCTGCTGTTGCAGCATACGAAAGGAATGAAACCGGTCCTGCCTCATCATCCAGGCAGGAGAGAGCGCCGGCCCATGCTCTGTACAAGGACAGCGATTTAGGCATCCTTTGCCCTGAAATACCAGCCACTCCTTGTCGCCCGCTTTTTTGAAACGTATCAGCACGTAGTTACCAGAAAAGGTCTTGTCCGTGGAGGAGCACTTCGATCCGGTCATCCCGCCAGGTCAGGAACTCAAAGGACCCGGCATCGTTGATCTTCACCTCGCCGGCCCCATACTGCCCTTCCGGCAGGGTGCCCTGAAAACCGGCATAATCCAGGGGATGATCTTCCACGGCAATGGCAGGCCTTCTTTCACCGGGGTTCCAAGAAAGGCCTTTGGGCACCTCCCAGATATTCAGCACCCCGTCTTGCTCCAACCTGAAATTAAAAATGGTGATGGCTGGCGAAATGCTCGTGAAGAACGAAACGCAGCTGCTGATCGGGGGTCATGGCCTCCCTTCTGCTCTGCATTGCCGTATAAGATTTTTGAGATCGCGGGCGGCAGCAGTGATATCAGGTGCCCCGACAACGGCTGATATCACCGCTGCGCCATCTGCTCCTGCGGAGATCACTTCGGATATATTTTCCCGGGTTATCCCCCCGATTGCAATCACCGGGACCGATACATTCTGCCGGATCTCCCGCAGCACCGCAAGCCCGTGGCCCGGGCCGGCATCCGGTTTGGATCCCGTGGAAAACACAGGACTGAGCGCAATATAATCCGCCCCTTCCCGTTCAGCCTGAACAGCCTCGCCAACAGTACTGACAGAAACCCCGATGATGAACCCGGGGGGAGCAATCTGCCGGGCCACATCGGTCCGCATATCCCCCTGCCCGAGATGCACACCATCCGCCCCGCAGGCAAGTGCCACGTCAAGACGGTCATTTATGATGAAGAGAGCGGAACCCCTGCGGGTTATCTCGCGAAGGGGCCTGCCGATCCGCACCAGTTCCCCGGGGCTGCAGGATTTGTCCCGGAGCTGGATGGCATCGGCTCCCCCCGTGATCGCCTGCTCTGCAATCTCCGCATGTGTTCTTCCCCGCCCGGGATCCGGATCGGTGATTACGTACAGGTCGAAGTTCATAGAGGAGCTTTCATACGGATCTGATCTTTGCAGAGGACTTAAGCACTGCGGGCGTCAGTCCGGCAAGTTCATCGAAGAGGGCGACTTTGAACGAGTACGGCCCCCGGGCCCCGGTTGCTGCCCGTTCCCCGGCGATGCCCAGTGCGGCGAGGGCAGCAGCTGCTGCCAAAACGGGATCTTTGGATTCCGCGGCACATGCACCGGTCACCGATGCCGCCATACACCCGGTACCCGATATGCCACCCATCATCGGGTGACCGTTCTCCACGAGCAGGACACGCCTGCCATCGGTCACGATGTCGGTGGCCCCGCTCACAACAACCGTCAGGCCATCGGACAAGGCAAACTCCTTTGCAACCGCCACGGGATCACCGGTAAGTCCTGCGGAATCCACGCCCCGCACCTTCCCGTCTGCACCGGCAAGCACGCCGATCTCCCCGGCATTTCCCTTGAGAATCGTGATCTCCAGTTCGGCAAGCAGGCGCCGGGCGGTGTCCGTCCGGAAACGGGTTGCACCAGCACCAACCGGATCGAGAATGACGGGGATCTTCAGTTCATTTGCTTTCCTGCCGGCTGCGATCATTGAGGCGATCTGGACCTTGTTGAGCGTCCCGATATTGAGCACGAGCGCCCCGACGATCCCCGTCATCTCGGCCACTTCTTCGATCGCATCTGCCATGATCGGTGCACCCCCGGCACAGATCGTGATATTTGCGCAGTCATTGACCGTGACGTAATTGGTGATATGATGGACAAGCGGGCGGTTCTTCCGCACGCGGGCAAACAGGTCAGATAGTTGAACAGGTGTCATCGGGTTCTCCGGAGAGGGGGGATACTTTTTCCTGGTAGTTGTATACCCAACTATGTGCAGCACGACTATTAAACCGTGACAGGGAGAAGGAAACGGACAGATATTTTTTTAAAAATGTGCCTATCGCGTGAGTTCCTCTAACGTAGCGATGAGCATATCGATCTCTTCTGCGGTGTTGTACAATGCAAGACTTGCCCGGACGGTCCCGTCTTTTAAGCCTAATAATTCCATCAGGGGCTGGCAGCAGTGATGACCGGACCGCACCAGGATATCTGCTGTTTCATCCAGCTGCTGGGCCACTTCGTGCGGGTGGAACCCGTCAACCGTGAATGACACAACACCGATGCGGGAACCGGAACGCCGGGGAGCATAGACATGGATCTTTCCGTTCCGGGCAAGTCCGTTGATCAGCCGCGTGGTAAGCATCTCTTCATGGCGCTGGATCTTATCCATCCCGATCGCTGCAAGATACCCGGCCGCTACGCCAAGCCCGATGCCTCCGGCAATGTTGGGAGTGCCGGCTTCGTACTTCTGGTATCCTTCGGCAGGGGTAAAGCCGGTACCGGTAACGGTCTCGACCATTCCACCACCGAGAATGAACGGTTCAAGATCCGCATCCTTCATCCAGAGGACACCGGTGCCGGTAGGACCGCACATCTTGTGGCCGGAGAACGCGAAATAATCGCAGCCGAGCGAAACGACATCCACCGGCATGTGCGGTACGGTCTGGGCACCATCCACGAGCAGGCGGGCCCCGTGATCATGGCAGCACTTCGCAATCTCCCTGACGGGCGTAACTACCCCCAGCACATTGGAGGCATGGGTAACGGTAACCAGGCGCGTTGCCGGGGTGATCATCTCCCCGAGAGCATCGAGGTCAAGCGAGTAATCCGCACCAAGGCCGAGTATATCAACTTCCACCCCCCGGGCATCCAGGGCCCGCCACGGGAGCAGGTTGGAGTGATGCTCAAGAATCGTGGTAATGACGCGATCCCCGCGGGTCCACGCAACGCCGTGGGCAACCATATTGATACCTTCGGTGGTATTTTTGGTAAACACGCAGGTGCCATTCTTCCCGCCGATGAACTCCGCCACCTTCTCATGGGCATGCCAGTAGCGCTGGCTGGCAATCTGGGTGAGCCGGTGCACACCCCGGCCGACATTGGCCCGGTAGTTGTGCTCGAACTCCACCATCGCTTCGATCACCGGTTCAGGCGAGAAACTCGTTGCGGCATTGTCGAGATAGATGAGATCTCCTAAGATGGGGAAATCCTTCCGTATCGCTGCTACCGGGAATCCCTCAGTCGCGTGTGCATCCATTGACGGCTCCATGATCTTTTCTTCCTTGACCTTTTCGTCTTTGGTTACTTCCTTTGTGTCCGCATTTTTTTTCATTTCCTGTCGGGCAACCGTTGCCTCCGAAATTGCCCGTACCGGCCCGGTTCGCAGGGTATAATCCTCATTGAAGGGGATCCCTTTGAGTTTGCAGAGTTCCCGCATCTTGGGGGGCAGTGCCCGCCACCGCCAGAGTCCCCAGCGGAAGAAGACTTCGGGGAATCCTTTCTTTGCCGCCCACCGTTCGAGAAACGCATCCCAGCGCTGTGCATATGCCGGCTGGAGTGTCCGGAGTTCCTCGTACTCGCTCTCGAGCATCGCGGGGCAGAGATAACACCCTATGCGTTCGAGTCCCTTGTCGTAGAGCGGGTTGATGGCAGTCTTCTGCCACCAGAGGTAGAGGAAGACTTCCAGCGCCCGCCAGTGCCGGATGGGTGAGATGTTGAGCTGGAGCGGGTTGGCCGGGTTCTGGCTGGTCTCGTCAAGCCCTGCCCGGTTCCAGGACTCATACCAGCGGTTGCCCTGCACCGTGACGCAGGGGCCGACATCCGCGAGATAGAGTTTGAGCGGGTGGAGTTTCTGGAGTTTGCAGCACCAGCGGTTGTCCTTGCCCGGTGGCCCGGCCTTTTCTGCCGCCTGCCAGAAGTCGCCGGCCTTTCGTATGATCTCTACGTCCTGCGATTCGACAAACGCGATCGTTTCGGGAAATTCAAGACCGGTATCGATGAAGAACGCTTTCGTCACCCCGGCTTTCCGGGCGATCTGGAGCACCGCAGTGCTGTCCTTTCCCCCGGAAAATGAGACATTGGCAGTAGGGCGATCCGCGATATGCTGCTTGATGGCCCGGATTGCGTGGCGCTCAAGATTTTTTAAGTGGAATTTGTTCTTCTCGACAGCCACTTCCCAGCCGGGATTTTTCGGGGTGCGGGGCACTACTGCGATGAGCTCCTTGACCTTGATGGACCCTTCCTTTACCATGCCGGTGCCGAACTTGTTTTTGTATTTTACGATGACCGTTCCGTCCGGCACGGGAACCGTGAGCGCAATCCTTTTGCCACCAACGCGTCCCTGCTCCTGCCGGACATTCGTGTGGGTGTCGAGATCGATAATTCCCTGTGTTGCATGCGGGAGAATGAACGGGAGCGCTTCAGGGGAAAGGTCAAGACTGAATTTCCGCAGCATGGGATCGAAGGTCAGCCAGCCGAGCCGCTCGCCGTTCATGATGACCAGGTCCGCCCGGTCAACCCCGCCGGTCTTGTTAAAGAGGAGGATCTTTGCAAGCGGGACATTGCCAAACCGCTCCTGCACGAGTTTTTTTACCAGAGCCATATCTCCTGCCAGGGCCGGACGGACATCGTATGGCTGGAGCAATTCGATCTTTTTGCCCTCAGCACCGCACGCACAGCTCTTTGCCACGAGCGGCACATTGCACTGCTCACACCAGAAGATGGCCTTTTTTACCGGCGGCTCGTGCATCATACACACTGATTACACGGGAAGGGAGATAAGAGAAGCGATTGGGGAGGGGGTTGAGGGGGGATCGTTTTTTTACAAACGAAAATTATGTGAAGGTCAATTAAAATCATTTTTTCAGGGTTTATGTATTCTCAAACAGTTGCGGGGAGAGTGAACCCCTCTCTACCTAAATAGGGGGAGGCAGCCCAAGGGGAGCATCCCCTTGACCCCCTTTTAGCGAAATTTTCACTGACCTTCTATGGGTCTATCCCTGTGTGGGGGATGCCTGAAGCGGCGGGGGCGAAGGCATCAGATGTCGTAGCCCCCAAGAGCGGCCTATGATAGATAAAACCCGATGATTTCTACAGAGCCAAAATTTTCAAAAAGAATAATCCAAAAATCCTTTTTCAATTTAATGAGAATCAATTGTGTAATTAAAGGATAACCGGTCCCTGAACCGCCGCTGGGGCGCCCCGCCGGGGGCGGCGGAATCTATCGTAACCGGGGGTACGGGGCATCTGCCTCCATCTTTGGACCGGGCTGTACAATACAAACGCAACGATTACCCACGTACATTCCCCACACATTAAGTGCTACCAGATCCCACGTATTTTTTATCAAACCTATGACCCCCCCCGCTGCATCCCCTGATGAGGAGGAAGATACACTGCAGCATCCGGCAAGCAGCGGCCATTGTTCTGCGGAACAGTGCGTCATACGCATCGAACATCTCACCAAGACCTTCCAGGACAAACAGCGGACAGTCACTGCGGTCGATGATGTCACGTTCGATGTAAAACGCGGTGAGATCTTCGGCCTGCTGGGCCCGAACGGGGCGGGGAAAAGTACCTTAATCCGTATCCTCACCACCCTGCTGAGTCCCTCATCGGGAACAGCCTATGTGGGAGAGTACGAGATCACCAAAGACCCGGAAAAGATCCGGGGCATCATCGGGGTCTGCCCCCAGAACAGCACGCTGGACAATGAACTCACCGCGTACGACAACCTCGAGTTCTACGGCAAGTTGGAAGATGTCGATGACCGCATCCTGCCGGACCGGATCTGGGAACTCTTATCGATGGTCGGACTTACCGACCGGGCCTACATGAAAGTGCAGACCTTCTCAGGAGGGATGAAGAGGAAGCTCGAGATCGTGCGGGCGTTCATCCACCGGCCCCTGATCCTGTTCCTGGATGAACCAACGATTGGTCTGGACCCGGAATCCCGGCGCGAGGTCTGGCATCAGATCGAGACCCTGAACGCTGAGAATACCACCATCATCTTAACCACGCACTACATGGACGAGGCAGAGAAACTCTGCGGCAGGATAGCGTTTGTGAACCAGGGCCGGCTCATCTCGTTGGATACCATGGATAACCTGCGCCTGCTGCTCCCGGCTGGCGACCTGATTGAGATTGGATTTGGCCGGATGGACGACCGGGTCCTTGTAGCAATCAGTGCTCATTCACTCGTCATATCCGCTGAAATAAAAGAGCAGAGGCTCTTTATCACGGCAAAGAACGGGAACACCGTCCTGCCGGAAATTCTTGCAATCTTCGATCGCTATTCGGTAACCATGACCGCCATCTCGATCCGGTCACCCTCGCTCGAAGACGTCTTCATCTACCTGACCGGTAAGAAACTGAGCGATGGCGGGGGAAGCGACGGGGCACAGGGCGGGGGGCGCTCCTGATGATCAAGGGTGCAATTGCGATCTTCAAACGGGATTTCAAGAAGTTCCTCGGCAACCCGTTCGTGATCATCTTCACCCTACTGATGCCGATCATGTACCTCGTGATCTTCGGCAATGCAATGGGGGGGGCGATCAGCCATGTTTCGATCGCGGTTGTGCAGGAAGAGCCGTACATCGATCAGACCCCCCTGTTCACGCCGGTTGTGGGGGAACTCAAACACATGGCGCAGCCGGACAGTCCTCCCACTTTTGACATTGCAGTCTATAATGATGAACTGAAAGCCAAACGGGCGTTACAGACCGGTGGTGTGAGCGGGGTCCTGGTAATTCCCTCGCCACTCTTACCCAATCGCCCGATACGGCTCTATGTGGACAGTTCCGATTCGGTCACCCCCACCGTGATCGTATCCGGGGTGAATGCAGCGCTCGTTAAATCGGGATCGCACAGTCAGCTTGAGATCAACAAAATTTACGGGGATATCAAATATATCCAGTTCTTTGGCGTGGGCGTTATTGTCATGGCGATCTTCATGACCACCATGATGGGCGGGGGCATAGCGCTCATCAAGGACCGGGAGATGGGTATCATCGAGGGGTACTTCGTGACACCCGTGAAGCGCTCGAGCATCATTATGGGCATGATCGCGAGCGGCACGGTGCGGGCATTTCTCTCCGGGTTCGTCATCTTTGTCGTTGATCTCCTGATCACCGGGATCATGATCCAGACTACGGAAAATTTCCTCATGGTCCTGCTCGTGTTGTTCATCACCAGCATCGGCATCACCAGTTTCATGGTCTCGATGGCGTCCCGGTTCTCCAACCAGCAGGAGTACGCCTCCATGTCGGCTTTTTTCAACCTGATCCTGTTCATGACCAGCGGGGCATTTTACCCGGTCATCGGTATGCCGGACTGGCTGCGCTGGATAACGATCATCAACCCGGAGTATTATGCAGTGCACGCGCTCAGGAGTATCGTCCTGAGGGGACAGGGGCTCGATGTAATTGGTGTGGATCTCATTGCCCTGTGCATCTTCTCGTTAGCAGCTATGATGCTGGGTATTGCCACGTACCGGCGTACCCTGGAATGAGGAGTCCCATACCCGGGTTTCCCGGGAACCGGGAATTCATGCATCCGTCCTGCAAGATCAGTCACCGTTTTCCTCGGATTGGTGCAGGGTCGTGCGGATGCGGTAGGGCAACAGAGGGCGATACTGGACTCAGGGAGAGAAATTATCGGGATTATTGGGGGGTACCCGTGAAGCGGTACTCTCCCTCCGGCACGGTGATCTCGAACCGGGCCCCCTTGCCGGAGGTACCGGTTTCTGTTATGGAAAGACCGGTAATTCCGAGCACTTCCCGGGTAAAAAAGAGACCAAGACCGGTGTGTTTCCCATACCCCCGTTCAAAGAGGTGAGGACGGGCATCCGCATCCACGCCAACGCCATTATCCGTATACGTGAGCACCAGTCCGCTCTCCTTCTTCTCACAGGAAAACGTGATTGCCGACACGGTTTTTCCATAGCGCAGCGTGTTATCCATCAGGTTATAGAACACCTTCATGAGCAGCGGATCAGCATAAATCTCCAGGGTGCCGGAAACCACCGTTACGTTGACACCGGAGAGATCCAGTCCCGCTGCAGCGTTCTTTACCGTTGTGTCCACATTCTGCCATACCGGTGCGTTCACCCCCATATCCTCGTACTCCTGCATGAAGAGGATCTGCTGGTGGATCATCTCGATCAGATTCTGTTCCTTTTCCCGCAACTGCACAAACTTTGCATCCTGCGAACAGTCAGCCGACAACTCAACGTAACCGCTCAGGGCCATGAGCTGGTTCACCACATCGTGGCGCGTAATACCCGAGAGCAGGGTGAGCTTCCGGTTTGCGTGCTGCAGGCCCAGCTCCGACTTATGAAGGGCTTTTCGCTGTTCCTCAAGTTCCCGGTTACGGGCCACCAGCGACTCCTCGGTTGCCTTTAGCTCTTCAAACATGGCTGCCATCTGTTCATTGGCCGCGTTCAGCTCCAGGTTCTTCTGCTCGAGTTCATCCCGGGCGATCTTCCGTGCCGTGATATCCGTGAGCATGGCAAACGAACCCTGGAACATACCTCCCGCATCCCGGAGAGGTGTTGCCGAGACGAGACACCAGAGAGGAGTCCCGTCTTTTCTGCAGAACTGCCGCTCGTACACCGAACTGTCACCTGAATGGCGGAGCCGGACCTTTTCTGCATGATCCGGCAGTTCTCCGGCATGCATGAAATCCTCGATCGATCTTCCGAGAATTTCATGAGTGGAATACCCGAGCATGTCGGCAAGGCGGCGGTTGACAAAGGTTGCTTTCAGCCCGTCATCCATGGACCAGATACCCTCGTTTGCCGTCTCTACGATCCGCCGGTAGTGTTCCTCGCTGGTACGCAGTGCCTGTTCCCGTGACCCCAGTTCCTCAAAATTGTTCCGCAGCTCCTCTTCAATTGCGGCTATCTGCTCATAGGCGGCTAAAAGTTCCTGTTCTTTCTGCCTGCGATCAGTAATATCTTCAAATACCGTGGCAAATGTTCCCGGCCTGGGGGAATACGCCGAGATCGCGAAATGCTTTTTCATCGGGGGATACCAGATCTCAAAACTTCGGGGGATCCCGGTACGGGCGACATCAGAGTACAGGGCAAGCGCCCCGGGCTCATGCACACCAAATACCACAGTGCTCGTCTGGCCAGTCGCAGTTTCTGAAGGGATACCGAAGATCTTTTCAAATGCAGGATTCGCCTGCAGGATCCGGTACTCGACCGGGCTGCCGTCGGTGTCATACACCAGCTCGCTGACGGCATGTCCCTCAACCATTGCAGAAAAGAGAGCCCGGTAATTGGCTTCACTCTCGGCAACGACCCGCTCCCGTGACGTGAGTTCCTCAAAATTGTTCCGCAGCTCCTCTTCCATTGCTGCAACCTGCTGATAGGAAGCCTGAAGCTCGATCAGCCGGTTTTTACTGGGGGTGATATCCCGTATGGATTCGATCGCCCCGATGACGTTCCCCAGGGTATCGATGAGCGGGGATGCCGTAAACCAGAGATGGGCCCCTCTTCCGGCATGGAGTCCGGGTACAAATGCCTCCGAGATAAGATTCGTACCCTCTTCCTGGATTGAGGTGTAGTGAGAGGCTGTCGTCTCATCCCAGGAAAGGATCAGGTCGATCAATACCGGGCGACGCTCCCCATAGAACGGGAGTGAGTGGGCATACTCACCCTGGCCGATCATGGCATCGGCTGAAATGCCGGTCATCTTCTCCATGGCCCGGTTCCAGGCAATCACCCGCCCGTCACTGTTGATGGCAAACGTGGCATCAGGCAGGAAACTGATGATGTTCGTCATCAGCTGGGCTGATTCCCGCAGTGCACACTCTACTTTTTTGCGCTCATGGACGTCACGCATGATCGCTAAGAGGAGATTACGGCCCTTGACATCCAGGCGGGTGAGACTGATCTCGGCATCAAACTCCCTGCCATCCAGCCGGCTGTGGCGCCAGTCAAACAGCCGGGGTGTTCCCCCGACTGCTATCTGCAGGAGTTCCCGGCTTTTTTCAGCAGAGGATATGCCATCGGACTGGAAGGGAGGAGAGTGATCGCAGGGACGCGAACCGATCAGCTCTTCCCGGGTGCAGCCAAAAAACTCCAGCGCCTTCTTGTTGCAATCGATATACACATCCCGGTCGATGAGGAAGATCGCGTCGCTCGCATTCTCAAACAGGGTGCGGTACCGCTCTTCGGATTCATTGATGCACCGCTCTGACTGTTTCTGGTACACAGCCTGCCGGATCTTGTGCTCCAGCTCGGCAAACTGGGGTGCCGGGCTGCCACCTTTCTGGAGATAGAAGTCGGCACCGAAATTGAGCGCCTCGATCACCACTTCCTCGCGTCCCCTGCCGGTAAAAAGGATGAACGGGAGATCGCCATGACGGACACGTATGTATTTGAGAAACTCGATGCCATCGGTCGCGGGCATCTGGTAGTCAGAGACGATCGCATCATAGGTGCATTGGGCCAGCCGTACCTTTGCATCGGCAACAGAAGAGGACGTTTCAACGGTGATAGACCCGCTCTTTTCCAAAAAAGCCTTTCCAATATCAAGGAGGGCCGGCTCATCATCAACATACAGAACGGAGATCAATACAAGCCACCATTTTTTATTCCCTTCATCACTCAGGAAATAAATGAAGCGAAATATCCCATATTTTACTATCGCAATATTTGAATTTATACCATAAATATCCAGCGGGACCAGAAGGGTTTGCCAAAAATTTAGCGATATTCTGGATTTTTACTGATTATCCTGAGAGTTATCAGGTTTTGATCGAAAATAGGGGATTGTTTTTTTTCACAAAGCGGTTTTTCCCGGAAATTACCAAATATATATACGCAATGAAATCATGAGGAAAAAGATAGTGATGGTATTATGGCAAAGTTAACCGCAGAGATGAAAGAAGCGTTTGCAAAGATGAAGGTCTTCCCGGTTGCAACGGCAACAAAAGACGGTACACCCAATGTGATCCCGCTGGGTATTGCCGAGCTCGTGGACGATGAAACCGTCTGGTTCGTGGACAATTTCATGAACAAGTCGCTCTCGAACATCAGGACAAACCCGAAGATCGCATTCTATGTATGGGGACCGGAGATCAAGGGATGCTTCCAGGTCAAGGGGGTAGCTGCCATCAAGACGAGCGGCCCGGAATACGATGCCATGAAGGCAAAGATCAACATCAAGAATCCCGCACTGCCGGCCCGGTCGCTTATCATTGTGAAGATCACCGAAGTCTTTGAATGCAAACCCGGCCCTACTGCCGGTGCAAGGATTCTCTGAACTCTTTTTTTTTAAAACCGGAACTATTTCTCCGGCCATCTGCTTCTTGTGCTATTCCGTTTCAACGGGGGACAGAGGATTATTTTTTTTAAATGAAAAATTGGTCGGCGCTTACATTCCTGAGGTTCAATAGATGCAGCCTTATGCCAGGGTTCGAATTATTGTGACCCGGCTCCAGCCTTCAAACAAAAATACGACAATTTATCATCGTACAGAAGGGATAGGAGATTATGAAACTTTTACCAATTCTGATGATTCTCTGCCTCCTGGGTATGTATTTCGGTATGGGATGTGATTCACAAGGAGACCAGGAAATGGCAAATGGCCGCACACAATTTGTTTCACAGGATCCGGTAGCGTGCAAGAGTATCAAAATAGATTGTACAATGTACAATAACGAGCAATTCAAATTTTCCCCGTTTTCAGGACCATCCGGCTGTGGATGCAAGGCGCATAGGATTTAGTACAAAAACATACACGTCGAAGAGGGGGGTATTCTTTTTTTGTCCCTCGCGTTCACCCATCACCCCCATTGAGTTCATACCCTCATTTTTGCATTAAGGGTAGAGAATATCAATAGACATCAGGACTTGATACCTGTCACAATCGTAAGCATGAATGGACATACATGGGATCACAGCTTGCCGGTCGGGAGCGATCACGCAGACCGGTTCATGTGACCGGTTCACGATACCACAACCGGGTTAAACGGGATGTGAAGAATGCGGTGTGAACTAATCTTTCATCATCTGTTCACCATTGAGATATAATAGCCACGGAATTGCGATCCGGGTTATTTTATTAAAAAAAACGTATCACATCTGAAATTTTTAATTCCCAAAACGTTATTTTCTTCTCTCTCGACACTTCACAAATTTAAAAAAAAAACATTACTTTGCACCGGGCTTTGAACCCGGCGCAGCGGCCACCACTTTTAACGATTCACACATCTCCGGAAGCAGCTCGGCCGGGATGCCGATGACCAGCTCGCCATCTTCGATGCCGGAGAACTTCCTTGATCCGTCACAACCCAGCGAGAAGTTCACGTGACCGGTGAGATAGGTCTGGGCACAGGCATCTGAACAGACCGACTGGATGCCGGCAAATTCCGACTGGATCCTTCCCCCCAGCCGGAAGAGTGAACTCTGGGCCAGTTTCAGCATTGCCCACGGGGTTGCAACAATGATGACGACCTGGGGATCGAACGGGGTCTTTTCGAGAGGGGCATACAGGGTGGCGTACGTATCACCGGTATGCAGGTGCGCAACCCGGTCAATGGTTCGCTTGCAGGAAGCGGAGCTCTCGAATTTTCCCAGTTTGTAATAGAAATCGCCCGTCTTTAAACTCTCGGTGATCTCCCGGAGGCCTAAGGACCAGGCGCCCCCATTGCATTCGTGTTTCTCTGCGGTGGAATAGAAGATTCGCCCTTCCTTTCGTGCAAGTCCGATCATCGAGCAGTGGCGGATCGTCTTGTCAAACGCTTCCATACCTGCCGGGATATCTTCCTTTTTCGTAGCAAACCGGAACGCGACCGGTGAACCGCTGAGCTTGAGATATTTTTTCAGCGTCTCGGAGGCTTCTGCGTAGTTTATCGGGATTTTCATATCTGCTGCCATAAGATTTCACCAGATGATCTGTGCATAAAAGTATGCTTACATCTAGACCATGTGGCGGGAATTATTTAAAGATGGTGACTGTACAAAACTGTGTAAAAACCCGGTGTGTGAGCGGGAGCCTTTTTTTATGGAGAGACCGGGGGAAAGACGTTACTCTTATCCCTGTCTCATGACTAACAGGTACTCCGGTGAATCAATGGATTACGCGAACGTGTTGGATGATGCTCTGCACTATACAAAAGAGGGCATCTTTGCAAATGGCAGCCGCTGGATCAAGCTGATAGTGGCGATCATCTGCCTGGGTATTCCCATGAACGGGTATGTCATGCGGATCTACCGGGGGACACTGCCCGCACCAGAAGTCGACCAGTGGGGAACCCTGTTCATTGACGGCCTCAAGCTGATGATTGTGGGGTTTATCTACGCAATCCCCATCCTTATTGTCTGGCTGCTCGCGTACGGCAGCCTGATCCTGGGAGTCGTTTCCGGGAGTATGAATTCTTCTGCCATGAATCACTGGTCACCGAACCTCGGGCTGATGCTCGTAATGAACGTGATCGAGATCTTCGTCGGGATTATCCTGCCGGTGGCATCCATACGCTTTGCCCGGACCAACAGCTTCTCTGAAGCCTTCAACTTCAGTGCAATAGTTGATACCATAAAGAAGATCGGATGGATCAATTACCTGGTTGCAATCGTCCTTATTGCGATTGTCATCGGTATACCGGTCTGCATCATCATCTTCGGCCTAATCCTCATGGGGGGCATTGCTGCATACCTCCTCGGGTTCGGCAACCTGGTAATCCTTGCCATTATTGCCATCGCAGTACTCGTACTGCTCATCATCATGCCGCTCATCAGCGTCTTCCAGGCACGGTACATGACACGGGTGTACGACAGTGCTGTACCGGAAGCATAATTTTTTTTGGTTCTGGAGAAATCCTGATACTACCATATAGTATGTTCATGCATTCTGGGAATTTTGAGTGTAACCCCCTCTCTCCCCAAAAGGGGGAGGCAGAATGCGGGGAGCACCCCCTTGACCCCCTTTTTTCCATGGTTTTTCATTGACCTTCTGATGACAAATTTCAGGTATTTTGATCCGTCGCGGGGGCGCCCCTTCGGGGGCGGCGGCGTTCATCGCTTATGGGGTGTGGGGGCATCAGCCCCCATCATGATATATAAAAAAAAGAGTTTAATGGTCATTTTTCCTTTTTTGCAGAGTTTTAGTTTGTAAAATGTTTTCCGGATCTCTTCATTTTAAAAAAGGAGAACTATGAGATTTTTTTTAAATAAAATAGATTGACTTCTACCGGCCCTAGCATGATACGGGGATCTGGCAGGAACAATCGCAGGAGAATCATTCCGGGGATTTGAGGATCGATGCCAACGCGTCCAGCTGCGAGACATGCACCAGTGCAAACACTTCATCGTCCGGCTCAAGTACCGTACCCCCCCGCGGAATGAGCAGGTTGCCGTCACGGATGACCGCAGTCAGTACGCATTCTTTGGGCAGGTTGAGCTCCTTTACCGCCTTGCCCGCCGCAACCGATCGTGCATCAACCTTGTTTTCGACCAGTGAGTACTGCCCTCTCCGGAGTTTCAGGAGTGTCATCACGTCCCCGAGCGACATCTCTTCGGCAATCAGGTGAGCCATCAGGTCTGCCTGGTTCAGCGGCACATCTACCCCCATTGCCGGGGTAAACAGCCAGGCATTCTTCGGAATATTGACCCGGGCAATGGTGCGCCGGACATTGAACTCAAAGCGGGCGAGGCTGGTGATCACCAGGTTTGTCTCATCCGTCCGGGTCACTGCCGCAACCACATCCACATTACGGATGCCGGCAGCTTCAAGCACATTCGGATCCGTGCCGCTGCCAAACACGACAACTTCTGCCGGCAGCTCGTCTGCCGCCCTCTCATATTCTTCCCGGGTACCTTCGATCACTTTCACGGTATGCCCGTCAGCAAGCAGTATCCGGGCAAGGTAGGTACCGACCTTGCCACCTCCGACAATCATCACGTGCATGGTCATGATTCTCCCTCCCACGGCATCATGCCAGCCCCATTAAGGCTTTCAGGCGGTCAACAGAAGCAGAGGAGACGGCTATATGGATCATATCTCCCTGCTGGAAGACCGTGCCGGGGGCAGGGACAAATGTCCTCCCACCCCGGCTGATAGCAACCACCAGGATCTCCCCGGTCACGGCAAGATCGTTTGCCATCCTTCCCGCAAGCAGGGGCGGGATCTCGGACTCGACAATCCCCACACCGCCGCTTCCCAGCAGGTGAACAATGTCCAGCCGGGAGAAGGTGAGGAGTTCGGCAAAGCGCTGCATCCCAAGACTGACCGTAGAGACGGTCTGGACTCCCAGTCGACGGTAGATCTCGGATTTCCGGGGATCATGCATGCGGGCAACCACCTTGGGGACTTTAAACACCTCTTTTGCCAGCCGTGCCACCACGAGGTTGATGCTGTCATTCGGGGTCAGGGCAGCAAGGCAGTCAGCCTGTTCTATCCCGGCCCGGAGGAGAACGTCCCGGTCGAGGGCGTCGCCGGGTATGGTCTCCCCCCGGAATGCAGGTTCGAGGCGTTCGAACGCGGACGGATCGTTGTCTATCACCGTTACACTATGATCGGACGTTTGTAAGTACAGGGCAAGCCCTGCACCCATCCGTCCGCAGCCAATAATGATAATTTTCATACACCATCACCCACTTGCATTTTTTTTTGATCTTCTCCTTTCCTTCCATCGGACGAACCCCTTGCGTAATTCTTCTGCTATTAGCAGCACCGGCGCCCATGCCAGCAGGAAGAGCCAGTATCCGGGCGGGATTGCCGCAGTGCCAAAGACTTCCTGCAGGACCGGGACGTACACGATCAGCGAGATGACTACGAGTTCTGTTGCAATTCCCACCCAGATGAACCGGTTTGAGAAAAGCCCAATCTCAAAGACAGACCTTCGTTCAGTCCTCTGGGCAAGGACGTTTCCGATCTGTGTTGTCACCACTGCGGCGAGTGCCATAGCCGTTGCAGACAGGTAAAGTGTCCCGCTGTCGGGGAGATCGAGGAACCGGCCCCAGTACCCGTTAGTCCAGTACACAAAGAAGAAAGCCGACATGGCAGCAAGGCTCTGGATCGGGCCGAGCCACAGGTACGCCCGGGTGAGCAGGGCGGGCGTAATCACATGCTCTTTTAAGTCGCGGGGAGGTTTGTCCATCACGCCCGGTTCAGGGCGCTCTGCACCCAGGGCAAGGGCCGGCACCAGGTCCGTGCCAAGGTCAATGGACAGTATCTGCATCACGTTGAGGGCGAGGGGGATCTGTCCCCGCGAGAAAGCAAAGAGAATGAAGGGTACTGCCTCGGGCGTATTGCTGGTAAAAATATAGGTGGTAAATTTTTTGATGTTCGCATAGACGGCCCGGCCTTCTTCGATAGCATTGACAATGGAGGCAAAGTTGTCATCGGTCAGCACCATGTCGGCCGCCTCCTTTGCCACATCGGTACCTGCGATACCCATGGCAACGCCAATGTCGGCTTTCTTGAGAGCAGGAGCGTCATTCACTCCGTCACCGGTAACGGCAACCACATGTCCCATCTCCTGCAGGGTACTGACCACCCGGAGTTTGTGTTCCGGGGCAACACGGGCAAAGATCACCTCTCCTTTGAATACTGCCTGTAATTCCCCATCCTCCATCCCGTCAAGGTCTGCACCGGTGATGATCCGGGGCCGGTCAGCGGTAACGATCCCAATCCGCCGTGCAATACTTTCAGCAGTCAGCCCATAATCCCCGGTGATCATGATCACCCGGATGCTGGCATGGTGGCATTTCCCGATCGCCTCGGCCACTTCCGGGCGGGGAGGATCCATCATGGCAACAAGCCCGAGGAAGGTCAGATCGCGTTCCACCGTACCGGAGGTGTAGGTGGTAACCGTGCCGGGAAGGATACGCATGGCAACCGCGAGCACCCGCAGCCCGGTCCGGGCATACTCATCATTGATACCCATAATCTCTGCCCGGAGATTGTCATCCATTGGCTGCTCCATATCACCAGCTTGAAACGATCGGCAGAGCACGAGCACCTCTTTGGGAGCTCCTTTGAGATACGCGATCCGCACCGGACCGGACTGGTGAATGGTGCTCATCAGTTTTCGCCGGGAATCAAAGGCGAGTTCACGCACACGAGGAGTTTTAGAGAGTTCTGCATCAGGATCGATACCTGCTTTCATGGCCACCACTTTCAGGGCAGCTTCAGTAGGGTCGCCGATGATCTTCCAGGATGAGGATTTCTCATCCGCCGGCAGCAGCCGGGCATTGTTGCAGAGACCTGCTGCAATGAGCAGGGCATGTACATAGCGGGCAACAGCGGGAGGGACCGGCTGCTCGTCTTCCCTGATCGTTCCGTCAGGGACGTAGCCGACACCGGTCACGGTGAGACTCCGGTGCGCGACCCAGAGATTCTTCACCGTCATCTCGTTCTGGGTGAGCGTGCCGGTCTTGTCCGTGCAGATGACAGAAGTGCATCCCAGGGTCTCAACTGCCGAGAGCCGCTTTATCAGGGCATGCCTCCCTGCCATCCGCTGCGAGCCGCTGGCAAGGGCAAGGGTCACGGTCGGCAGCAATCCTTCCGGGACAAAGGCAACGATCATTCCCAGGGCAAAGATGAAACTCTCGGCAAGGGTCACCCCGGTCAGGGTCACCATCAGTACAAAGAAGAGCAGCCCGATACCAATCGCAATAAACGTGACCACCCGGGTCACATGGTTGAGCTCTTTCTGCAGCGGGCTCTGTTCTTCTTCAAGCGACTGGGTCAGGTGGGCAATCTTGCCAAATTCGCTCTCCATGCCGGTGGCAAAGACTACGGCTTTTCCGGTGCCGGAGACCACATTGGTACCGGCAAACACAAGATTGGGAAGTTCAATCCGGGATAGACCGGCCTGCACTATGATCTCAGAGGTCTTATGCACGGGCCGGGATTCCCCGGTCAGGGTTGACTGGTCGGCTTTCAGGTCAGCATCCTGCACCAGGCGGGCATCGGCCGAGATATGGTCGCCTTCCGAGAGCAGCAGCATATCGCCCGGCACCAGCCCTTCAGAGAGGATCACCTGCTCTTTGCCCTCACGGATTACCCTGACCTGGTGCGGCAGGAACCTGAGCAGGGCCTCGGTGGCCTTCTCGGCGCGGTACTCCTGCCAGAAGGAAAAAAGACCATTGATCACGTTGACCATCCAGACCGCTATACCCAGCTGGGGCATCTGGGCGACAAAGGCAACAATACCTCCTGCCCAGAGCAGGAGTGCCATGAGGTGGGTAAAATTTTTTAAAAATTTTATGTACAGGGGTTTTCCCTTGATCTTCTGCAATGCGTTTGGTCCGAACCGGCTCTGGTATTCAAACGCTTCAGTAGCCGTAAGACCTTCTGGGCGGGTGGCCAAAACCTTAAAAACATCGGCAACCGGCAGGGTATGGATGATCCGGGTGAGGTTTGTTATTGGGGAAATATCATTATCTTCGGACATATCGGGTTCTCGGCCGGAGAGGGGAGTGGAATCGCTGTCAGGATGGATGTATTGCCTGTAGCAAGACTACACGTCTCCCAATATATAAAAAGAACGATGTCCCCGGCCACCCTGCCTTCACTATAAATAAAAAAATGTAAGGGTCCCTTAAGACCCCATTCCCCCATAACCCTGGACTTCTTTTACCAATCCCTGCAGGGTGTTTTTTCTGTGTTGGGGGGATGTACGGTGAACGGTTATAACAAAAATCCGCTTGAGACTGATCCTGATTACAGAGAAGAAAGATATATCAGGTATTTCTGGGGGAATGTACGCTATCCTTCTGAAAGAAAGAGAGTGGACCATTTCTATAAGAATTCACATCTCTGTACCGGCAACACCAAAACCAAAAGGAGCAAAAAAAGAGAAAAAAGACGGTCCCCTGACTTAACGGGGGCCTGTCGCATCCGAAAAACGGTATGCTGCTTTCGGTACGGTAATTTCGAAGCGGGCTCCCTGTCCGTAGGTACCAGTCTCCTGAATGGAAATACCCGTGATACCAAGGATTTCCCGGGCAAGGAACAGTCCCATGCCTTTTCGTTCACCAGAACCCCGTTCAAATATTTTCTCTTTGTCCGCATCCGGAATTCCCGTGCCGTTATCCTCAATAAATAACTAGGACTTACGCGGTTGAAGTTGTCTGAAAAGCGAGACCTCTGTCATAGCTCAAACAAAAAACCAGATTAGAATGCCGGTGAAGCAATAAAGCGAGAAGAAGCCGATCGATGAATCGAGCGTTTGGATTCGTACCAGCTGG
>JANXYM010000014.1 GCA_025350045.1 Methanomicrobiales archaeon | reverse complement strand
TTGTTGTTATCCGTGATGGCCCGCATTGCGAACTCCTCAATCTTTAAGTTGATATCACTGGGGAGTTTTCCCATCTTTACCTGCACGGTAGTGGACTTCCCGCACCGGGCTGCTTCTTCTATCCGGGCTGCGGCAAGTGCTGCAACCGCACTCAGGTAACTGATGCCGGTTGATATTCCTTCTGTCCGCACCTGTTTCCATTTTTCAACATCCGGCACACCCAGGATCGATCCCTCATGTACGAATATTTCATTGGCACAGGCAGGACCACAGAGTTTCGCATTGGATTCCGGTTCTTCCACGACCACTTTTACGGATACACCTCCAAGAGTCCCTTCCCATGCATCGAACGAGCATGGCCCGGCTGCAGCGCCATGTGCTGAAGCAACACGGATAATCGCCGCTGCAAGCTGTTTTCCTTCAGGTGATACCGGCTCTTCCCTCACATGAACTGCACGGGCGATCTCTCTGTCAGTGATCGTTTTGGGGAAGAACTGGGGAAAACAGAGTTGCCGGACATCATTGGAATTGTACGCGATCATTGCAAGCCGCTCAACTCCCAACCCAAGATTCATGACCGGCACACCGATGCCGTACTCGGCAAGTGCTGAGGGAGAGTACATACCAAACGTTGCTACTTCTACCCATCCGTGCACCGGGTGGCGGGCATAGACCTCGGTCTGGGAATCCGGCATATAATACTTGGAGCGTTTCTCATCCGGCTGGAACCGGAAATCCGTGTACCCGAATGCAGAGAGGAGTGCTTCGCTTACTGCTTTTCCGTCTTCAATGGTGACATTTTCTCCGGCAATAATACAGGATGCGGAGTGGTAGGTCATGAGCCGGGTCGGCCCTTCAGCCTGCTCGCGCCGGAAACACCGGTCAACCGAGAACATACGGATCGGAAGAGCGGTTTTCTCCCAGATGGCACCGAGCGTCATGAACCAGCCGCTTGTCATGTGGCTGCGAAGGGTGGAGCGTGAAGATTCCGGGACAAGTGCCCTGAACTCCGGAAAGACCGCATCGAGAATGTGTACAACAAGAGCATCATCAACACCCAGCACTTTGGAGAGCTCGAACGTGAGTTCGTCCCCATCGATCTCCGATTTTTTATATGCATGGAGCGTCTCGCGCAAGCGTTCTTCTGTCTCCTTTGTCATGGCCTGATAATGCTCATGGTGATGGGCCTTTGCAACCGGTACGGTATCCCCATGAGCAAGCGGGTTCCGGTGGCTCATCAGGATCTCATTGATCTCATCGAGTTGTTTTCGTGCGATCCCCACATTCGGACGGGGGAGTCCTCCTAAGTAGAAGACCCGGTCGAGGACGGCCATTGCTTCAGGGCCAAACTGCCGGTAGATGTCCTGTTCCTCAATAATGACCGGATTTTCCGCTTCATCAAATCCCAGCGAAAGATAGGTTTCGCGAAGCTTGTTTATCGTGGCAAAGATCGGGTGCGCCTGGGCCCGTTTGAACGAGAGGCACGGGTAGGTTGCTGCATGTCCCGGTGGTGTTACGACCGACTGGCCTTCGTGCCATGCATCTTCAAAATTCTCATGCGCCTTTCGTTTCCATTCTTCAGGACTGAACCTCATGTTTTACGCTCCAGGCAGACCACTCTGCTCAATAGATTCTCATCTTTGATCCGGTAAACGGACGCTGCGGCAATTTTCTCTGCAAACGCCCGCACACGCTCATGTTCCGGCATATTCTCTCTAGCCAACCGGTTTCTACTGTATCCCAGATACATATATCCCTTCACTTCAACAAATGACGCACCCGAATCCTGCAGGATTGCCGCATATTTTTCCGGTGCGAAATCATTGAGATCCCTCACCAGCGTGATCCGCACCGCGGACCGTCGTGTTCCCAAAAGCGCTAGGCTCTCGTTTACCCGCTCCCAGTAATCCTCCTGAGGGCGACAAACTGCGATATAGGTTTCCCGATCCGGTGCATCGAGTGAGACATACATCTGGTATGGGTGACACCTGCTGAGCATATCGGGATTGGTGCCATTACTTACGAGAAATGTTGAATAGCCTTTCTCTTTGAAGAGATCGATAAGTGCCGGGAGATGGCTGTAGAGTGTTGGTTCCCCGGAAAGCGAAATGGCAACATGTTTAGGATCCAGGGCCTCCTGCCACTTTTCTGGAGTAACCGTGTTGTCAAGGACTGCATTGTATCCGGCAAGAGCTTTTTTCTGGAACTTGTGCACGCCGGCAAGGATAGTCTCGGGTGAACACTCCTCTGTCTCGACCATCTCCTCTTCGTAGGATCGCCAGCAGAAGAGGCAGCGCTGGTTACAGCGCAGGGTGGGGGTCATCTGGACGCAGCGGTGGCTGTCGATCCCGTAGAACTGGTGCTTGTAGCACATGTCGCCGCCCATGAGCGCCCGCTTGCACCACATGCAGGGCTTGAGTGCGGCTCCCGAAGTTTTTGAAAAAAACTGGTATCCCTGCCTGCGCAGGGCATCACATGGTACGGATAGCATCGATCCCAAGTGTCTCTAACGACTCTTTGAGTGTGTTCTGAGCCGCTTTCACCAGCGTAAGCCGGCGATCGCGAACCTTTCCCTCACTTTTCAGTACCGGGTCGAAATGGTAGAACGAGTTGAAGACGTCTGCAAGTTCGCGGGAGTACGTGGCCAGGATATGGGGCCGAAGCTCCGCAATTACCCGCTCGATGACCATGGGCAGCTTTGCAATCTGTTTGGCAAGGGCAATTTCCGCCGGCGTCTCGAGATCGAAGCATTCCTCAAAGGGACCTGCTTTATCGAGGATACTGCAGGCCCGTGCATGGGAATACTGGATGTACGGTCCGCTCTGGCGTTCGAAATCCAACGCTTCTTTCCAGTCAAAGACCGTGCTCTTTTCGGGAGACACCTTCACGATGTCGTAGCGGACTGCTGCTAGACCTACGGATTGAGCGATTGCTCTCCGGGCCGGCTCATCAAGTTCCGGTCTCCTTGCGGTCACTTCATCGAATGCCCGCTTGTTGATCTCAATGATCAGGTCGTCCGCTGACACGAACTTGCCTGCCCGGGTACTCATCGATCCTTCCGGCAGGGATACAAACTCAAAGTGAACGATCTCCGGTACCTTTTCTCCGAGGAGTTTCATGGTACACTGGAGCTGTGCGCCGATCAGCTTGTGATCTGCTCCGAGCACATCGATCACCCGGTCAAAGTTTGCCCCTTTCCAGGCATGGAATGCCAGGTCGCGGGCTGCATAGACGGAGGTGCCGTCACTACGCCGGATCACGTATTTGTTCTCGAATCCGAACTCCGAGAGATCGAGTGCGAGGGTCTCTTCCTGTTTTGCCTGCGGGAGTTTCCTGATCCTGTTGATGATCTTTTCGGTGTAGCCATTCCGGATGAAATCGCTTTCCCAGACAAACCGGTCATGCGCCACATTGAGGTTCTTCATAGTGACTTCGAATCCTTC
>JANXYM010000101.1 GCA_025350045.1 Methanomicrobiales archaeon | reverse complement strand
CCATGGTCGCGTCCAGTCCGACCGCATCCCCCGGGTTATAATTTGCCGCCATTAAAAAGGCCGGAAGCCCGGATTCGGCCAACCGTTTCACGTATGCAGGTGATGATAATCCGGATATATCGTTTGCCGCATGGATGCCGTGCTTTAAACAGACCTCAAGGACCCATGGGTTCATCGTGTCAACAGAGATAGTAATCCCGGTCCCGTCCAGCTCTTTGAGTGCTGCATCGATCCGGGATGCCTCTTCGGCCCCACTGATCGCCTGGGCGTTCGGGGCGGTGCTGCGGGCACCGAGATCGATGAGATCTGCTCCCTGCTCTGTCATCTCCACGGCTTTTTTGTGAACCTCGTTGGTGGGGATGTAGGAATCGTGATAAAAGGATTCGTAACTGCAGTTGATAACCCCCATAATCCTGACGGGTGCATCACCCCCAATCCTGACTTTGTTGATTACGCACTGGTGCATGTCTTCACCTTTGCTGCCCGGTAGGTATTTTCCATCAGGGTTGCAATCGTCATCGGACCAACGCCGCCCGGTACAGGAGTGATGGCGGAGGCGATCCCGCTTACCTTTGCAAAGTCCACATCCCCGACAAGTTTACCGTCCAGCTGGTTGATGCCCACGTCAATGACGACTGCGCCCGGTTTCACCATATCCGGCTGGATGAAATGCGCTTTCCCTATCGCAGAAACGAGGATGTCAGCCCGTTTCAGCTCTTCTGCGAGATTCCTTGTCTTACTGTGGCAGATGGTGACCGTTGCATCGGCATTAAGCAGCAGGGCTGCCATGGGGCGCCCCACATCGATACTGCGTCCGACAACAACGGCCCGGTTACCTGCGACGGGGATCCTGTATTCTTTCAGGAGAGTCATGATCCCCGTTGGGGTGCATGAGGTAAACCGGGGCTTCCCGGAAAAGAGGAGCCCCATGTTCTCCGGGTGGTACCCGTCAACATCTTTTCCTGGGCTTATTGCTTCGATCACACGTTCTGCATCCACCTGTTTCGGGAGCGGTAACTGGACGAGGATCCCATCAATATCGGCATCCCGGTTCAGCCAATGGACTGATTCCAGCACCTTTTCTGTGGTGGAATCTTCGGGCAGTTCAATACCCACCGATCCGATACCCACCTGCTCGCAGGCACGGTGTTTCATCCTTACATACATCTTTGAAGCCGGATCGCTGCCCACAATCACCGTGGCGAGGTGGGGATAGAGTCCTGAGTCTGCGATCTCCTCTGTGAGGAGTTCAAGACGCATCTCCGAGCACTTTTTTCCATCGAGGATGATGACCATAGGAATTCCTTAAAAATGGGGGTGAATTATTCAGGATAGATCGGGAATTTGCTGGACATTGCATGGACTTTGGCGTGGATATCCTTGATCGCGGCTTCGTTGTGGACATCTTTGACAATGGTCGAAATCCAGTGACCAATATTGCGCATCTCTGCCTCTTTCATGCCGCGTGACGTGACCGCAGGGGTGCCGACCCGGAGACCGCTGGTCACAAAGGGGCTCTTGGTCTCATTGGGAATCGTGTTCTTGTTCACCGTTATGCCTGCTTTACCCAATGCAACTTCTGCTTCAAGACCGGTGATACCTTGGGCGGTCAGGTCAAGGAGCATCAGGTGGTTATCTGTACCCCCGGAGACAAGCCGGAGACCGTTATTCATCAGGGTCTCGGCCAGCACCTTGGCGTTCCTGACAACCTGCTGGCTGTAAACTTTGAAGGATGGCTTGAGCGCTTCTTCGAAACAGACTGCCTTTGCCGTGATGGTGTGCATGAGCGGGCCACCCTGCATACCCGGGAAGATCGCCTTGTCGATGGCTGCTGCATACTCGCTGTTGCACATGATTGCGCCGCCACGGGGTCCCCTCAGTGTCTTGTGAGTTGTCGTGGTGGTGAAGTTTACTACCCCGACTGAATTCGGGTGAACCCCGGTTGCACAGAGCCCGGCGATATGGGCGATATCGGCCATACAGTATGCACCAACCCCGTCGGCAATCGACTGGAATGCCTTGAAGTCAATGGTGCGGGGATATGCGGATGCACCACAGACCAGCATTTTTGGCTTTTCCTTTTTTGCCAGTTCCTCGACAACACCATAATCAATGGTCTCGGTCTTGGGGTCGACACCATACTGGGCGACTTTGTAAAACTTCCCGGTAAAACTTACCGGTGAGCCATGTGAGAGGTGGCCTCCCTGCTGGAGTTTCATGCTCATCAGGGTGTCTCCAAGGTTCATGAACGCAAAATAGACGGCCATGTTTGCCTGGGTGCCGGAGTGTGGCTGCACATTTGCATGCTCTGCGCCGAACAGCTTCTTCAGCCGGTCACGAGCGAGGTTCTCAGCCATATCGTGGAACTCGCAGCCGCCGTAATACCGCTTTCCGGGATATCCTTCGGCATATTTGTTGGTCATGATTGACCCCATAGCTTCGAGTACCGCATGGGAAACGAGATTTTCAGACGCAATGAGTTCAAGCCCGTTGGTCTGGCGAAGTCGTTCTTTTTCGATAATATCTGCTATTTCTGGATCAGTTTTAGACAGATAAGACATATGCCCTAGGTTTCGCTCGGATCAGGTAATACCTTTTCTTAGATTGCGATAGTTAAGGAAGATTCCGGAATATACCCCAAAAAATGTAATAACAAACCCGTCTGCATACCTGAAACAAGCCAGGAATGCTCTTATAACTCCAGACCCTCTTTCCGATACTGCCAATAATTCCCGGAATTGGGATCTATGACATATCCAGATATAATTTATCACCCTAAAGCACAAACCTTTTTTCCTAATCAGGCGATCATTACTATTATTAAAACGGTATGCGCCTCAGCAGTGAGCATAAGAACATGAGTTCGGTGTAACCGTATGCAAAGATCGAGCATCTAAAGCACGAACAAAAAAAGCACGAACAAAAAACCAGGAGTACGATGACAATGATGGAAAATTCAGGAATGGGGGCTGCGACTGAAGACCGGATTGCGGCACTGGAAAAGAAGATGAGAGAGATGGAAGCACTTGTCAAGGGTCTCACCCAGGAGCTTCTGGATCTCAAGTCTGTCGCCATGAAGATGTCGAAGCAGACCGAAGAACGCAGCCGACAGGAACTTAAACGTGTTCCCACCGTTGTCCCGGGTTCGTCATATCCCGCAGCAGATGCCGAAAGCTCATCTTCAGGCGGGAGCACGGTAGTTATGCGGAAAGGTGCCCGACAGCCTGATGTCCCGGCGGCTCCCCCGGAACCGGTCATGGATATGATCATGCAGCAGGACGGGACTATGAAACTGGAACCCCGGCGCGGTGACAAGGATTACATAGTTGCTCGCGCAGGTTATGGCCAGAAGAAAGGTGCGGCAGGGAAGACCAAACAGAACGACCTTATCTATGCTGCAGAAGAATCAAAGGATCCTGCAAAGAAGTAAGGGGCCGGATCTTTGCATATCACAGAACTCGAGATAGATAATTTCAAGTCTTTTTCCAAAAAGACAAAAATCCCTTTTTTAGAAGGGTTTACTGTTATATCCGGACCCAACGGGTCCGGTAAAAGCAACATCATTGATTCCGTGCTTTTTGTACTGGCACTTTCGAGTTCCCGCAATCTTCGTGCCGAGAAACTTACTGATCTGATCAACCTGAATTCCGGCCGGAATACTGCTGAGGTCGCCCTTCAGTTTTCTGATGGAACAAAGATCCGCCGGAGAATCAAGCGGACCGGTAACGGGTATTACAGCTATAACTATCTCAATGACCGGGTCTGCAAGCAGAGCGATATTGTCGATCATCTTGCAAAGCATGGGATCAAACCCCATGGTTACAATGTGGTAATGCAGGGCGATGTGACCCGCATCATGGAGATGAGTGATTTCGAGCGGCGCAAGATCATCGATGAAATCGCCGGGGTTTCTGAGTTTGATACCAAGAAACAACAGGCACTCTCTGAGCTTGATATTGTGCGGGAACGCATTGAACGCGAGGAGCTGCTCCTTATTGAGCTGAGCAAACGTGCCAATGAACTCAAGCGTGAGCGTGAGCACGCTCTCGAGTACCAGAAATGGCAGAAAGATCTCTCGTATTTCCAGAACTGCCGGGCAGTTGCCCAGCTGCATGACCGGGAAAAGGAACTC
>JANXYM010000098.1 GCA_025350045.1 Methanomicrobiales archaeon | reverse complement strand
TGAACACGAGCATCCGGCTAGCAACGGTTCCTGTCTGGTATGCAATAAGATCATTGATCCCCAGCACTTTCTCCTTGAGGGCTTCCCGCTCTGAATCCTGCATAGAAGTATTCACCATTTTTTGAGAAGAAAATAGTTTCTCCTGGAAATTTTACCCGGATTCGTCCCGGTAAATGGTTATGATCCGAACCGGGCAAAGATGCTCCGCTTCAAGAGCACAGGAAACCAGATAATCTGGAATTATTCCTTCTGCGCGATCGCCGCAGAACCGGAACGGTTCGGTGATTTGGGAGAGAGAATCGCAATGATTATTCTCAAAAAGATCGGGACATATGTTCCAGCAGGCTCCACAACTCACGCATTCCATGCGATCTATGGTCACATTCATAGGAGATCGGTTCCGGTAATTATTGTCAGGAGGCCTTACAAATTCTCCCATCCAATTTGGCAAGAACTCAGAGAACTAAGATTTGTATCACACTATCACGAGAAAAATCCAGTATACCGCTATCTGAAGGATGGTGAGGGGCACACCCACTTTTGCAAACTCAATAAATGAGATCGTCTGACCCTGCTTTTCGGCATTCTGGATAATGATCACGTTACTTGCAGCGCCCAGGATTGTCAAATTTCCGGCAATGGTGCTTCCAGCGGCAAGTGCCATCAGCGAAGCCGTTGCACCACCGCCCGCCTGCAGGATCATAGGCTGAAAAAGCGCAACAAAAGGAACATTCGAGATAAACTGGCTGATGAGTACACTGGTAACCAGGATCATCGGTACTGAAGATACCATACTTCTGTCAACAAACGACTGGAAAAACCCGGTCTGCCAGACACTCTCCATCAGGACAAACATTGCTGCAAAGAAAACAAGCGTAGCCCAGTCAATCCTCCGTATAACAGTCCATCTCTGCCTGGACAAAAGAAGAACCGGCGCCGCGCCCACCAGGGCGATCAGGGGAAGGGTGATTACCATCGGAACACCGAGCAGTGACGCAACAATGTTTGCAAATGCCAGCAGGAGGATAATTACCAGGGAAAATCTGACCGGAAGAGTTACTCCTGGGTCACAGGGACTGACAGGATCGTGTTTCAGGAGGCGGTAAGAAAATTCTTTTGGGTAAAACTGGCGCAGTACAACGAATGCGATAAGGAGATTGATGAGGGTGGGTATGAGGAGGTATGACCCAAAGGTCATAAACGCTCCTGCCATCCCGCTACCCTGAGCGATCAGCAGGTTCTGGGGGTTTCCCATTGGGCTCATCGCGCTGCCCGTCGTGATCGCTACCGCCAGCGTGAGTAAGAGCAGGACAGGCGATATCCTGAATCGCGTGGCAAGCGCGAGAACAAGGGGAGATCCGATAATAGCGAGGGTATCATTCATCAGGAGTGCAGACAGCAATCCCATCCCAAACAGGATAACGAGCACTAGTTGATCGGGATTTTTGGCATGGGAAAAAAATCGATACGCGATATATCGGAGATATCCGCTCTCAACAAGTGCTTCTCCAACAACAAACATTCCGAATAAAAAAAGTATTACATCGATGTTGATTGCATGCAGTGCCTCGAAAGGTCCGATCTGGCCAGATATGAGGACAGCAAGTGCTCCAACCAGCATTATCTGCCAGATTTTCAGGTTAAACCGTCCCACCTGCCTGATAGCAATCAGGAGGAAGACCGCAACTAACACAATGACTGCGATGTACGTAGATGAATGTCGACCATACCGGAAGATGAGTATTCGCATTCAATCGATCAAAATCGGACCGATAGAGAAAGTACAAAAAGAGACAAGCGGTAACCTCAAACCGTTCCGGGTACGCAACAACGGGAGAACGGAATATTTCTAAAGATTCACCTTCTTCAATGATTTAATCGATCGATTTGTATCAGATCTCACTGATGCCGGTTGCCCCTGAGAAAATAAAAAAATCCTTGTGGCGTCAGAAACACGGTCATTGTACCGTGAATTTCCTGAATGCCTTACATGATGACTAATCTTTTTTCTCTTCGGGATTTTGAACAGCCCAATGCAGGAGAACGCCATTTTCAATCCTTTGAGTCTCCAACAGAGTGAGCCGGCTGAACGCTGATTCCAGGATATATCCTTCCCCATCGACAAACGTGGGTGAATCCTTGCCACCTATGATAATGTTGCCAATAAACGTATAGATCTCATTGACCAGCCCGGCGTTGATCAAGCCGGCAATCAGGGTTCCACCACCTTCGACCATCACCTGCTGGATACCCATCTCACCCAGCTTATCCATCAGAACAACCAGATCAACTTCACTCTCTCCTGCGGTAATCACGGTGGCATTTTTTTGCAATGCTGCAATTTTCCGGGGATCGGCCCGCTCCGAGACAGCAACAATCCGTTTCCCTTCACCCTTATGCAACACGGAGGCGGCCGGGGGGATGCGGGCATTGCTGTCCACTACAATTCGGACCGGGTGCTCATCGAACCCTTGTTGTCGCCGACTGGTGCGGCATTCTTCCGATTTTACCGTAAGGGAAGGATCATCTGCCAGCACCGTACCGATACCAACCATCACAGCATCAGAACCCGCTTTCAGCCGGTCAACGCGTTGGAAATCCAGTGCGCCGGAAATTTTTACCTGCCGGCGTTCGCGGGTGGAGATCTTCCCGTCAGCACTCATCGCGACATTAACCACAACACAGGGTCGCATGAATTAGCGTAGGTTGCCCTGCCAATTATATATTCAGGAAAACTAGTGGAGAGGG
>JANXYM010000019.1 GCA_025350045.1 Methanomicrobiales archaeon | reverse complement strand
AGCTCTCGAAGCCCAGGTATTTTCCCGTGCCTCTTTATCCAGTAGTTCCCGGTATTCCTCCTTCTGCCGGTATTCGAGAGCGAGGTCAATTTTCTGGATAAAATCTTCCTGTGATCTCCCGATGAAGACCGATTGATACTTCATGCACTCCGGCATTTCCGTAGTAACAATGGGATTGCCCAGAGCCATGTACTCAAATAACTTAACTGGAGACGTGGATTTTGTTATTTCGTTTATCTTAAAGGGGATGGTGGCAACATCGAACCAGATTGCGTATTGTGGGAGAACAGAGTATTTTTTTGCACCAAGATAATGGATATTGGGATATCGGTCGAAGTCCTGGTCATTAACGGTTCCATCATAGTCCCACCCGATGAGGACGATCTCATACTGCGGCCGGTTCTTTGCGAGAACTGAAATGAGTTCATAATCGAACCAAGTGGCAAGTGCTCCAAAATACCCGATGACCGGATTTCCTTTGACAAGTATCCGTTGCAGGTCAGAGGGAATGGTATTTTGATTCCTCTTTAGGTGGAAATGATGGTAATCCACGCCATTCGTATTAAAAAAAACATTCCTCCCTTTTTTGGTAAGAGCTTCGGCAAAAAGATTGTCAGCGGTTGCGAGAATTATATCGGCAGCCCTGAACATATATTCATGACGATGACGAAGTTTTTCAATGGGGTGACCCGGAGTAATTTTTTCAGAAATTTCATCAATGTAATCATACATGATTATGGATTTGCTTTTTAATTTCTGGATCTCCCCCAGGGTGAGTTCTGTGTTCGTGGATGGAAAGAGACAGTAAAAGCGGGATAATTCCTCGACAAGAAACGGGTATTGGTCGGTTAAATAACACCGGTTATTAATCTTGTGAAAACCGGATACCTTGTCAAACCGGTTACTTGCTGTCGAAAAGAAGAAGAGGTAGCCCAGATCGGATAACGCCAGCGCCAGTTGCTGGGACCGTTGAAAGAGGGGATAATCCCAATCATGGTTGGGCGGATACAGAATAATCCCCTTACCTTTTTCCTGATTATCCTGTAATATCTGGACAAGTTCTGTTTTTAGTGTACCGTTTCTCTCACGAGGAGGAACATCTGTTTTCGATCTGTTTTTTTGCGATATCCGTATTATCCGTATCAAAATTTTTGATATCCAGAGTGTCACGAATGAATCCGGGGGAATAAGACTTCCAAATTTCTGACCTAATTTCCAGGAAAGGGAGTTCTCTCTTTGTTGTATCAGTTCTGTCAGTTCACCGTTTTCATCTATCCGGTCCAGAACAGAATATTCAAGGAGGATGATCTGTTTCTCCAGCTCTTCGATTTTTTTATGTAACAGGGCAGGATCATGTTCCTGAATAATTTCAACCGGTTCCTGAAAGCCCGTTTCTGAAACATTGCCCGGTGATTTCTGAAACGGGGACTCACGGCCGGATTCTTTCATGATACTCTCGCGAAATACGGAATTGGATCACGTTTCTGATCACTATTTCCAGAATAATCGTTTTCGTTTGCAAGAGTAATAAGGTGTACGGGATCGGGTTTCTTCTTAAAGATCTGCTCTCCATTTTCCCGGTTCGCTTTTTTGCTCTGTGAAAATCCAATTTTTATCTGATTTTTCATATATCCATTCTGGAGATTTTGAGGGTGACTCCCTCTCGCCAAAAGGGGAAGGCACCGGAACGTCCCCTTGACCCGGTTTCGTCTCAGGTTCACGAGATCCATCATTATTATCACGATGTGGGGATGCCATAGCGGCGGGGGGCATGCGGGTGTGCCCAAAAAGAGAGTCAGAAAAAACGAATGATTTCTTTAGAGGACTATTTTTTTTATTCCTCCAATAAAAATAAAAAAAAATCCTTGACAAATTACCGGAGAAGGCAAAAAGCAGCTTGAAAATAAAAACCATCGTATCGATCCTATGAACGATTCAACCTGAATAAATACTTACAGCCCGGAATTCATTACAATAAGGCTTCACCAATGAGAATCGCAATCTTCCATGACTATTTCGGCGCAGTCGGCGGGGGGGAGCGTGTCGTTCTGATGATGGCAAAGATCCTGAATGCCGATATCATCACCACAGATACCGATGCGTTGTCAAAAATGAACCCCGAGGTTCCGGTTATCAGTCTTGGCCCGACATTCAAACACCGTGGATTCAAGCAGATCTCTGCATGCCTGAAATTTTATTTTTGCGATTTTTCAAAAGAGTACGATTTCTTTATTTTCAGCGGGAACTGGGCGCACTATGCAGCACACCGCCATCACCCGAATATGTGGTACTGCCACACACCGGTTAGGGCTTTTTATGACCTGTATCCGGTCTTTTTAAAACGCCTGGACATTATTTCCCGTCAGGAATTCCGGATTTGGTCGTACTTCCAGAAAAGATTTGACCGGCAAGCGGTCAGGGATCTCGATATCATTGTAACCAATTCAAAAAATGTCCAGGCACGGATCCTGCGGACATACTCGCGGGACGCTGCGGTCATCTACCCCCCGGTTGCTACAACCCAATTCCATTGCAAAGAATACGGGGATTTCTGGCTCTCGGTGAACCGTTTGTACCCGGAGAAACGGATCGAACTGCAGGTTGATGTATTCCGGCAGATGCCGGATGAAAAACTGGTCATTGTCGGAGGATATGCTACAGGAGATCATGCATCTGAGTATATGAAACGACTTTCCCGGCAGTTGCCTTCAAATGTCACCCTGCTCGGAGAGGTTACTGAACCCCGTCTTCTCGATCTCTACGCGGGATGCAAGGGCCTGATTTGCACAGCAATGGATGAAGATTTCGGGCTCACTCCGCTTGAGGCAATGGCGAGTGGAAAGCCGGTAATCGCAGTAGATGAAGGGGGATTCCAGGAAACGGTAACACCGCAAACCGGGTTGCTGGTGGGGGCTTCACAGGATATTATTATTGATGCCATCAAATTCTTATCTGTAAATCCTGAATCATTTAACCCTGCATGCATCGAACGTGCGAAAGAATTTGATCTTGAAATCTTTAAGGAAAAGATTACATCGGCGGTGAACGATGCTTATTCAGTTTATAAAAGAACGATATAATTACCGGCACCTCATCTGGATCCTTGCCTGGGTGGAATTCAAGCAGCGGTATAAGAATTCCGTACTTGGTTACCTGTGGTCCTTACTCGAACCATTGCTGATGCTCGGTATTCTTTATCTTGTCTTTTCAAACCTGATGAAGAATCCGGTCGAGTATTACCCGCTCTTTTTACTCCAGGGAATTATTATGTGGGGGTTTTTCACCCGCACAACCACATCAAGTCTTCTTTCTATCAGGTTTAAGCCCAACCTGATCAAGAAGGTATATTTCCCTCGGGATATAATGGTGATATCGGGCTGCACCACGGCCTTGCTCATGAGTTTTTTTGAATCGGTTGTTTTTATTATTTTTATGGCGATATTCCAGATTCCCCTCTCACTCAATATCGCCTATCTGCCCTGTATCATCTTCTTATTTTATATCATGACCCTGGGAGTAGCGCTTGCCCTGGCATCCCTCAATGTCTATTACCAGGATGTACAATATATCTGGGCATTTGTCCTGCAGATCGGTTTTTTTGCAACACCGGTAATTTATCCCTTGAGTGTATTCCCGCCGTACCTTCTGAAAGTATTATCCTACAACCCTCTGGCGCAGTTTCTATTTCTTGCCCGTGATGTGACCTTGTATTCGAAGGTGCCGAATACCGCGTCATTTGTCTTTATTTTTGTAGTTGCATTTGCAATTCTTGGCATTGGGTACGCAATCTTCAACCGGTTAGAGCCTAAATTTGCAGAGGAGTTATAATGGCAGTAATTGAACTCCGCCAGCTGAACAAGGTTTTTCAGATTCCGCATGAAAAACGAAATACCCTGTACCAGGCAGTTACCGGGTTTTTTACGCCAATACCCTGTGAAACATTCCATGCGTTGAAGGATATCAGCCTCTCGGTCGAGGAGGGGGAAATGCTGGGAATCATCGGGGATAACGGCAGTGGGAAAAGTACGCTTCTCAAGATCCTTTCCCGGATTCTTGTCCCTTCTTCAGGATCAGTACTGATAAAGAAACGAGTCACGCCATTTCTTGAACTGGGTGTCGGGTTTAATAACGATTTTACCGCTGCTGAAAATATCAAGATCTATGGTATTATCATGGGTCTTTCCCCACAAGAGATTGAAGATAAATCAGATTATATTCTTGAATTTGCCGGGCTCACCCGGTTCCGGGATACGAAAATCCGGAATTTTTCATCGGGAATGCAGGTCCGGCTGGCCTTTTCAACCGCTATTCAGACCAGCCCCCAGATCCTCCTTCTGGATGAGGTTCTGGCAGTGGGGGATATAGAATTCCAGAAAAAATGTCTTGAAACGATACAGGTTTTTAAAAATGAGGGAGTCACCATGGTGTATATATCCCATGATCTTGATTCCGTGAAAAAATACTGTGACCGGACGCTTCTGCTTCACAAAGGGGAACAGGTCGTGGTTGGGGACAGCAATGAGGTTGTGGAGAGATACCAGGCACATAACCTTGCCTGAGTTATATAGTTTTGCTTCTCTGTAAAAATCCTGTTACTATCCTATCGTTCATGCTTTCGGGTGTGACACTTTCTCTTCCCGTAAGGACGACCCAACCCAGCCCCCCTTTTCATCCAAGGATTCCCCTCATTTTACCAATATCACCACAGGGGAATGCCATACCGGCATAAGCATGCGAGCAGGACCTTAGGGAGCGTCAGGAAAAAGCGGATGAACTCTCCAGAACAAAAAATTCAAAATTAATCAGGGAAAATGAGGAGACATGGTGCGGGCAGTTCCCGATGAGGAAAAAAACTTTTGAACGGCGCCGGGAGTTTATCACCGGATTTGTTTATCAGGTTCCCCTCAACTCACAAGACCGGGTATGCCGGAGAGAACTCTCGTTTCTCTCGTATTCCGACAGAGACCCGCCAGAGGAAAAACCGGTGCATGGTCATGAAAGAAAAACGCCTATAAGCCCCAATTCCCTATGGTTACATGAAAACGATGAAAAAGAAGCATCTCGCAGCCATTGCGATAGCAGTCTGGCTTGTCATCATCAGTATCTTCATGCTCCTTGCCTACCGGATTGATATTGAAATTTTTTTTGTCCTCTGGCTGATCGGGATCCTGGTTGTTGTTGAACTTATGGATACGCGTTTTTCCCATCCGTCATATCTCCGGTACATCAAATACCTGGTTGCCGGAGGAATCGTGCTCTTTGGGGGTATAGTAACCTTAAAAGTACTGGAGATTCTGGCGAGATGAAACAGTCGTACCTGTACTGGGTTCTCCTCCTTTTGAGCCTCGGGATTATTGCCATACTCGGCGTTACGTATTCCGGGCCGGTGATTTATTCCCTTGAAACGGATCTTTTCCCTTCATCGTTTCATGAAAATACCGATGCATTAAAGATGAAGTCTTTCAACAGCACGGTCGATATTCTTCCCCTGGTACAGGATCTGCTCGATTATTCCGGGCCGATTGTCTTGAACATCAATACCAGGGATATGAACCAGGTGAAGTATTACCTGGACCTGTTCTCAAAGAACAATATCAAGTTAAAAAACCTGATGGTCAATCTCGATATGACCGAGAGCGAGATGGCAGAGTTCTCTTCCAACAATCTGCTCCAGCAGAAGCTCTTACAGGAACTGATGGATTCAACCATTGCCATCGATGAACTGGACTCCCTGATGGTCACGTACCGGGATGACAATGACATGCTCATCTCGTTAAAACTGCAGCGGGAAGCAATCCTGAAACGGATTCATGAGCTGAATGGAGAATACCAGCAGACATCCGAAAAAATCCAGAAAATCGCTGAAAAAACAGGACTGGATACCACTTCAGAAAAGGAAACCGTACAGGATATCAATCGAATCGTTAATACTATGGATGAGAAAAGCCCTCTCATAAAAACCCCGCCGCCGCACATTCCCACCCTCTCGTTACTGGTCAAACCGGAAACGGGAAAATACGGGGACAGTATCGGGTTTTCCGGGATTTTTTCCTCAGGCATTACTGCACAGGATCGGGCCACTATCACCATCAATATCGATTCCAGAGAGGTCGCCCGGGCAAACACCAATCAGGACGGTATATACAGCAGTCTCTTTGAGATCGAGCAGATCACTCCCGGTGAACATGCTGTCGTTGCCACTTCCGGAATGGTCTCATCAGGAACCCGGACCTTCTCGGTAACACCGGTAAATTCTACAACGTCCCTGTATATCCTTGCGGTGTACAACAAGCCCGAGATACAGGCTATGGGAGAAATCCGGGCCGGCAAACAGGTACGAAATGCCCCTGTCGCGATCATATCGGATTACCGCACTATCCTGCGCCAGACAACTGATAAGAACGGTGTCTACCGGACCCAGCTCAGCCTTTCTCCTGGAACCCACCATATCCAGGTGCGGTTCGTGAATGAGACCTACCCGATATTTATGTCAAAAAGTCCGGCATACGAAGTGATAGCAGGTCCTGATTCAATACTGAGTATCCATCTCCTTGATGCGGATATGGGCGCGGATGAACTCAGCCTTACACTCGACCCCGCCACTGCCCGCTACAAGGATGTCATCAATATAACGGGACGATTAGGAGGAAAATACACACAAAATAAGACTGTCGATCTGTTCGTTGACAATATTTTTGCCCGAAGCCTGGAGACCAGATCAGATGGATCGTATATGGGTACCTATGCGGTAGAAAAAATCCGGGCCGGAAATCACACTTTTTTTACCCATTACCGTGAACCGGAAGCAGGGGAGATATATTCCGAAACCCGTCAGATTGTGATGAAGGAATCAGATACCATCACTGCGCTGGATTGCGGGACGACTGACGGAGGTACTGGTGTTATCTGCATGGGAAATGTAACCGCCCGAGGGATGGGTGTATCCTCCGCCCCGGTTGAACTTGTCTGGGACGATCAGAATATTATAACGGTACAGACCAATGCAACCGGTGCATTCAGGCAGAAAATCAGCCTTCCGGGAGGTAACCACAATATTTTTGCACAGTTCACCTCGCCCGACTATCCCCTTCTTCCCTCACGGAGTGGTCTCCAGACAGTTGCAGTCTTACCCCAAGCTCCGGGCTTATCACTCACAATATCACCAGCAACAGGGATCTATAAGGATGGCCTCACGTTTGAAGGTGTTTTGACGCAGCCGGATACTCTCCAGAACGATGTAGAAATTTTCATTGATAACGATTATGTGAACACAGAAAAAACGGACAGTAAAAGACGATATTCTTCTCATCTAATCCTTGAACAGCTGCCTGCCGGTAAACACAGCGTACTTGTCCGGGCCGGCAACATCGCGTCAGAGAACAAAACATTCCAGGTAATTCCGGTTTTTTCCCGGATCTCGTTAGATATAATAAAACCCAACAACTCGGCACTCTATGAATGCTCGGGGACGGTGTTGGCATTCGATCATTACGGCGAAATTATCCGATCGCCATCAACCATTGGAGATGCCGAAGCAATCCTGGCCGGATTCGGGAAAAACCCCTTAAGTCGTGCAAACCGGCCGGTAGGTTTTGCCCGGGTTGAAATTATTTCGAATAATGACACCATGCTCCAGACAATAACTGATGAGAACGGCCACTTCTCTGAACTGATAATATTGCCTGCTGGTGATAACCGTGTTGTTGCCCGGTTCATCAATGACAGTTTCCCGATCTTTCCCTCCTCCAGCAGGGAGATGCACGTGAACAATCCCTCCACAAATATATCTCTGGCAAGCGGTGCCGAACGATCCCCGTTACGAATTCTGGAGCCGCTTGTGGTTGGGGCAGTTCTTCTCGTCTTTATCGGGGGTGCAGCATTCTACCTGAAACGGAGATCGGGTTTCTTCTCGCAGAAGAGTGCCTCTGCGGGTAGCCGTATATCTTCAGATATTCCCCGTAAAGCCGGTTCAGCATCGCCCGGAGAGACGCAGCAATCCAGGGATTCTGCTGGGTATGTGCAGCCTGCACAGGATCCCATCTTTATCCGCTACGTACGTGTGCTTGAAATAGAGGGACTGAGTACTGCAGCACGGACAGTGTACGTGCATTTCACCGGGACGATCGCACAAAAATCCCCTGTCCGCAACCACCGGGTACTGACCCCCCGGGAATTTTTACAGTCGTGCAATGGACAGACGTTCATGACCCCATTCACCTCGTTTATTTCGGTGTACGAACGGATCCGGTATGGCGGGATCAAAACCCCGGAAACAAAGGCTGAATTCGAAAAATCAGTACAAAAAACGGACGAATCCCTGGAAGGTGAGGATCATTAGGCCGGTATTCTGGTTTACTGCAGCAGTCCTGCTTCTTGCTGCCCTTGTCCTTATCGGACACCTCTCTTCAAACATGCTTGAATTCTCCCGGTATAACGGCGGCTGGAACGGCACATCAGCATTTTTTTCTGATCTCGACCGCCACAGGACCATTGAAATTACCAACCCGGACCAGCTTCTGACCTATAAGAACGATACCGTGCTGCTCATCATTGCGCCGGACCAGTTGCCAACCGGTCCCGAGATTGACGCATATAAGAGCTTTGTCGAGCGGGGAAATACTCTCGTTCTTGCCGATGATTTCGGAACGGGCACTGCGATCTTAGGAAAACTGGACAGCCGCATTGCCATCCTCCCGGGAAACCTGTCCAGCCTTGACCGGGAGTATGCCGACCCCTACTCAATTGTAGTGTACCGTTCCCGGGATGATCCGCTGGTCAGGGACACACGTTCCATAGTCATGAACAGGGCTGCCTCTCTCAGCGGGGGAGAGCCTCTCATGAAGACATCGGTGCTGAGCTGGATAGACAGCAATGGCGATGGACGAATCAACAGCCGGGAGGTACTGGGATCCTTTCCGGTACTGGCATATGAAACGAGAGGAAAGGGCAGGATTGTTGTCCTCTCTGATCCGAGTATCTTTATCAACGCCATGCAGGGGCTGGATGAGAAACGGGATAACCGCAAGTTAATACAAAACCTCATCGGGAAGCAGGGCCCTGTTCTTATCGACCAGATGAACTCGCGGACCCGGAGTGCTGAAGGGATTAGCGAAATAATTCATGTAATAAGAACACTAGTACCTATAGAACTGCTCCTCCTGGGGATACTGATGGTGACCGGTGCATGGATCTGGAGAAAGAAGTGGGTATAGGGGATTGATGGGCTTGGCAGAAATCGAGAAGGAAATAGCTGAGATCTCACAATTGCACCGGGCAATCCATACAAAACTGGATGCTTATGTGGTGGGCAATCAACAGTTGATCGATTTTATCCTCGTTGCCCTGTTCAGCGAAGGCCATGTCCTCATTGAAGGAGTACCCGGGACTGCAAAGACCACGATAGCAAAAGCCATTGCCCTCATCACCGGTTGTGAGTTTACCCGTATCCAGGGTGCCATCGATCTGCAGCCATCCGATATGGTGGGCGTTCGGATCTTTGACCAGAATACCCGGGATTTTTCATTGCGAAAGGGCCCGGTCTTTACCAACATTCTTCTTGCCGATGAGATCAACCGTATCAATCCCAAATCCCAGAGTGCCTTTATCGAGGCAATGAGCGAGCGGCAGGTCACCATTGATGGCATCACCATGGCACTGCCCAGCCCGTTTTTTGTCATTGCAACGCAGAACCCGTTTGAGTTTGAAGGTACATTTCCCTTAATTGAAGCGCAACGGGATCGTTTCATGCTCAATATCAGTTCCGGGTACATGAATGCGGATGATGAACTGAGTATTATCCGAAGGGCCAGTTCCGGACATTTGAACTGGGAGTTGTTCTCCCAAAGCCTCAATCCCATCCTGTCTCCCCGGGCAATCGAGCACCATATAAAAACCATTGAGCAGATCACAATTGAAGACCCCGTTCTCCAGTATATCCGTAATCTCGTTATTGCTACGCGGACACACCCCGATATTGATCTTGGCGCCTCTTCCCGTGCATCTATTGCCCTGGTCAGGGGAGGCAAGGCCATGGCCGCACTCCAGAACCGCATCTTTGTCCTTCCCGATGATATCAAGCAGATTGCACCCGCGGTCCTCAGTCACCGGATTCTCCTCACCCGGGAGGCCGAAGTCGAAGGGCTTACCACCCAACTCGTGCTGGATGATATCTTGAACAACGTAGAGGTGCTCTGAGTTGTGCAGCTGAGACGATGTACCCGGGGATTATGCCTTATCGCCTCCCTGATACTCTGCTGTGCGTATATTCTCGATGATATGGCAACCCTGCTCGCGGGATGTACTATAATCCTGGGAATTTCCGGCCAGTATCTCATCTTTGACCGGCAGTTCCGGGAAACGGTTGCATCCGTAAAAACCGAGCGGGCTCCAGAACGAACGATGGTGCGTAAGGGCACCACCCTGCGGGTATCAACCATCATAACCCTCATTGTTCCTCCCCGCATGCATGTGGAGATCACGGAGCGGGTGGCCTTCGGTGCTGCTGTACAGGACGGCACAACCGCAGTTACTGCCGTATCCGGCCCAGACCCACAGGCATTCCGCCTTTCGTACCGCATCACACCGGTAATCCATGGTGAGATGCACTTTCCCGGGATTTCGATGGTTGTGCAGAATCTTTTTTTTTCCGACGGTATCGATCTTGCTGCAGATGCCATCCCCTCACCGATCCTGCTGGTCCAGCCCACCGGTCTCTTTGATTCGTCGCTGAAGCGGTCGACCCTTGAGAGCAGGGAGATTGAAAAGATGAGTGCCTTAAGCGGATTTGGCATACGGTCACTCAGAGAATATAATGCAGGAGATGACAGCCGCAACATAGACTGGAAACGCTCTGCCAAGCAGGACAGGTTGTTTGTGCGGGAGTATACCGGGATGATCACCCTGCCCCCCCTTCTTATAGTAGATCTCCCCTGGTGCGGTGCTCCGGTACCTGACGCGGAGTTCAGCCGCCTTGTTACTGCAGTCGCGGGCATGGCGGAATACTCGGTCAGGACATTCCATTCGGTTTCAATCCTCCTGGTTTCAGGCCCCAACATTCTTGAGTATATCGGTGAAGAGAAAGATATCCAGCGGTGCATGTCTGCACTCAGGGAATGGATGCACCCGGTACACCGGACCGTGCATCTCTACCATATGCATGACCGGGCTGATTTGAGACATCAGATTCGCCTGCTGGAAAACCAGATCCTGGCTGAGGAGGATATTCCCGTTCGCACGTTTTTTGCCACACTTCATGCGAACTACCTCGCTGCAGTACAACACCAGAAAAAACCAGCATTTTCCGGCCAGCTGGTAAGAACGCTATCCCCTTTACCCATGGATGATATTTTCCTCTTTTCAGGAGGAACTGGTGATGTAAGCCATATCCGTATCATTATCCGGCAGGCCCGATCGTTGAAATTCCGGGTCCATGTTCGGGTACCGGATACAGGGTCCATTTCCTCTCAGTCTGCCGGCTGGAGCCGGATGGGTGCTGAGACCGTGGAGGCATTTGCATGAGCGGGATGAGACCGGAATTCGGGTTTTTTGCCGCCATGGTTGCCGGTGTCCTTCTCATCACGGCTATGAATCCCCATCCGTACGGGTATCTCAACCTTACGCTTCTATTCGTGCCGGGTATTGTGCTTTTCCTGACCCGTACCCGGCACGATCGTGCGTTCTATCTGGTATGTGCAGGTGAGCCCCTTGTGGTTGCAACCGGGGTAGTAAACCTCTGGGCCGGACTGTTTGCTGCCTGCATGCTCGCAGGAATAACGTGCGGGGCACTGGGGCTCCTGTCCCTGAAAAAAGATTACCTTCTCCTGGTCTTTTTCTGGGGAAGTGCTGCAATTGTTACGATGATCCTGCAGCTATCCAACCATGTGAGGCTCCCGCTGATTCTTTTTGGTGTGGGAATAGTTCTTCTCATCGTCATCCAGATGATTCGTAATTACCAGTTCAAAAAACAGTATTCCGGAGCCCATCTATGAAATTATTCCCGGTGAATCCTTATTATCGTGCGGCCCTTGTCCTTCTTCTCACCGCAGCTGTGCTCGTGGTGACAGCAGTTGTAACGGACCATCGCGATCTCACGAGTGCTGCTTTAGTGATTGCTGCCCTCATATGCCTGTTGACCGGTATTTTTCTTGCAACCTTATCCACCAGTGATCCAATCGATATCCGGTACGTGAGCCTGCTCCCGGTCCAGGGATGCATCACTATGAGCCGCCTCTGTGCGGACCTGGGCATCCAGGGCAATGCCTGTATCATTCCTGCAGGAAAAGACGGCAGGGCAGCTACCATGCAGTTCCTGCCGGTTTCCGTGTACAATGGCTCTCCCCTTCCGCAGGATTCCTTTGTGACCGGCCCGGATACCGCCGGGTTGCTGACGGTTCCTTCAGGCTATCCCCTCCTCCGCGAGATACAGGAGCGTGAACACCTGGTCGTTCCCAAAGATATCACCGCATTCAACGATTTCATCAGTGAAGTTGCCGTAGATATTCTTGAGATCGCCGACCGTGCAACCATTACTAAAGAGGCCGAGATAATTACAGTCCGGCTGGAAAGGTTCCGTTTTATTTCGGGGTGCAGGATCCTGTCTGCCGAATCCCCCCGCTGCTGCATAACCAGTCCCTGCCCGGTTTCCAGCCTTTTTGCCTGCCTGATTGCCGAGGGGACCGGGCGGGCGGTCCAGGTTGAACGTTGCGACGTGAACCTGAAGAATGGCTCCATTACGGCAGTCTATTCCCTGTTACCGTGACCTGACGGTGATCCAGAGGTGCAGGTCCCGGTAGCTCCGGTTGATCCGGTCCATGCCGGTCAGCTGTTCATCCGGCACGGTCTCATTAAACAGGAGAAATTCAATCCGGTTGTAGCCGGTTGATTTGGGTGCAAAGATATAGGGCGTGATCACCGTCTGGTTATGAGAGGCAGGGACGGTAAACCGACTGACCCGGTCCATCTTCTGCAGGGTTGAGGTATTTGTCCTTTCATCAAAGCTCATGTTTACGAGGTACGTCTCAACCGTATAGTTGATATTCCGGTACTCGTGGTTACCAACGCCGATGAAAAGAGACCCGTTATCTCCGACTGCCAGGCGGGTTGGATAATCGGCTGCCTTCTGTTTCTCGCCGAGGACAAAAAATTCCGTGAATTTCTCCCCTTCTTTGGGAACCACGATGACATAGACCGTAGTCACGACCGCCGCGACAATAGCGATGAGAAGGATGAAGGAGAGTACCCGGTCAAGACGGGGTGCATTCCCAGGGAAAAATTCCGCTGCAAGGTTCTGCCGAATCCTTTCAACAGGTACCACAAAACGATCTTCTTTTGCCAGTAAGGCCCGCCGGTACTGGGCGATCACGCATAACCAGAGGGTCAGGATGGAAAGGCACACCACAATCGGATCCAGCCGGATTCCCCAGGGGGTGTAATTCAGCGCAAGGCCGATGAGCGGAACAATGGCAATGGAAAGCCCGAACGAGAGTGCAACCCGTTCAATGCCATCGATATCCTTTGCACCGGGAAATAATGCGGCTATAAGCGCATACCCCGGGATAAAAAGGATGAGGGGTACGCCAAAGATAATCCGCAGGAACGAATCGCTGAGGATAGGAATATAGACGCAACAGACGGCCACCATCAGCCAGATAAGGCATGCCGCGAGGTCGGCGGAAATTTTTGAAGGGGTGAAGGCTTCGATAATTGTGTCAACCGGGTGCTGTGGCCGCGTCATGTTTCATCAAGTATTATCCATGGTATTATTTAAGAACGGTGAGATCCTGGGCTCTGTAGAAGTCCTATTTTATCCTCGGTTATACTCTTTTAGTAATTATGAGTGTGACCCCCTCTCACCCTAAAAAGAGGGAGGTGCCAGACAGTTACTCCCGTGTCCGTAATAATCCCGCGAGAAGAACCGCTCCGATCAGCGCCCCGCAGACCGGCAGTATGCCCGCATCAGCCGGGTTTTCCTTTACCGGAGAGGAGGATTGGGCAATCGAGGCGATTCTCAGTGATTTCTGCACGGAAACCTGTGTGTTGTCCGTTGCGGGCACTTTTGCCGGACCGGCTGTATTTTCCGGGGAATAGGCCATAAGACCGCAGGTGCCGGCTTTTTCGACAGGTGCAGAGACCATCTTATCCCCGCTTGCCCTGCTCGGCACCGGACTCCACCGGATGCCATCGTAACAGCCGATGAAGTAGGCATAATCAGTCCCGGGGAGGCTCGGAACCGTAAATGAAAGGATAGAGCCGGAGAGGGCCGGGGATCCGGATAGTATCATGTATGTTTTGTTGATCTGCAGCCATGTCGCAGGGACGGCATTTTTCTGAACCGCTATGAGTTCAGCATGATCCAGAGTCCTGGATTTTAACGATACTTTCCGGTCAACAGAATAAAACACCCTGTCTGAGGCGACATCTGCCGTAGCGGCAAGCCCGTTTCCGACGGTAACCTTTTTCACAAGAACGGGTGAATCATCAACAAGTGCCGTGATGTAGATTACCCCGTTCTCGATACCGGTCACTACGAACGATATTCTCGAAGAGTCCGGCCCGTTTTTTTTGCCGGACATCTGCAGTTTCGACACAATCGTGTCCTTATCCGGCAACGCGGTTCCCTCGATACCGATAAAATCAAACTTCCCGCCGGGGATATTCTGGGTTTCTGTTATGGTGAAGATGCCATTTGCATCTGATCTTCTGCCAACGCTCATCTGGGTGGATCCTTTATTTATCACGAGCGTGGTTGTCTGGGTATTTTCCGTAGAGGCAGATAATTCACCGTTCGTTAAGGAGAGGGGCATGAAAAAATCGGATGTCCTGAAGGAGAAGTCAGTTCCCGGAGTAACGCGAAAGGCCGATTCGATCTGGAGGGTAAACGTAGAGCTGTTGGGAAGATCCTTAATATCGATGGTGATTCTGTCACCCTGTGCAACCTGATCCGGGGAGAGGGTAATTTCCGTGGCTGATACCGGGACCATCCCGCAGACAAGAAGACCTAGTAAAAAGATCATCTGCCATGAAACCGAATTTAACCGTGTATGCATAAACGGTCATCCTCCTGATTATGAAAACGACTATTCACCCATTCCATGCTGCTGTATCCCTGTTGCCAGAAGGACTCCTGAATGTGTTTTTTTCAGGAATCTTTACGGTATGTTCGCCGGGAGGACTGATAAAAATTTCTCACGTTGATCCGGATTAAAAAAAACATGTCACCCCCGGATATCTCTGCTGTTTTTTTATGGAAGAGTCCGGGATTCGGTGAGATTCAGGAGATGGAAATTATCGTTGGTTTGTGCTCTGAAGAGATCACCTGAATCATCCTGACACTCCTTGAAGGTCATGCCTCGCATACCCCCCACTGCTATGGTTTCCCCATAGTATTTGTGATGCATGGATGGGGACCGTCCGGGAAAAGGAAGTCATGGGATTTCTCCCCACGTGCTTTCCCCCTCCCGGGAGAGAGGAGGATTTGTCTGACCTGGTGAGGATATAACAAATTATGGGAGAGCTCCGGGTTCCTGCCATGCCGTTTTGTGCAGTCGTTCAAATCAAAGGTAATATCCCAAACGCAATAGCACCACAAGGGTATCGTATCCTGGTTAAAGACCTTCAGCAGGCAAATCGTCACCAGCGCAGGTCAACTCCGCTTATGTATGCACAATCTTTGTGATTACAAAGATAAAAATTTAAAATTAAAAAAGTCCGGGGGTTATCAAACTTTTTTATGGGCAACGAAATATCCCACAAGACCAATGATACCGATGACAAAGATACCGGGCATCAGGGGAGTCTTGGTGGTTTCGGGAACCGCTGCAGCAACCGGGGTCTTTGCTACGGTTGTCGTGGTTTCCATTGCAGGGACAGTAGTTTCGGTTGTATATACGGGGACTTCCGTTACCTGGGTTGGTGTATTTTCATACACATAGGTTACTGACGGTGCCACATAGGTACCTGACGCTGCGGAGGTTGTGAGGGGGGTCGGGGTTCGCGGCTCGAACGGGGTGCTATCACTGCCCCCGCTGGGGTTGGTTACCCCGCAAGGCCCGATTCGGAGGGTTGTGTCCAGCCGGGTTGTGGCACCTTCTTTTAACAGTATCCGGAGATGTCCGGTAGTTACATCGTGGATTACGAACCTGAGAGATGCAGGATCATCAGACGGAATAACTGATGTACCGCCCATGGTGTAGTCAATCCCGACCGTGCTGCCCGAAGGAGTACCCGTCATCTGGTGGACCTGGTACTGCTGGTGGGTGATATCTTTATGGGATATGATGGTGTTCGGTGAACCGGTGGCCGTTCCTTCGTAGACGGTACCATCTGCGTCAACGATACGCAATGTAGTGGGACCGGAAATACCTGTTGTTACCGCATTAATTGTTGATGTGCCGGGATCAAATCCAAACGGCATATAAAAATTTCTGAACGCGACCGTTCCACCACTCGTTGCCAGATCGGTTGAGATGAGCTCTGTAGTGAACGGGTCTCCTGCCGAAAGCCCGGTAACATGGATATTGACCATGTCTCCGGGTTGGACACAATTTATATCCATCGGTGAAACAAGTGTCGCTGCATACGCAGAAACCGCCGGGATGCCGGCTAACAGCAGAATGGATATGACAACCAGAAATCGTGTCAGACTCTTATTTCCTACGTAAACTCTTTGCATATCGTGTAACAACCCCATTTTAATCAATAAGATTTGATATAGGGTTCTTTTTTTAAAATATATTAATGATTCGATTGATTAATAGGATTTACGCGGTTGAAGATGTCTAGAAAAGAGAGACTTCTGACATAGCACATAAAAAAACCAGATTAGAACGCAGGTGAAGCAATAAAGAGAGACGAAGTCGATCGATGAATCGAGCGTTTGGATTCATACCAGCTGGAACCTGAACTCAAGCGATGAGATTCGAGGCGAAGAAAAGCGAGCAACGAGAGTAGAATATGGCCACGTTGTACAATCTCTTTGCGGCGCTGGCATCTTTCGATGCCACAGCACTGCTTAATGCCACGGTGATACTCCTCGATATTCCATCCAAGATCCTTGAACGATTTTCTGTCGGATTCCGAAGCATCCAGAATATCCGTAGCCCAATGTTCGGGTTCCTTATCGGAGTGAACGATCCTGAACACTTTAATAAAACCGTACTGGCGCAGATGCACAACTCTTCCTTCGGGAGGGATATCAATATCAGAAACCGAGCGGTTATGCGAATGATCCGGATCAACCAACCGGTTGGATTTGAGCCGCGTACACCAATGCAACTTCAGTGAACGGATCAATTTCAGATTGTCAATTTACTCGAATACCATTAATCGAAGATGACGCAACCGGGCCGAAACTTTCGTTCGTCTGCCGCTATGAGCATATCCCTGAAATGATCATTTTTGTTTTTCCCGTCTTTGTCAGGACAATAGATCCGGAAATCCACCGGAACTATCGCAGAACCATCAGTCCAGATGGTTGAGATCAGATTGATACCCTGAACTACCCGGTGATGCTTCCCGCTCCAGCGCCGGGTGACCAGTTCAATCGGGTGTGAATAGGGTTTGTCGAGGGTACTATCGTCGATTACCAGTACCTTCATCAGCCCGGATTAACCGTTTCGCTTCGTCATATAACGCCTCCGTGTGGTGAGGCTGTCGCTCTAATAACTGCTTGACGGAATCATGGGCTATTGACTCTGGTTCATCGGGCAAACACCGGGATGCTTCCGTGCATGAGCATGCCTGATATGTCGATATGAGAAAGTTAACAAAATTGCTGCTCGTGCATTTCGGGGGGTTCACGCTCGTTCGATCTCCATTCCGGGTTTGTCTAACCCTCAAATTGGCGTTACTTACTTAGATCTTTAGGTCGAAACCATGTGCGTAAGTCCTAATTAATTATCATATACAGTCATGGATAGAAAGATTTGAGGATTTTTTACCCGATTGTCCTTTACCTTATGAGTATAGCTGAAATTCATTCATATCCGTGAGAGTCGCTGCATCCCCGGCAGGAAGGGAAAACGGATTATTTTTCCGATAAAAATCGTATATATTTAATATTTACAATGCCTATCCGGAAACTACGATAAAGGGTCGAGACCTTGGAGACAGCAGAAGAATCAACTGCCGGCCCGCATCCCTTGCCGGGGAACGGGAAATTCAGCGATGTCATCGTAGTCATACCCGCCTACAACGAAGAACTGATGATCGGCAGTGTTGTTTTAAAAGCCTGCCAGATTGTCGGGAAGGTGATCGTCGTTGATGATGGATCGCAGGACAACACCACATCCGTGGCACGGCTGGCCGGGGCAGAGGTCATCCGCGTTGACGAGAACCAGGGGAAAGCCCATGCCCTGTTTCTCGGGTTGCTGCACGCCCGGGAGCTTGGCTGCCGGGCTGCGGTCACCATTGATGGCGACGGCCAGCACAAGACCCGGGAGATCGCTTCTGCGATCCAACCCGTGCTCGATGGCAAGGCGGACCTGGTGATTGGCTCGCGGTTCCTCACGGACGATAAAGGCTGCGTGCCTTCCCATCGCCGGGTGGGGCAGAAAACCCTGGATCTCTTCACGAAGATCGGATCCCGTCATACCTGCACCGATTCCCAGTCCGGTTTCCGGGTACTTTCTTCCCGGGCGCTCGAAAACCTTGATTTCACATCCCATGGCTATGGCATTGAATCCGATATGATCACCCATTTTGCTGAACGCGGGCTGGTGATTGTAGAAGTGCCCATCACGGTCCGCTACGAGCTTCCGCACAGCCATAAGAAGAATTTCATCACCCACGGGTTTGGTGTCCTGGCGGGAATTATCAACCTCATCAGTTACAAGCGGCCGCTGCTTGCATTCGGGATACCGGGCATTTTCCTGTTCCTTTGCGGAATTGTTATCGGTTTATTCTCGTTCTTTGAATACTTCATTGCCTCAACATATTCCCTTACGATCTCCCTCATGAGTGCAGCCCTCCTGGGGTTCGGATTGCTGATGATCATTGCTGGACTTATCCTGAATGCGCTGGTGATTATCATGAATAAGAAAAAATGACGGGTATCTTAAACAAAGGAATAATCACCATAGTATAATAGGAAACTTTCGGGTTCGTGGATATCATGGAGTCTCATACCATTCTCGTAACCGGCGGAGCAGGGTTCATTGGAACGAATCTTGTTCATGAATTGCAGTCCCGCGGACATGATGTGGTGGCTGTCGATCTCGGGAATACGGACCGGGACAGGTAATCCCAAAGCGGTTGTTTTGGATAAACAACGAATCCACGTATACTGACTATACTTCATAAAAAGGGTGACGGACGATAACCATGTTAAACCTGAAAAATCAGCGGATTCTTCTCACGGGCGGCGCCGGGTTTTTAGGTTCGGTTCTTTTCAACAAATTATTGCTTCAAGGCGTAAACAAGAATGATATTCATATCCCCCGGAGCAGAGAATCCGATTTAAGAAACTGGGAAAACTGTGTTGCTGCGGTGAAAGATGTTGACATTGTTATTCACCTGGCTGCAAAAGTGGGCGGAATCGGAT
>JANXYM010000008.1 GCA_025350045.1 Methanomicrobiales archaeon | reverse complement strand
AGCTGGCACTGCTCCAGCAGGATCTGCCGGAGTTTCTTATGGGCATTGGAGCTGCCGAAAAGCACGCCATCCGGCACAATGACACCGCACTTCCCCCCAATCTGAAGAAGGTGAACCATCCGCTCAACAAAGAGCAGTTCGGTCTTTGTGGTCTGGATCGTGAGGGCATCATTGATGTCGCTCTTGTCGATGCTTCCCTTGAACGGCGGGTTTGCGAGGACGATGGTATACCGGTCGTTTTCCGTGAACCCTTTGGAGAGGGTATCCCGCAGGGCAACCTGGGGCGCCTTGATCCCGTGGAGGATCATGTTCATGAGCGAGATCCGGATCATCGTGTTATCAAAATCATACCCGTAGAAGGTATCCTTCCAGAGTTTCTCCCAGTGTTTCGGCTCAGTGATCTTGTCGCCGAGCAGGTTATGATATCCCCCTTCGGAATCTACTTCGATCTTATCCTTGCTCGTGTATTTTTTGAGGATGTACTCGTAGGAGTTGACCAGGAACCCGGCTGTACCGCAGGCAGGATCGCAGATCCGGTCATTGATATCCGGATCCGCGAGTTCAACCATCATCCGGATAATGTGCCGGGGCGTGCGGAACTGGCCGTTCTTCCCGGAGGTCGCGAGCTGCGAGAGCAGGTATTCGTAGATGTCGCCCTGGGTGTCCCGGTTTTGTGCTGATATCTTGAGTTCGTCAATGATCGTGACGGCTTCCTGGAGGAGCGAGGGTTTGGGGATCAGGAAGACGGCATCTTTCATGTGCTGGGCAAAGAGCGTCTTTTTCCCGTCATGGATGCCCTTGATGAACGGGAAGACTTTGTCCCTCACATGGATGAGCATCTTGTCGGCCGGGAAATGTTTCCAGTGCGACCACCGGCATTCTTCCTGCCCTTCGAATATGGATTTGTAGGTCTGTTTGTTTGCCTGCGCCTTCTTCTGCTCGAAGGTGTCCATGGCTTCGAGCCGGTTCATGAAGATGAGGTACGACATCTGCTCAATGGACTGGAGCGGGTTGGAGAGGCCGCCGCTCCAGAACTTATCCCAGAGGGAGTCGATCTTGGATTTGAGTTCGGGGGCGAGACGCATGGTGTAAGAATCCTGATAGTTATTGGGTGAAGAAGGGATTAAGGGATGCCGATTATTATTTTACCTGACCCTTTTTGCTCAGATAATTCCCGGTGCGGCTGGCTACACAGGGTGCCGCATCAGCGGATGTGCCATACGGGACCCGGGGCTTTCTGGACACCTGCCCGGATTCTTTTTGCGAGGAAGCATGGACCTGATTTTCATGCGCATTCTCGATCTTTTTAAATTCCGCAGGTCCAATCATTGACTCGATGAGCGAGTTATCAAAATCCTCAAGACGTTTTACGAGTGGCGACTCTTCATTGATCGAGTAGAGCCAGGTGCGTCCATCTATCCGTATCTTCACCATGCCCCGGTCGGAAAATTTTTTCATGGCTTTTGCGATGGACTGCCGGGTGAGCCCGATCTCCTCCACAAGTTCGGCCATATCGAACTCGATACCGTACATAGGCAGCAGGAACTGGAGGAGCCGGGTCTCGCAGGTATCTCCGAATAATCCCTCAAACGGTTGTTTCATGAGAATGTCCTTTCCCAGATGTTTGCAAACAAGCTATAAAATTGTTGTTAAAAAAAGTTAACAGAATTGGCACGGTCAATCCAGATGGTGGACCCTGCCCCCGCCAAGAGGAGAGACGTTCTGAACCGGACCAAAGGGAAACCATTTTGTTGGCGTCAACAAAATGATCTAAAATCGGGTTGTTTGCATTTTTACAGGATTCACGGGTTTTTTCGATGACTTTCGTGAACTCCCCCCACTCATAAAAAAAACGGCACGCTATCAATCGTACGCATGCTCGCGATGGTCGATTGCAACCAGATAGACGACTTGCTCATGCTCATCCGGCAGAAAGATAAGCCGGTATTGTTTTGCAATTCTCGTTGATTTCTTGCCGTGAAGTGAACCCGATAACCAGCCGCCAACATGTAATGGATCTTCCGCCAGCCGGGTGAGTTTCTTGCTGAGTTCAGCGATGACCTTTTTATTATTCCGGACCTGTGCAAAAGTTTCAAGAAAAGTATCGGTCCGTTTGATGACCCATGCCATCAGTCACTCTCATTGAGCAGGTCATCGATTGATGAGATGGTCTTTACCCGGCCCTGCTGGATGTCACGATCACTTTTTTTGATTGCCTCTATGGTTGCCGGGCTGCTGAGGATTTCTACCGTATCCACGAGAGCTTCAAGATCCTCCCGCTTTACCATATCCGCCCGGATTTTTTTGATCTCCTGGTAGACTTGATCGATCGTGACACCAGAGCTCATAATGATACTTGTGTTGTTCTTATTATAATAATTCGGGAGGGAACCCCCTCGATTTGCCAGCTCGATGCCACCTGCTGCTCACGAATCAGCTCCACATCCTGCACGACGACACAGGCGAACTGCAACTTGATTACAGACCCGGCATTAATATTTATTAATAGTTCATCACCCACTGTTACATAGGTACAGCCATGAAGTCCACCCGGCAGGATATCCTCGCTTCCTTAAAAAAACTCAAAGGAGAAGTTTCGAGAGAGTATTCCGTCAAGACTATCGGGGTGTTTGGTTCAGTTGCCCGGAACGAGCAGACGGGCGCTAGTGATATCGATCTGCTGGTGGAGTTCTCAAAGCCAGTGGGGTTCGTCACCTTTATGCGGCTTGAAAATTACCTTTCCGAGCAACTCGGGAACCCGGTGGATCTGGTGACATCAGATTCCTTGAAACCGGTGATCCGGCAGGATGTGCTCGCCGAGGTTATCTATGTCTAAGCGGGGTTATCCTGCCAATTCCCCGGTAAAACGTTATGACAAAAGGCTATTGAAGAGAAGAATACAAACATCATCATTACTATGACATCCAGAGCAGCCGGGCAATCCGGGTCCCGGAGCAGGAAAGGCTTTGCGTACGATCCACAACGGATCATCGCAGCCGGTGAAAAACCTGTAGGAGTCCGTGAGTCTGCCGGAGGTCTTGCAAAGAATGAAAAAATTGAATCATTACTCACCGATATTATCAGCCGGCTTGACCGCATTGAAGAGAAGATCGATGAGAATGTCTATCCCCCGGAATCGGCGATCAAGCCTGAACTTATCAGGCAGCTGAAAAAAGCCCACGCCGATATCAAAAAAGGCAAGGGAAAAACGTATAATTCTATTGATGATTTTTTTAAGGAAATTGAAGCATGAGCTACCGGGCCGTCATTGATCCCGATCTGGCCTCGACCTGCAGGAAGCTTCGGACGAAGAGTCCTGCACGGTACGAGCAACTCAAGAAAAAAATACGGTTCCTTGTTGAAAACCCGGAATCGGGTAAGCCGCTTCATCCCCCGCTCAAGGGCCAGTGGCGGGTCCACATCGGACATTTTGTCCTGTTTTACGTGATTGATGCAAAGGAAAACGCAATTGTTTTCTTAAAATTACTTCATCACGATGAGGCGTATAATTAGGGATTATGCTGTTGATTCTCACGCCACCAGTTCCCCCGCAAACGCCCTCTGCATCAGCCCCTCGCACAACCCCTCGATGTGCCGGCCCGATGCCACCTGCTTCTCACGGAGCCGCTCCACCTCTTGCACGACACGGGCGAACTGCCACTGGAGGGCGAGAGGAGGAATAGGTGCCTTGAAATCCAAAATCGTATTGGGGCTTACTCTTGGGAGGTTAGCGCCAATTGAGCGCTCATTTGCGAAATCAACAAAATATTTTTGTCGGAGTAAATAACACAAAAATTCTCTGGTAGATTCATTGAGGAGAGGTTTGATAGTTAAAATGTCCGTACTACAAATCCCGTCAAAATCCGGGAGAGCGACCTTATTCAAATAAGGCCGTAATTTTCCATAAAGAATATGCTCATTTGAAAATCGGAATTTTGCGCTTTTGATCTCGTTAGAATCAATTTCCGAAGATTGAGTAAGTTTGCCTGTCTCTTTCTCAATATTTTCTAATCCGACATATGTCTGATAACTTTCGTTCGATTCATCCGGATTAACGACATTTTTTTCGATCATTGCTACATCTTTTATTCTTTTAACCGTCCACCCACGCACATTCGTTACCGGATCCCCAAACATCTCATAGAAAACGCTCTGCAACAATGCACCCGTCAATGCGTCCGCCTCC
>JANXYM010000119.1 GCA_025350045.1 Methanomicrobiales archaeon | reverse complement strand
CTTGTCTGTTACTTCCCCATCCTTATGATAGAAATTCATCTTATATCCGGCACCGATAAGTTTTGATGCAACATTATTACACTCATCAATTGAACCCGAGATGGAACAAACCCCATCATTCCCGCAGATATGATCATAATTCTCGATACAAGTGATGGAAAACGAGTTATTGTATTGAGCGATGAGGGGTGTCTGGTTCAGAATCACCCGCTGACCATCCTGAGCAAACACCATACCAACCGGAGCACCGTCCCGGTACTTATCCGCAGTTGCTCTTATGGTATAATTGCTCGCGTTTGTTAACCGGAACTGGTCGGATGCCCCGGAACCCGTGAAGACAACCCGGCCATTGATCAATGCCGTCAGGTTCTGGTCTTCATTATGAGCCATATCGTGCAGGAAAACCGTTGCATTAGGCACCCAACCCTGAGTATCAGAATCAATCACATCCACAACCAGCCGCGGCTTCAGCTTCGCCAGCCATGCATCCTGGTATCCATAATTTGTTCCGATATTTCCGGTGTTGTCCGACTCCGTATACCCCGCGAAAATAAATCCCTCATCGGGTGTCGGCTGAATGGCGGAGCATTGCTCGTACGCACTGCCACCAAGAGCGTCCTGCCACAGAAGCTTTCCAGTTGAATCCAGTTTTGCTGCCCAGATATCCCACCCCCCGTTATTCTGCCCAACATCTCCGCTGTTGCTCGAGGTTGTCCTTCCAACCAGTATATAATCCCCGTGAGGAGTCTGCCGGATAGCGGTCCCGTCATCATACCCGGTGCCTCCCAGCAGGTTCTGCCACTGGATGGTCCCATTCGTAGAGAGTTTGACAACCCACACATCAGCAGAACCATGAGTTGTTCCTACATCGCCATTGGCAGAAGAGGTTGTCTGACCGGTAAGGATATACCCGCCATCGAGGGTAGGTTGGATCATGTTATCGAAAGCGGTGACTTCTCCACCACTTCCTCCGATCAGTTTCGTCCATTGCGGATTACCGGAAGTATCCAGTTTCATCACAAGAAGATCATAATAACCATGGTTTGTGTTAGCGTCAGGAATGTCATTGGATTGCGTATATCCTGCGAGAATGTACCCGCCATCCGATGCCGGAATGATACTGCTCCCGAAATCATATTTACTTCCACCAAGCACTTTCTGCCAAACAATACTACCAGTTGAATCCAGCCTGGCAACATAAATGTCCGTATTGCCGTGATATGTGCCGGCATTCTGGATATCATTTGATTCCGTATATCCTGCAACAATATAGCCATTGTCCGAAGTCTGACGGACGCTCATCAGATGTTCGTTTTCACTTCCGCCCAGTAAGGTCTGCCATGTCTTGTTACCGGCAGAATCAAGATTGACAACCCATCCATCTTCCTTTCCATGGTTAAGGTTCGAAAACGCGCCATCAGTTGAATTAGTAAACCCGGCAAAGATATATCCCCCATCTGCAGTATTCCGGATACTCATTGCCTGATCATATCCCCTCGCCCCAATCAATTTTTGCCACAGGGTATTTCCTGCTGTATCAATTTTTGTAATCCACGCTTCAGCAGAACCTGCATACCCGGGAACAATATTCCCATTGTCATCCTTCATATCCCAGGATCCGCTGACACCGGCTGTGATATAATTCCCATCGGCAGTCGGCTGAATGTCGATAAAACCATCCCCCATGCTGCCTCCCGACATCTTCTGCCACTCAATGCCGGCCATGTCAACCGGTACTGACGATTGACTACTCATCGTCTTCGATTGGGCAAAATTCTCCGATTCAATCGTTCTTCCCGGTAGTGAAGTGAACTCTGATTCCGTAGATACTGAAAACCCATTTTGGAGGGGAATCAATTGAACCTCACTCGACATTTCGGATACTGACTGATTCTGGTTATCCTCAGCACACACCGTTGGTATGAATGCTATGAAAATCAGCATTATTGTACAGATTATTTTCGCAATTCCGGATACTTTCATGCAGATGCCACCTTGGATTATCGAAACGTTTCACTCAGCAGCACGACCAAAACCTTCAAGATAAAAGAAGTTGATTATGTCATGCCTTCGGGTAGGATTCGGTTCATCCAGTCGCCAAACTCAGGTGGGCCGGTCCTTATTAGAACGGTTAAGTCATTCGCAACGGTATATATGCGTTGTTTTTTGATTCGATTTTCATTGAACTTTGAACATAATTTACCAGGAAAAAAGAATGGTAGATTCCTTCTCTTCTGATCACGTTAACCTGACATGAAATGCGCGATATTTTCAACAGGATTTTTGAAAAAACCGGACCTTTGTTCTATTATTGTCTTTTTGGATTTTTCTTTTCCGTTTTCCCGCGGAAATAGCATCGAAGAGATGATCGGGGAGCGCTGCATCACAAAAGAAGCAGGGCAAACTATTTCTGCAACCAATCCCGTATTATCTGTCCTGACACATATGGCTGAAGATACCCGGAATCCACAAACATCTCCCCCTACACAAAACATCCCGAATACCCGGAGAGACATGCCCCGGCATCATGGCAACAGGAGGCCGCATAATTACCGGGAACATGCCCCGCGACCGGCAGCAGAACAGCCGGCAGAAAAAACGCAGGAGACAAAGGAGCTCAGTCTGGATGATGAAGAGACCGAACAGGACCGGTCCGCTGCTCCGTCACGGCAGTCAAGAGGCGGCGGTCGGGGCAAGCCACCGAAAAGAATCATCGAGGAATGGGCTAACGATATCTACTGCGAGTAACCCCGCCGGATTGTTCATGATCTGAAAAATAGTAGTTTTTTTTTATTTTTTTTTTTGACGGAAAACTCCGTGATTATTTTCCACGAAGATTTTCACATTTTTTGTAGCATTTTTCCGATTGTTGCATATTGTTCAAAAAGTGTTCCCCGGTCTTTGGGAGTAATTGTGAATCCTTAAAAATAATTTCGGTAACATCATATATTTCAAAAAAATAGGTACGCATCAGGATCGGGTGTTTTCTCTTGAGATGCAGTTACTGCAATTCAGATAATCCGGATAAGAACCAGTTCTGCTGCAGCTGCGGCAAACCCTTACCGAAACTGCAGCCAGTGGAAAACAACGTACCCGCAGGGGCCGGGCAGGCACCGGTTCCTGCTGATCCAAAAGGCTCCGGATTGGGAATGGTTCTCCTGATTGGCGGGGTATTATTCCTTATCGCAATTATTGCTGTGGGGTATTTCATTATCCTTCCACTGTTCGGAGACGAAACGGATATTTCCTACGGGGGAAGCAGCATTCCATATGACCAGACAAATTCCAATTCCAATCCTGCGGATGATGGACCAGGGCCCGTAATGAACCCGGGATCCACATTACCCGTTACTGCGAAACCGGAAGCATCGCAACCCGTTCAGCCGGGCAGCAGCACTTCGCCGGCTGATCTGATTATCGGAACCTGGGATATCCAGTCATCTGCACTGCAGATGCAGTTCAGTGCGGATGGTACAGCCACCCTGCGTGACGCCAGAACGGGAGACTATGACACGGGTTCATGGGAGAAGATATCGGATGGCAAATACCGGCTCCGGTCTCCTGCAGGAACACAATACCCCGTCCTGCTCCTGGATCCCATTGCAGGGACAATGTATTTGGAAGATTATTCAATGGTATTTATCTGGAAGGGCTGATCATCGATGAAAAAAATGTCCTTGCTATGGTATGCTGTTGCCTGCTTTTCTGCGGCAGTGATTATTGCCGGTATTGCCTGCACGTTCCTGATAGTGCCAGCAGCTGCGATAGGAGAAACAAATTATTTTGACCAGAATATGCAGAGTATCAGAAATGCGAACGCTGAACACGATCGCCTTCTTCTCCCACAACCTCCCTATATCACGGATAACCCCACAAACCCGGGATCCTATGCCGGTCCGTGCCCGATAGGTACCAGTGGATTTCCCCAGTTGCGCCAGACGGGATTATCATCAGGGGCAGAATGCCGCGGGGCCTGCGGTATGGACTGTCCCGATAGCAGGTGCACAAACATTGGCGATTTGCAGGTTCAGGTGAACGAGGGGATATGCACCTATAAAAATTTGACCGTGTGCCCATCCCACAAGGGCTGTATCGATCATGATGCCTGTTATGATTACTGCACGGAAAAAGCCGGGGACAACTCAGTCGTGTTCGGTCACTGCCACGGCCTGTGCAACGGACGGTGCTATGATGAATATGGGGTGATCCAGTGTTCCAAATGGGCAGCGCTCCCCGGCATCAGTAGTGTCCTGGATTTTATCGCAGACCCACCGCCAATGGATATATCCCTTAGATTCTCTGATGTACCGGTGTTCACTCCTGATAACCGGAAAGTCACCCCGACCGTTGCTGTTGACGGTAACACTGCATTCCAGTGGGCAATTCTCAATAGTATGCAGAATTCTCCTGGCTGTTCCCCGTATACGTTTTTCACAAACAGCAGATGTTATGATGGAGGATGGGACGGAACGTGCGGGCAGATCCCCCCACAGTGCGTGGATACAGCCGGATACAAGAATGGATTGAAAAGGGAATATACATTCACGGTGGTTACGCAAATCGACGGGAATGGAAAATCCTATTCTGTTCCGAAGGTAGAGGGCTGGAGTATCACGTATGACTATGCCGGCAATATCGAGATTGCATTTCACTGGAAAAATGGAGAGCAGACTGATTATTGCTACGGCGTGGGCTCCCGCGATGATGTCCCATGGGATGGAATCGGGGGAAGGGACCTTCACCTGGAATGCACGGGACCTGACGGAAAATCCTATACACGGGAGTCCGTGTCCTTAACTGACACATAATTTTTTTTATAAATAGGACTTACGCACTTGGTTTCGACCGAAAGATCTAAGAGCTAGTAACTCCAATTCGAGAGTTAGACAAACCCGGAATGGAGATCGAGCGGTTGTGAATCCCCCGAAATGCACGAGCAGCAATTTTGTTAACTTTCTCATATCGACCTATCAGGC